>JAMDDR010000184.1 GCA_023488685.1 Chloroflexota bacterium | reverse complement strand
GGTGCTTGATGTCTCCGGCCTGCCCCCATTGCCCCTGCGCAGTCCGGCCGAGGGCACACAAAGCCGGGTGATTCACACCCGCCAGCCGCTCATCATGAACGACCTGCAGAAGCAGTTGGGGAAACCCGGCAGCACCGCCGTCAAGGTGGGCACGGACAAGAAGTACACACAATCTGCGCTATACGTGCCCATGCTCGCCAAGGGTCGGGTCGCCGGGGTGATGCAGGTACAGAGCTATGCGCCTGGCCGTTACACGCCGTCAGATGCAGACTTGCTGAGCTTTATCGGCAATACGGCGGCCATCGCCATCCTCAATGCGCAACTGGTCGAACAAATGCAGCATTACGACCGCGAACTGGAGCAGGCCTGTGACAGCGCATTGGAGAGTTGGTCGCGTACGCTCGATCTGCGCGACAAGGAGACCGAGGACCACACCCGGCGCGTCACCGCGCTGACCGTGCGCCTGGCTCGTGCCATGGGCATGTGCGAGCGTGATATCGTGCACGTGCGCCGGGGGGCCCGGTTGCACGACATTGGCAAGGTGGGCATTCCCGACAGCATTCTGCACAAGCCGGGCCCGCTGACGGCGGAGGAGTGGCAGGTGATGAAGCAGCACCCCACACTCGCCTACGAACTGTTGGCGCCGCTGGAGCAGATGCGCCCGGCGCTGGACATCCCCTATTGCCATCACGAGAAGTGGGACGGCACAGGCTATCCGCGCGGGCTGAAGGGGGAGGAAATCCCGCTGGCGGCGCGCATCTTCGCCGTGGTGGACGTGTGGGATGCGCTGTGTTCCGACCGGCCCTATCGCAAGGCGCTGCCGCCGGATCAGGCACTCGCCCTCATCCGCGCGGAGGCGGGCACGCACTTCGATCCGACGGTGGTGCACACGTTCCTCTCCGCGCTCAACGAATAGAGCACCGAAACCGGATTCCCGACGCAGCCGCCGGGAGTCTGCTGGTGGGGCTGACGAGTAGGAGGTAACTTTCATGAAGGGCTACGAGCGGTTTTTCAATGGGATTAGCGAAATTTTCGAGCACATTCAATCGACTCAGGGCACACATATCGAGCAGGCCGCCGCATTAATCGCCGAGGCGGTCATTCACGATGGCGTCGTGCATCTCTTCGGCACGGGCCATTCCAACGTCATTGCCGAGGAGGTCTTTGGACGAGCGAATACATTAGCCCCGGTCAACCAGGTGGTCGATCTCTCCATGGCCGGTTCGGTCAACACGGTGCGAAGTTTTTACCTGGAGCGGGTTGAAGGCATCGGGCAATTGATCTTCGAACACGTGCGCGCACAACCCCAGGATGTTTTCCTGGTCATCTCCAATTCAGGGCGGAATGCTGTGCCAATCGATTTTGCCATGTCGGCGAAAGAGCACGAGCACAAGGTCATTGTGGAAACCTGTGTGGAGTTCAGCCTGAGCCAGCCGTCACGCCATTCCTCGGGCAAACGTTTGTTGGATTACGCGGATGTCATCCTGGATAACAAGACGCCTTATGCCGACGTGGTGGTCAAAGTCGATGGCATGAAACCCGGTCTTGGATCGGCATCCGGCATCATGGGCTCGCTGCTGGTACATGCCACGCTGGTGGAGGCCGCCATGAAGATCCAAGAGCAGGGAATGGAACCTCCGGTGTTCATGCACGGCAACCTGGACGGGGGTATGGAGTACAACCAGTATCTGCTCGATCGCTATTGGCTGCGCATCCGCAACTGGTAACCCGGCTCAAGCGCGCAGAAAGTCATAGACCGCTCCGACGATGGCAGCTTCCGGCCTAAGCGCTCCCTTGCAGATGTCTACCGGATGGACTGCGCCGGTCTCCAGCCGGGACAGGTTCGCCATATATTCGCCGATCAGGGCAGAATAACGTTCCCGTATCGCGCCAAACAATGGGTCACCCGCTTCGGATGTGCCCCCGGTCATCACGATTCTGTGTGGGAAGAAGATCGGGCTGAGGATCGCCAGCAGATGACCCAGGTGATTGCCAATCGTTGCCATGACCCGGCAGGCGATTGGATCGTTCCCTTCTTTCGCTGCCGTGATGACATCCCATGCAGTGATATCATCTCGCGCACATGCATCCGGCGCATACGCCTGCCGGGCCAGGCGCAACAGATTCGCACTGCCGCACAGCGCTTCGGCGGAGCCGCGCACATTTCCGTTGCAAACCACTTCGGCACCCGGGTCAAGAATGATACGAGCCGCATCGGCGGCGACGCCACCCCAGGTTTCGATCATCCGCCCATCGACGATGGCGGCAACAGCAACCCCGGTGCCCACAGCCACACACAGCAGCCGCTTTGACCCCTGGCCTGCCCCAAAGTGATACTCGGCCAGGGCGTAAGCATTCACGTCGTTCAAGACCTGAACCGGGCGGCCAAAGCGGTTCTCGAACACTGCCTTGATATTCAGATGGTTCAAGGCGGGGGCGTTGACGGACAGAAACGCGCCGGTCCGTTCTGCATTCACCAGGCTGCACAGCGAGAACCCAATCCCCTCTACCGGATACGCCTGGAGATAGCGTTCGACGATCTCGCTAATGGTAGCCACAAAGGGAGCCGGGTCGTCGCTCATCAAATCAGACCGAACCACCTGGTGATTCAGGATCTGCGCTGACGCATCGACCAGGCCGATTTTTGTATTGGTCCCACCAATATCGATGCCGATGGCGAGATCGCCACGCATAGGGTCCTCCTGCCGGTGCCTTCCAATCACGTCATGGCAGTACCCGGCTCAGACATGCGCGGAAGGTTGTGTCACAACCGGGGTGCGCCTGTCCTCGATATGCACGATCGACGGGATGCATAGGGCGCTCACCCCCATAAGGGAAATGACAGCGCCGGTCAGCACCCACCACATCGGGACGCCAAAGGTGTCGGCGAAGGGGCCGGCGATCAGCAACCCCAATGGCGCCATGAGGAGTTGGACGCTCATCAGCAACGATAGGACACGCCCCTGCATCTCCGGCGGGATGATGGCCAATCCGATGGCGCCGTTCAAACCCATGAGCATGGCTTCCAGGAAGCCCACGATGAAGATGAAGACCACGGCCATCGCAAAGGCGTTCTGCGGACTTAACCCAATCGCGATGATGGCCAGCCCATCCAATGCCAGGGCCAGCAGCGAGGTCACCGTGCGCCGCCTGAAGCCACCCCATATGCCAAGCGTGACGCCGCCAATCACCGCGCCAATGCCTGCCGCTGACTGCAATCCTCCCAACTCCAGCGCGCCCCCATTGAAGTGCTTCGTGATCAGAAGAGGCGTGAGGGAATTGGCCGCACGGCCGAACATGTAAATGAGAACGCCCATCAGCGAGAAGGTCAGCAGGGCCTTCCAGCCCAGGATGAAATGCAGCCCTGCACGCATCTCCGACCACACGGATGATCGGACGCCGACCGTCGTGGGCGCATCCGTGCGCGCTGGCTGTGGGATGGCGATGAACAACAGGGTCGCCATAGCCGGGACAGCCGTTGCGACGTCGATGGCCAGCACTGCCTGCATGGGCAGCGCTTCGATCGCCAGCGCCCCCAACGGCGGGATGAACATGCCGGACAGGCCCGCCAACGTCTGGTTCATACCGCCGACACGCGATAAATGTTTCTGCGGCACCATCAGTGTGGTCGAAGCCTGCATGGCAGGCCAGTGGAAGGCCGCGCCGGTCGCGCGGATCAGTAATAGCACGTAAATCGCCCATACGGCTGCCAGGTTCAGCCAGAACAAAACAGCCAGGACCAGCGTCGCCACAGCCACGGTGCCATCGGCCACGAGCATGACCGTTTTGCGGCTCCAGCGATCGACCAACGTGCCCGCGAATGGGCCAATGAGAATCTGCGGCAGCAGCGCCGTCAGGCTGGCAAGCGCCAGCATCGTCGCCGAGCCAGTGGCTTTGGTCAGCCACCACACCAGCGCAAACTGAACCAGTTGGCTGCCAAGCAGGGAACAGGCCTGGCCGGCCCATAGGACGAGAAACGATCGCATGGTTGATGAAGCGCGCTCATCGGACGGGAGAGTGGACATAGTCAGCCTCTGCGTACAACCGTGTCGAATTCAACCGCGACGCGATGCCGGCATGCGACCTTGCCGGTGAGTCAAACGGCCCTCTGAGCAGTGTCTCTTTACAGGCAATGGCCCGCTGCGTCTGAACCGATCATGCTAGGCATCGCGACATGGCACTCGTTCCATTCGTCTTTCCATCGCCTTATCCCACCCAGATGCCCACCCATAATACAGCACAAGCGGTCAAAGTGCGTGCGTTAACGGTCACCGGTCACCACACCCCCTTTCCCAGCGTATCCCATCAAGGATTCGGCTGTGGCAGCGCCAGCGGTGGCAGTGCCGTCTCAATGCCCGCGCGATGCGACTCCAACCAGGGCGGCAGGATGAGCCGCTCACCCAGGTGCGCCGCATCTTCGTCCCGAGCAAAGCCAGGACCATCCGTCGCCAGTTCAAACAGGGTGCCACCTGGCTCTTTGAAATACACCGACTCGAACCAGAAGCGGTCGATCCGCTCGGTCGGGCGCAGCCCCACCTGCAGGATGGCGTCACGCAGGGCCATCTGTTCCCCGGTGTCGTGCACGCGCCACGCGACGTGATGCACACCACCCGTCCCCCACTGGCCGCGTCGCTCGTCCGGCAACGCTTTGACTTCCACCAGCTTGCCGGACGTACCGCCTTCGACACCGTAGCGCCGCCAGCCCTCTTCAGCGCCGAGATGCTTAAAGCCCATCACCTGGGTCAGGAGTGCCTCCGTCGTCTCCAGATGACGCTCCCACAGACGAACAGCATGCATCCCGCGCAACTGGCACACCGGTGGCACTGGGCCATCCGCCCAGGGAACGAACGGCCGCTCGTCGTCAGTTTCGACCAGGGCAAGCGCGAGGCCATGCGGATCCGTAAACGGCAGAACCTGTTCGCCAAAGCGTGTTTCGACCGGGCTGACGGTGACATGTCTCTGCGCGAGCCGCTCCTGCCAGTAAGCCAGGCTGCCGCGTGGCACAGCGAATGGGACCTCCACCGCCAGACCGGTACCCTGGCGCGCCGGACCCATCTCCGGCCAGGGAAAAAAGGTGAGATCCGTGCCGGGTGTGCCGGCAGCGTCGGCGTAGAACAAGTGGTACGTATCGGGCGCATCCTGGTTCACCGACTTCTTCACCAGGCGCATACCCATCACGCCGGCATAGAAGTTCAGGTTCTCTTGAGGATCGCCGGCGATGGCGGTGACGTGATGGATCCCGTGAACTGACGCATTCATCATTCTGCTCCTCTCCCATCCATTCGTGAGCGCGCGTCCCAGTCGCAGGATGATGCGCGCCGCAGCATTCCTCTACCGGCTCCGGCACACCAGTTCACCAAGGGATGATCGTCGAGATGGGACGTGCAACAGCATTTGCGCCAGGAAACCGAATGACTAATCATACCGTTACCTGGCCCAAGCACTTCGCCTTGAAACCATCCACGATAACGCGCCCTATTCCCGATAGACGGCACGATGCCTTATTATTGCGCCTCAACAAGAGCTTGAAAGGTATGCGTGGTCTATGGCTGAACATGATCATAACCAGGTAATAACATGTCCCGAGTGTGGCGCGCCCAGGATCGACGGCATGACCTGCTGGGAGCTACTCGGCGCCATCGGCGCCTGGGAGTTCCAGGACCCCGAACTCATCGCCGAACACTTCCTGACGGTCGCCTCCTATAACCTGCAACATCCGGCCCAGTTCACGGACGAAGCGCTGGTATGGTTGCGCGAGGCGTTTATTGACCGGCTGGACCATGGCGTTTCGACGGAAGTATTGCGCCGGCGTGCGTCCGCTGTGTATGAGGGGAAGAAGCGCGTCCTGAAGCGCAAACCGGAGCGCCATCCCGTGCTGCGCCCCTGGCGGATGACGATTGCAGATGTCTATATCCCGGATCATCCCGAAGGGGCAGCGGAACGAGCTATGAAAGGATGAGGGGGAGGGTTGGTCCAGATGTGACTGCGTTGCCGACCTATTGGCCTGGAATGAGGAGGGTTTTCGGTGAGTAGATTTGGAATGTTTGGCAAATTGACTGCTTACCCCGGCCAGCGCGATGCCCTTGTCCAGCATCTGTTGACTGCCGCGACACTCGTGGGGAGTGCTCCGGGCTGCGAGTTGTACGTCGTCAGCACCTCGCCGACGGAGCCTGATACTATCTGGGTGACGGAAGCCTGGCGCAGTAAGGCAGACCACGTGGCGTCGCTGTCCATCGCCGGCGTCCAAGAGCTGATCGCGAAAGCAAGACCGTTGATCGCTGCGATGTCCGAACCGATCCTCCTGACTCCCGTGGGAGGGAAGGGTCTCACAGCCGATTCTGGCAGGTGAACTCGGTCGTTGCGTCGTGCTTGCACATTGTGAAAAATACCACGAGAGAATTCGATATCTTCAGGAGAAGCATGGCAGATCACTGCGTAAGAGTCATTCTCAAATACTCAGATGAAGATGGAACAGGTGAAATGGTGGATGCACTGTTCAATTTGGAAGAGCTCGTCATGTCAGTCGTTGAAGAACAAGAAGTTGGAGAATATGACGGCAATGATATTGGACAGGGTGAGTTCACTATGTATATGTATGGAACTGACGCTGACCGCCTGTTATCAGCTATATTGCCCACCCTTCAAACATCGTCCTTAGCAAAAAGCGGATATGCTGTGAAGCGATATGGCCCTCCTGAAGAAGGCGTTAAGGAAATAAGGGTGGATCTAAGCTGAGCCAGTCTGCTGAAGATGCCATTGGTCTGAGCCGATTCGTGCTCAACCGAAAGGTATAGGCACATGCGTAGAGGTGGGCGCGCGGTCCACCTCTACGCAACTCAACGCAACTCAACCAGCCCGACGCTTACTTCCAGCCGCCGTTGCTGCGGAAGTTGGTACCGCGATGCGGCGCCGCGATATACGGGAAGGTGTTGCTGAACGGCAGGTCGTTCTGATTCACGCCCGTGTTCAGCGCCCGCGCAATCGCCGGGCTGAAGGCGAACGTCCCGTCGGTCAACACCGGATAGGCAGCGCCCGCAACCGCCAGCAACTCGATGTAGGTCACATTGTCCTGCAGGCGCCGGCCATTCGGGAAGCCACACGCGTCGCCGCCCAGCAAGCCAAGCTGATAGTCTGGCCTGGGCTTGCATAGATCGCCCTTGATGACCGTGTTCAGGCGGATCATCTCGGCGGGCTGCACGCCTGCCGGCTGGTTGACGTTGAAGCCGGCGGGTAATTCGACCTTGCCATTCTTGGTCTGAATGGTGAACGGCTTGGTCGTCTTCATGCCAGTCAAGAAGATCGCCAACAGGTCGGTGCGATCACCCGACGGATGTGGTACGCCATACAGCGCGCTCAGCAGGTTCTGCAGTTCGGGATCGAGCACGCTCTTCTTGAGCAACTTGCCCGCGTCCGTATCGCTGGTGAAGAGGCCGGCGTCCTGCTCAGGGGACAAACCATTGAAGGCATCCTTTAACGCCAGCGGGATCACGACTTCGTTCACCAAGGGCATGCCCAGCCGCGACACCTGCACTTCCTCGCCGCTGGTTTCCTCGGCGCCCGCGGACAGAACCTTGGTCGTCTGGCGAGTGCTGGTGCTCCACACGCCGATGATCGTGTTGTCCTCGGCCCCCTTCAGCAGATGCGCAATCGGAATCTGGAGGGCGATGGAGTGCACGTTGAAGCCGGCCAGGCTGTCAACGCCTCTGCTGCCGAAGCCGATGGGCCGCCTCTGTGGGCGCAGGGTCAGCAGGTCGAACACTTCGAGGTCCACAAAGAACGGGTCGTCGGTCTGTCCGGCGAACACCTGCATCTCACCCTCGGGCAAGCTGACCTTCTTGATCGACGGCGTGAACACCTGCGGGACGTAGTCGGGTGTGCTCTTGATGCCGACGTGTACGGGCGGGACGATGCCTTCGACGATGACTTCGCCATTCTCTTCAAGCGTATAGGTCTGCTGCACATTCTGCGCATCGCTGCCCAGCGACGTCATCGGACCGGTGTTGTACAGGAACGTGGCAGGATTCTTCGTCGTGGTCTTGGTCGTCAGGCGATAGGTGAAGTCAGGCTTGGCATCGCCGTTGTTATCGACGTACAAGTAGTACCCCACATCGTCGGCGAAGCTGTTGTAGTTCGGACCGCCCATCGGGTGCTCCAATGGAATCCACGAGCCGATGATCGTCACCGTGTCGGGCTTGTCCGGGCTGACGAAGGCGTAGGTATCGGTGTTATCGGCATAGGGATCACGTGAGATCAACGGCGCTTCGCGGTGGCTCGATGCGGCAGACGGGTTCGTGCCCATGCCAATGAACGCGCTGCTGGCGAGCAGGGCAAAGGCCAAGCCGGCGGTGACCAGGTTGGTCGCCGTCCTCGGTAGTCGAATAAAGTGTTTCTGTTTCATCTCTCTTCCCTCGGAGAGGTTGCGTGGGTCATGACACCTGCCATGGGCCCAATACGGACACTTCTTCACACATAAAGTAGGCGAATTCCACACGCGGAAACGTCTGATCAAACAAGATCGATCTTCATGTCACCTCCTCTCCCGGTTGCCCCGCCCCTCGCTCAACGATTGGAAGGCAACAACCCCTCAGTGACCCGTTCATATTGCTCCTGTCACCGTTGGTTCTTCGTATACAGGTTCCGGCGATCACTTAGTAGACCAATCGGTGCTCACTTTTTGTCCACCATGGGCACCCTTCCGCAGGTTGTCGTAACAAGCTACCATCTGCACCAACAACCTGCGGGAGGGTCCGCCACTTTACGAGCACCATCTGCGAAGTAGTATGCCGCGGTCGTGACCAACACCAGGTACTGCCCGTTACCGCCTAGCCTGCAGAAGATGGGACGGGGTCTGTGAGCGGACTGGACCCGGCTGTCGTTCGGTGTTTACGGCCTTGTGCCCCTGGCGATCACAATGGCCTTTGACGACACTCATGCCAACAACAGAACCCTTTATCTGGCGTTATCCGTCGTCATCATGTTCCTCGGCGCGCTGGCCCACAGTCGAAGCCGCCGGCGCAGCGTGCAAATGGCCACCCTCCTGGCGGGCATGTCACTCTCGCTCTGGATGGCGTTGTTGGATCAGGCGTATTTCAAAGGCGGGCTGGTCGCGTGGATGACTGCCCGCAGTTCCTGGCTCGTGGAGATCGGTTGGGTGGTCGAGTTGTGGGTGGATCTGGTCGTCCTGCTGCTGGCGCCCTCCTTCATTGGGTTGGCACGCCGCACCACAGCGCCGGCAGCACCGACCTAAATGGAAGAAAGGGGGGCATGACCATGGAGCAACTGGTCGTGATCGGGGTTCCCCCGGCCGCGCTGGTGGTATTGGCGGGCATGCTCGTTCTTTACGCCAGCCCGGCAGACAAGGCAGGACAGCGCTTCCTGCTTTATTTGCTGGCCGTGGGCGCGTTGTTGTCTTTTGCTGTTTTTATCGCCGTGCAACTGACGCCCGAGCAGGATAACCGTCCAGGTGCGCAGGTCTCAGCCTTTCTGTCTCCCACGTTGATCGGGGTGCTGGCCCTGATCGTCACCAACCTGAAGTCGCTGCGGGGAACACGCCCATGGGTCAAAGTCACAGCACTCCTGCTGGGCCTGGGTTTCTTGGCGCTGTTGCCCTTCACGTGGAGCGGGGCTTATGTGGGAAGCCCACTCATCCTGGCCGGCGCGTTGGTGCTGGCCATCGTGTGGGCATTGGCACGCAGCTCCGGGGCATTGGTTGCTGTTGTGAGTGCATTAACCCTGGCCGGCCTGGCGCTGCTAAACCAGGATACCCTCTACAGCACAACGGCACTGCCGGATTGGTTGCGCCTGCCGTTCGCAGTCTTGATGTCCGTGCTCCCTGGCGCAGTCGTTCCGTTGGCTGCCGTGCTCTTCTCGACCGGCCTTCAACGGCTGCCCCAACCTCAAAAGATCAATCAAGGCATATCGGCGCTACGCCCCTGGGCGCCGGTTCTCCTGCGGCTAGGGCTGGCGTTGCTTCTGCTGGGCTACTATGTTTACACGATCGTGTGGCTGTCAATCTGGGATCAGACCAGCGATGGCCTCGGTGGCGTCTGGCTTTCCACGCAGGCGCAACTGGTTTCGGTCGGGGCGGGCATGTTCATGGTCATGTCCACCACTGGCAAGCGCCGCGCAGCCGGCGCGATATTCGCCGTGCTGGTGCCATTGCTGGTGACCCAGGCCAACCGATGGGGTTGGGACGTGTCGTATCACGCGCTCACAGAGGAGCGCGCCGCGCACATCCGGAGCGCCGTCGAAAGCTACCATGCCCGCAACGGGCGCTACCCGGAGGCACTGGGCGAACTGGTGCCGCGCGACCTGCTGTTTGGACTCCCCGAGACCGCCGAGGGTCAGCGCCGCATGACCGTGCACTTCCTGGACACCACCGTGGGTCGGGTTTGCCATGCGAATGTGTCATTCCCGCTGGAGCCCGAAATGGTGGAACCCGGTTTGCGCGCGCGCCACGCATGGCTCCCCAGCGGGCGTTTGCTGCTCATCATGCGGCCCGGCGAGGTCGTTACATTAGCACCGTGCGAGGCAAGCGTGGAGGACCTGTCCGGGCATTACACGGACGCTTTCAGCCGGGTGGCGGCATCCGATCGCAGCGGCAACCATCTATTGCTGCGCAGTGAAACGGCATATTGGGTCGTCGATGGCGCGACGCTGCAGGCGCGCCAGACGGCGGTGCGCCCGAACGAGTACGAGTTCCATTGGGATCGCTATGCTTTCTCGCCTTCCGGCGAACGGCTGGCTATTGCCCGTTTGAATGGCAGGGACAGTACGGGGGGAAGCACCCTGTATCTCTTGACTGCGGGCGCCGGGGACCTGGTGCAAAGCCTATCGCTCGATGTCGCCTCCGACCAGAGCGCGCCGATGGTCGAGTGGTTGACCAATGACGAGTTGTTGTTGCACGGCCCAGGTGCCTTGAACATTGTCGACTTCCGATCCGATCCACCCACGATCCGGAATGTATTGAGGGATATTTTTAACCTGGATATCGCCTACCCTAATGACATCTCGGCGATGATGTCCTGTGGGGATCGCGCAGGGAAGGGCTATCACGTGGCAGTGCGCGTCAATCACCCCCGCGATAAAGCGCTGTACCTGTATCATGCCGAGACCGGCAGCTCTGAGACCCTGCACCCGGAGGGCCACGCTTTATTGATCTGCCCGGATGGGCAGCGGGGCGATTTGCAACAGCGGGAGGACAACCCGACCTACCGGGACGAATACGAACTGATCTGGGTGGATGCGCCTGGCAAACCGGTGAGCCACTTCGCAGTGCAGGGGCATACCCCCCGCAACTACCCCATGCTGCATGTCACCTATCTGCCCGTATCGGACCAGTTAGCGTTTGGCTCATCACAAGGCGTCTCGTTGAATGCGCTTCCAGGCGGCGAGACACTTGCCTTTTGGACGTTGGGCGGTGGCATCAGCACCTATCTCCTTGTCCCCACGGATGGCAATGCGCTGGTTGCGGTCGTCGATAGGATAGGGCTCTACTATCTCCCTTTGCCATCGCCATCACCTTAAAGGGATGGAAACGGTACCCTTATTGGGGAGGGTCATAGCACAATGAGAAACTACTCTGTTGTTCCCAGCCCTTGGTGGCAAGTCGGTCTGACTACCCTGCCTGGGTTGACGCTGCTGCTTGGGCCGGTGTTTGCAGCGCTGGAGCTTTTGAACACTGAGTTGCGTTTGGTGCTGCTGGCGGTCCTGCTTCTCTTGAGCCTGTCGAGCGTCCTGCCCGTGGTGATGCAGCGAAGCCTGTTCAAGATTCAAATCTGACTTTACTGGCTCACGGTCTGGGACAACACTTATGATCCGCTCGGATATATATTGATATACCCGCTGGTGGTGGCAGCGCTCTTCGCCGGCATCCTGTTGTCGATCCTCTTGCGGGGTAGGGCGAAGCTGGCAGGCTTGCTGTATGCGACGCTCGTCCCGGCAATGATGATCGCGGTCTCTGCGCGTGCCCAGGCGGTTAACTTCCGCCAGTTGACGGATGAGCGTGCTGAGCAGGTGAGCCAGGCCATCGAGGCTTACTACGTGCGGGAAGGTCATTACCCGCACGACTTGGGGCAGTTGACGACGTGGCGCCTCCCGAGCGTTCCGCGCCCGGTGATCATCCATGGCCAGGACTGGTGCTACGATGGAGGCGGCGGATATTACCGCCTCGGTTACGTCTATCGCGAGCACTGGAGCGACCCACGCTTGACAGGGCAGACCTATCGAACGAAAGGAGCAGTTCCTGATCTCCCAGGAATGTGCAATGCAGAAATCACTACTTTGCAGCAACGCCAGCCGGACTTTTATGGGTTGTACGATGAGTGAGGTCATCAATGAACCCCACTTATTCTGAACGCGCTTCGTTATTTCAAGTGCATGGGAGGACCAAGCGATGATAAGTAAACGGAGTTCACTCGGTGCGTTGTCTCTTCTGGCAGGATGGACCATTGCCAGTTTGATCGGCTGGGCTGCCGGCCTGGCTGGCGGTGTGTTGCTCACCCTGGTCGCTGCCAAGCTTCCTGGGCTGGACGAGGATCGATTCGTCGTCTACGCCATCCTATTCTCGGTCGGCCTGGCGACTGGGGTCGCCCAGTGGCTGGTGATGGCACCCTACCTTCCCAAACCCAGCCGGTGGATATGGGTTACCCTAAGCGGTTACCTCCTCGCCATCATCGTTCTCGCTGGCGCCAATTCGGTCAGGCTCATCTCTATGGCAGGGCTGTGGGATGATGCGCTCTTGATAGGCCTGCTCGGAACGGCCATCGGTATTCCCCAGTGGTTGTTACTGCGGCGGCACTATCAAGATGCAGGGATATGGGTGCTGGCAGGCGCAATCGGGTTACTAACCTTTGTATGGCTCATCGGCCATCCGGCACAATCCCAGGGCGAGTTTGTGATATCGGGCACGCTCCTCGGGACCCTGGCGGCAGCAGTGCCGGGGGCGGCACTCGTCTGGCTGGTGCGCCGGCCGCTGGCCGCAGGTGCATAGACAATACGGATATTGGTTGGTGGGATGATGCGTCAACTCGGTGCGCACACCTTCCCGTTGCAGTCAAGGAAGATAACGAAATGCTGGACGACACCTTCATCTGGACCGTACGAACCTATATCTATGCCCATTTTGCGGCGAGTGCGCGCGCCCCGCACGTCGATGAAATCGCCCAGCATTTCGGCTTAACCATCCAGCAGGCCGGCGATACTCTGTCAGCGCTACACGACAAGCACGCCCTGTTCCTCGAACCGGGCACGGCCAACATTCGCATCGCCAATCCTTTTTCCGCAATTCCGACTTCCTTTGAAGTAGACGTTCTCGGTAAAACCTACTGGGCCAATTGCGCTTGGGATTCTTTTGGGATTGTTGCTGCGCTCCAGGCGTCAGAGGCTTCGATCCGGTCAGTCTGCACATACAGCGGGGTCCCCCTTCAATTCACCGTCGAGCGAGGCCAGGTCGCCAGCGCTGGCGAAGTGATCCATTTTCTGGTGCCCTTTCAACACTGGTACGATGATCTCATCTTCACCTGAGCGACGATCCGATTCTTCCGGTCGGAAGAAGCACTGAACCAATGGCAGGTTGAACACGCGATCACCCAGGGGGAGGTCCTCAGCCCTGCGCAGGTCTGGGCACTATCCAAACTGTGGTACCACAACCGGCTATCATCGAGCTATCGGGGCCGGACGGTCGCTCAAGTGGAAGAGATTTTTCGCTCGCTCAACCTGACATCCAGGTTCTGGTACATGGATAAACCGCCGGATGTGCAACAGAAATGAATATCGTCAATGTCGGGTATGACTCGACCAATTACTACGTGCTGGGGCAGAGCCACGCACGGCTGCTCGTCGATGTTGGGTGGCCTGGGACGCTCCCCAAACTCCTGGCCAATCTCAAGCGCAAGGACATCCCGCTGCAGGATATCCGCTATTTGTTGGTCACCCACTATCACCCAGACCATGCCGGCCTCGCACAAGAAGTGAAAGACAAAGGCGTCCGGCTCATCGTGCTGGAGCAGCAGATCGGCGCGATCCCCGTGCTGAAGACTTATATGAAACCTGCCAACCGCTATGTCGACATCAAGCAGCACGACAATCTACAGTTGACCGTCAAAGACAGCAGGACCTTTCTCAAGCGCATCGGGATCGAGGGTGAAATCATCAGTACACCCGGACATTCAGATGACAGCGTGACGTTGGTGCTGGATGAGGGCGCAGCATTTACAGGGGACTTGCCGAGTCCGGCCCTCGCCGTCGAAGATGCCGTTGCCGAGGTCACGCAGAGCTGGACCCACATTCGATCGCTGCATGCGAGGTTGATTTACCCCGGCCATGGTCCTGTGCGATCAGATTAACGCGGGTTGTATTCTATAATAGCAACGACATGGCTAAGACCATCACCCAGTCAAGGAAAACCGGCAAACACTCATCCAGGTCAAGCAGCAGCAAAATCACGCCGCGAACTTCGCCACGTGCGTCGCGCGTCACCACTCCAGTGTACGATCGTCACATCGAAGTTTCACAAGATGTTCGTGGTGGCAAACCGCGCGTCGCCGGCCGGCGCATTGCGGTGGAAGATATCGTAACCATGCACCTGTACCACGGTCAGTCAATCCAGCACATCATCGACAGCTACAACCTGGCGCCGGTGCAAGTGTATGCTGCTTTGACCTATTACTATGATCATCGGGCTGAGATCGACCAAAGCCTGGCCGATGGAGTGACGCGTTATGAGAGCGAGAAGGCTGCCCGCCCTTCACTCTTAACGCAGAAACATTCCCAGGCTCCTGCTGCGCCTAAAGCACCATAACTCCTATCAATCCCTCGCGATGACAGACGACGCTCCACGCATCCGCTTTCATCTGGATGAAAATGTTGACCCTGCCATCGCCATTGCATTGCGGCGCACAGGGATCGATGTTACGACGACACAAGAAGCGATTTTGCTCCATCAGCCCGACGCATCGCAACCCTAAGCATCTGAAACCAATGACAGAACCAACCCTTCCACTGACGATCCGACCGTTGTGCGCGAGTGACCTGGATCGGATCTTCGACTACAAGTCGCGACCGTTCGGCGAAAAGTCGCTCGAACAACAAGCAAGTTCCGAGGTCTACGTCGCCGTCGCCGAGCTTGACGGTGTCCCCGTAGGCCGCGTCGGGCTCGACTTCACCCGGAACCCCGGCGAGAGAACGGCGTATCT
Organism: Chloroflexota bacterium; assembly: GCA_023488685.1. Lineage (GTDB taxonomy): Bacteria > Chloroflexota > Anaerolineae > J036 > Brachytrichaceae > CAIXPS01. The sequence continues at coordinate 1,841 of JAMDDR010000184.1, read as the reverse complement.
GTGGTCGGCCCACGTAGAGCCTGGCTTTCAATCGCGCGGGATTGGCACGGCACTCTTCCTGCACCTGGAGCAGGTTGCGCTTCAACGTGGCTTCAACGTGATCCAGTTCGACGTCGACAAGGAGAACCCGCGCGCCCGGCGCCTGTACGAACAGCTCGGTTACGCAGTCTGCAGCGAAGTCGTCGTCCACTGGAGCTATCGCGACGGTGACCGCGTCGTCGAGGTCGCCGAGGACTGTTGGTCGATGCGCAAGAACCTCGCGGTGCCCCCGCGGGCAGACTGAACCCACGCCTCCGTGGGACGCCTTTCCCGTAGGCCATTCCTTTGCCGGGCTGCACCTGCGCCTCTTTGCGCATCAGTATCCACACGATGTGGCTGCCCTTTCACACAACAGCCGCCATATCATCGCGACTGAAAGCAACCATGTGATCCAGGACTGTCAGCCGGACCTGGTCGTTGACGTCATTCGCCAACTCGTCGCGGATAAACGCAGTTGATCGGCTCCTTCGCCAGTTGATGGACAAGACAATAAAAACGTACTACCTTCGCCTATCAGAAGTCGCCGTTCACCAAGTGAACGGCGATATAAAGCAGCCCTCCTATAACAACAATGAATAAGGCGAATCCTACTACTGCGGCGATGGTAATCTTGGAAGGGGTTTCCGTGGTACGCAGGGTCACCGTTTGAGGTTGAAAGGGTCGCGTGGCCATACCCCACCAATTGATGATACGAAACGATGCGTAACCGATCAGGGTCGCTACAACCAATCCGGCGATATATGACCGTGCATCAAACGCGATTCCCATTCGCTCCGAAAGCCTAAAAGCGCCGAAACCAAAGACGAAGACAATGAGGGCGAAAACGATCAGGCGTACCACTGTGTTCCCCTATTACATCCATCCTGATGTGTATCGCATACAGGTATGATCTGCCAGAGGATTTGGGCTGTGCTACAATAGAACAAACGTTCTAGATCGGCAGGTCTACGATGGATCTTCTGGATATCCCGGCATACTTCGACCCGATTGATCGCATCGAGGGGGCAATCTCCACCTTTCTGAACGCGGATTGGGAGCGTGCCTACCAGACAAGCGGTGTGGCAGGGCTGCTCGTGGAATTGCTGGCTTGTATCTCCTCCTCCAATGCACCGACGATTCGCGTGTCGCGTTACTCACACTGGCGCGGCATCGACATCGAGCGACTGCTGCGCCGTCACGGCGTCAAGGTGTGGGACCGCGGCATTGCGGGCAACGACCTCTACTTTTGTGTCAAGCGACGACAAGTGAGGTGGGCAGAGTATCTGTTGCTGCGCGCCGGTGTCCCTGTCACGAGTGCGCTGGCCGAGCCGCGCAATCGCATGTACACCCAGGGCTATGCGCCCGGCTCCGAACCGCCTTCACACAGCAAACGCAAATCGAAATGGTAATTTTGATAACCCCACCCCCTCTGCTTTGGCGGCATGTCACATGGCTAGAAAATCAATCCGCTGACCGCGCCCCGAGCCGCGTGGATGCATCGTCGGGCTATGCGTACACGGGCTCGCATTGACGTGTATCCCCCCACCCCTCGCGTCAAACTGTACACGCTTAATGTATTAGTCTCTGCGCGGATTGTCAAGCGACGTGACGGCAAGCCCCGGCCCACACTCTTGACAAATCACTCGAAGGCAACTACACTTACTCCGTGATTAGAACATTTGTTCCGAACGAGTTCCCATCTACCGGCTTTCGCGGCTCGCGGTGGCCCTTACCTGGGACTGTCACAGCCGGTGTGACAACCAGTGACAACAGTTGTCACTTGTCACATGTCACAACGCCCGTCCTGATCAACCCTTGCGAAG
>JAMDDR010000553.1 GCA_023488685.1 Chloroflexota bacterium | reverse complement strand
TTTTGTTCGTCGTCGCGCTGATAGGCGCTGAGTTGGCTTTCACTACCTACGTTAGCGTTTATGGCTTTGCCAATTCCATCGGGCATCTATTCAAGATCGTTTCCCTCTTTTTCCTCTACCGCGCCATTATCGTGAGCGGCCTCATGCGCCCTTACGGCCTTCTATTCCGAGACCTGAAGCAAAATGAAGAAAGGTTGCAGCAAGCTCACGACGAATTGGAATTGCGCGTGCAACAACGCACGGCGGAACTCGCGCAAGCCAATCGGGAACTTGGTCGCGCCATTGAAGAAATCAAACTTCAACTTGAACGTCTACGCGCTCTGCGCGAAATTGACCGCGCTATCATCGGAAGCACCGACATATATCTGTCACTCAGAACCATTCTTGAACAGGTGACAACACAATTGTGCGTTGACGCCGCCGCTGTCCTTTTACTCAATTCCTATACACAGACCCTGGAATACGCGGCAGGGAGTGGCTTCCGTTCAAAAATCATTGAACGTTCAAAGTTGCGTATCGGGCAAGGATACGCGGGACGCGCGGCGCTTGAGCAGCGATTACAGCATATCCCTGACCTTGCCAGCGCCGGCCATGATTTTACTCGTATGCCCTTGATAGCAGGCGAAGATTTCGTGGAGTATTACGCTGTGCCACTCATTGCGAAAGGCAACGTCAACGGCGTGCTGGAGATATTTCACCGACAACCGCTTGTCCCCGACTCGAACTGGTTAGAGTTCCTACATGCTCTGGCAGGTCAGTCAACCATTGCGATTGACAACAGCCGATTGTTGAGCGGATTGCAACGCGCCAATCTGGACTTGCTGCTGGCGTACGAGGAAACGATTGAAGGCTGGTCGCGCGCCATGGACATCCGCGACAAGGAGACAGAAGGGCATACCCTGCGCGTTACGGAAATGACCCTGCGGCTGGCAAAGGCTATGGACATGGGCGATGCCGAACTCGTTCACATCCGCCGCGGCGCGCTCCTGCACGACATTGGCAAGATGGGCGTGCCTGATGCTATCTTGCTCAAGCCGGGCAAGCTGACCGACGAAGAATGGAAGGTGATGCGGGCACACCCGCAGATGGCCGTCAATCTGATTTCACCGATCAACTACTTGCACCTGGCGCTGGACATCCCCTATTGCCATCACGAGAGGTGGGACGGCACAGGATACCCGCGCGGACTGAAGGGCGAACAGATTCCGCTGGCGGCGCGAATCTTTGCCGTGGTGGACGTATGGGATGCGCTGCGCTCTGACCGTCCGTACAGGCCCGCCTGGCCCGAGGAGAAGATTCTGGAACACATCCGCTCGCTGGCCGGGACGCATTTTGACCCGAAGGCAGTAGAGCTATTCTTTCAGATGAGTGAACAGTCATAAGAGCCAAGCGGGGCGCGGGCTATCACCGGCGGGAGCCGGCTAGCTCCAGTTTGCTCCGCAAGGCGGCTTGCAGTTGACCAGCGGAATTGCCATAAGGGAGCGTAGATAAGTACCTGGTTTCCGGTTTCGTGGCCCCCAGCGGATTGGAGGCAAGGTGAGCAACCGAGTCGTGTCGCTGCACCGCCGCCAGCGAAATCCCAGCGTGATCCTCATGGGCGATGGCCGGCCCGGGCAGAATCAGCCTGGGCGCGGGCCGTCGCGTTTTGTTTTCGGGGCGGCAGTGCGCGGAGCGAGGCTGGGGCGCCTCGCAAACGCGCAGGCGGCTGAACCCAAGTGCGTTGGGCGCTCTGCACTTTGACCCGCAGAGACCTGAAGTGTCTTGAAAAGGGAATGAGGTGACTGGCATTGACTGAACAAATCCCTCCTGCATCGGTTGTTCCAGGTGGTGGCACCCGGCTCTGGCGCGCGCTCGTGGAACCGCCGCCCGCCATCCGTGAGCCGGAGCGCCGTCGCCGGGCGCGCCTGCTCTCAGCGCTGCTGGTCGTTACGCTGCTGCTCGCGGTCGCTTCCATCATCCTGACGTTTCTGGACCCAACCCCTAGGCTGACCCAGGAGGCGCTCATCTGGACGATGTTGATCGCGACGATGATCCTGGCTGGTGCTTATGGCCTGAGCCGCACGCCCTATTGGGAGTCGGCCGCTGTACTGACCATTGTCATCGTCCTGCTCGCCACTTTCACGGCCGCCGTCGTCGATCCAGGTATCGTGTTGATGCTCGCCTTTCCCATACTGGGCGGCTTGATGAGCGGTCTGTTTCTTTCTCCGCGCACCACAGGCCTGGTCTTCGTCATCACACTGATCGTCATGCTCGTATTGCCCATCGTCCTGCCCGGCTACCCCCTTTCTAGCATAGTGAACGCATCGTTCTTTGTCCTGACCGTGGGCGCGATCATGGTGGTGGGGGCGACCATGCACCGTCAGGATATGGAGCAGATTGAGGCGCAGTCGCGCGCGTTGGCGGAAAGGGGGGCGCACTTGCAGGTCGCGGTGCAAACCGCCCGACAAGCGAACGAAAAACTGGCAGGCTGGGTGGAGGAACTGGAACAGCGCACTGCCGACATCACCCTGCTGAGCCGGATGGGAGAGATGCTCCAGACATGCGAGAAGCCTGACGAGGCGCACGCCGTCATTGGCCAGTTTGCGCCCCGGCTGTTCCCGGCTGCCTCTGGCGCGGTGTACCTGATCGACGCCTCGCGAAACTACGTCACGGCGGCTGTCTCCTGGGGTGAAGCCTCCGCGCAATTGGATGAGTGCATTTTCGCGCTGAGCGAGTGCTGGGCGTTGCGGCGCGGTCAGATCCACCTGATGCAAGACCAGACCTCTGGACTTCCCTGCCAGCACGTGGAGGCCAGCCGTCGGATCGCGTTCCCCAGCGTCTGTGTGCCGATGATGGCGCAGGGCGAAGCCCAGGGCGTGTTGCACCTGGAAGCGGATGAGGTGCCGATGCCGTTGACGGAGGCCCGACAACGGCTGGCTCAGGCAGTTGCCGAGCAACTTTCGCTGGCGCTCGCCAATTTGAAGTTGCGCGAGACTCTGCGGCATCAGTCCATTCGTGATCCGCTCACCGGCCTGTTCAACCGGCGTTATCTGGAAGAAACCTTTGAGCGCGAACTGCAACGCGCCGCGCGCAATCAAAGCACGCTGGGCGTCATTATGCTGGACATTGATCACTTCAAGCGTTTCAACGACACCCTTGGACACGAGGCGGGCGACGCGCTTCTGCACGAACTGGGTAACTTTCTTGCGACACGCATTCGCGGGGCTGATATTGCCTGCCGCTACGGCGGCGAGGAATTTGCCTTGATCCTGCCGGATTCTCCACTGGAGATGAGTCAGCGACGGGCCGAGGAACTGCGGGAGGGAGTCGCCGCTCTTCGCGTAGCATTTCAGGGGCGACCCCTTGGGTCTATCACCG
>JAMDDR010000398.1 GCA_023488685.1 Chloroflexota bacterium | reverse complement strand
GCCGGGGGGTTGTGACTATCAATGAGGCAGAAGCCATCATCGAACCATTCTTCGATGGTGGTTCGAGCGAGCATCCAACAGACAAGTACAGTCTTCTCGAAGAGTACCATGTGCAAGTAGCGCCTGGAGCGCAGGCGAATGTGTTCCAGCAGTGGCATGCGGTGATCGTGCAGATCGACCAGGCGATGTCCGGCGTGGCCGCGGTGGTCATGGAGCGGGCGTGCGACGTGCGGATTGATGACTATGACATCTTCCGCGTCTTTGTCAGCATGCCTCGCTGGATGCAATTGACCGTAACCGCGACCGTCGATGGTGTGGAGCGTGCGCTGACGACGGGGATGATGGCACTATCGACGGCGTTCGCCTGACAGCATTGCGGCTGTCGTTCAACCTGACTGAAGATCGACCTGCGTACGCCAGCCTGTTCTGGCTAGGATTGTCGAATCGAGTTTCAGAAGCGCGCATGGCGTCGCGTGCCAGCCCGTATTCACCGGATTGGCCGGGTGCGCTGCTGCAGGCTGGCGCGGCGGAGACAGATGCATTGCAGCCGCAGATTGGCATCTTCTTCGGCGGGGAGGAATTGGAGACACTGCGCCACAAACTCACTACCGGCTATCTCGCGCCGGCATTCGATCAGTTGCGGCAGCAAGCTCAGAAAGACATGCATCTGATCCCCGAAGCCGAGATTGGGCGCCTTGTGCCGTGGCCGCTGCGCATCTTCGGGCGCAACCGCGACATGCACAAGACGCTGACCGCGGGCGTGATGGAGCGGCTCGCGTTTGTCGGCCTGATCGACCGTAACCCGGAGATGTCCAACATGGCGGCACGCATGGCGCTGTCGGCGGCGCATTGCGAGTACTGGTGTGAAAGCCCCATGGGCATCTTTCCCGGCGCGTCGTGGCATCATCGCTCGTTCACTGAGGAGATCTACTGCCGCGCGTGTGCGCTGGTGCTAGATTGGGCTGGTTTCTGCCTGACGCCGCACGGCAAGCAGGTAATCCGCGATGCCATCATCATGAAAGGCCTGCCGCGCATCGAATCCGACTTCAAACGGATGGAGTACATCCGGCATATGAATCAGGGGATTGTGTTCAGCTCGGGTCGCATCATCGGCACGATTTCGCTGTTGCCTGCGTATCCGCGTTATCGCAGCCTTGTCGAGGAAGCTGAGCGCGACCTGCACGAGATGATCGATGACTACGTGCATGCCGATGGCGACACGTTGGAGGGCATGGCTTATTGGAACTACACGTTCAGCCAGTCGATGCCGTTGTTCTATGCACTGGCGCGCTACCATGGCCAGACGCTGCAGGCGTATGCCACACCGTCGTTGATCAAGACGGGCGATTACGCTCTCGGCATGTTGTCGACCGCAGGCGATGGCACGACCTATCTGCCGATCAACGACGCGCACGCGGACCAGGCTTATAGTCCTGGATTGGTCGCCGCGTACTGCCAAATCTCGACGCGGCTGGAGTGGCGGAACCTATACGCCAATATGATGCAGACGACCCAAATCGCGCCGGATCTGTATCACATGATCCTGGCACCGCAGGATCTTGCACTGGCGCGCCCTCTGGTCGAGCCAAAGTTCGTCGCGTTTCCCGACGTAGGCCAAGCCAGCACCATTCGCCATGACCCGGAGGTCGGTTATACCCACTTGCACCTGTGCAGCGGACCGGCGTTCTGGGGACATTACGACGAGGACAAAGGCAGCTTCATCCTGGAAGCGGCTGGGGAGGTACTGGCGCTGGATCGCGGCGTTTCCAATTACGACCATCCCGAAGCAAACCTGATGGGGTTTGCCAGCCGGCATAATATGGTGTACCCAGAGCGGCCGGATGGCGCCGAAGTGCATCAGCCGACCGACGTGCCAGGGGCGAGGCTGGTCTCTACGCTAAACGGCGATGGCGTGGTGGCTGTGACAAGCGATAACGCAGCCGCCTGGCCGCGCGGATTGTTCAAGACCAACCTTCGGCGCATATTCTCGCCGTCGGCGACGTTGTTTGTGTTCGACGATGAAGTGGAGACTGAGGCGCCGTGGGCAGTGAGTTTCCGCGTCCACTCGGTGTACCCAATGCGGGCGGACGGCCCGGCTTTTTGGGTGCAAGGCGAGCGCGCATCGCTGCGCATCATGCCGTTGAACTGGACGCCGGTCACAGCCGGCATGGACGTGCTTGGCATGGAAAGCCACCTTCAATCCGTCAACCTGTTGCGCCTGGTGACGCCCACGGCGACGGCACATCGGCTGCTGACGGCGGTGGAAATTGTCGTGAGCGGCACGGCGCCACAGTGGTTGCCCATACACGCGGATGGAGCGGTGATGCTACGCAAAGGTGGCCTTGAACTACAGTTCGCGATCGAGAGCGCAGAGCTGCAAGTAACGCTTGTGCGCAATGGACAAGCGGCGACAACGTACCTGTGCCGCGGAGGTATGTGGGCAAACTCATGACAGGTCGCTTAAGACCTGTCAGATGATCTTATGGATATCACAATGATGAACCAATCGCGCGTAGATTTCGCTTATTCGTTCGCCACGCCACACCGGCTGACGGTGGCCCGGCCGAACAGTCGTGACAAGACCTTGTTGGATGCACAGCCCGGCAGTCTGCGCATGGCGTGGACGTACGATGATCTAAATGCATTCCCCCCGTTTGCCTATATGACGCCACAGACCAAGTGGGAATTGCGACTAACGCCCCGGATCGACGGTCATGCCTTTGCGCGCAGTAGTTGGACACGAGCCGAAGGTGATCTGCCGGTACTGGAGAACACTTATGTGGATGGGCGCGGCGTGCTGCAGTTGCAGGTGATCGGTGCGGCGGAGGCGGCCATCGCACGCATCACGCTGGCGAACACCGCGGATCGCGGGCACCGTTTCGAGTTACTGTGTGAAAAGCCCGGTAACTGGGCCGGCATGAATCCAGCCTGGGTCGACCCGGTAGTGCCGGCCGACATGCTGCTGGCCGGCTGGATGGAGCGCGCCGATCGTGTGCTTGTGGCGGGCTTTGGTGCCGATGAGTATCCTGTGATCTCGGCGACCAGCATTGGCATGGCGTGGGACGTGCCGCCCGGCGAGACACGCACGAGCTGGTTGGTGCGACCCTATTGTGCCTATGCAGATGATGTGCCGGCATTGCGCAACCGCGACTGGGCAGCGGCGCTTCAGGCAGCCAAGGCAGAATGGCGTGCGCTGCTGGGGCAGGCGGTACGGGTGCATATTCCCGACCCGGGCGTGCAGAATGCCTTTTATGCCTGCCTGGGTGACCTGTTCGTCATGCGCGAGCCACTCGCGGACGGGCACATCGTCGGCACACCCGGCACAGAGGTGTATCGCGCCCCCAATTCGTATGAGGCGG
>JAMDDR010000318.1 GCA_023488685.1 Chloroflexota bacterium | reverse complement strand
CTTTGTCCAGTTCTCCCTTCGCCAACCTGAGCACTTCGAGGATGTCGGTCGCGCCCAGGTAGGTATGGGCATCGCTCAGCGCCTGGTGGAACCCTTCCTGCGCCGACGTGTCCTGGATGGACAGGTAGTCAGTCTGACCCACGCGACCGAGCTGATCAACATCGGCGGTATTCAGACTGCGAACATCCTGCGCCACCTGGACATCAACCCGGCCATTGCGACCTGGATCACCGAGGATAAGGAACGCATCCCGGTCCAGGCGATCACGATGGGCGCAAAGCAGGTGCGGCCGCTTGGCCGGCTGTCCCTGTTCTGGAACGTCGGGACGGTGGCCAGCAAGATCAAGGCCGCGGTGGCACGCTTGACGGACATGCGGCTGCACAGCCAGCAGTTCGGCATCAACGTGTTCATCGTCTGCTCGGTGTGCGGCGGAACAGGCTCGGGCGGGTTCCTGGACATGGCCTATCTCACACGCAAGGAGATCGAGAATGCCAACCTGCCATCATCGTTCTGCAACATCAACGGCATCTTCGCTCTGCCGTCCGTCTTTCCCAACGTCGACCCGATTGGCATTCAGTCCAATGCCTTTGCGGCGTTGCGCGAACTGGATTACTTCATGGAAGTCGGCGAGTGGAAGTGCGACTATGGCAACACAGCGGTGGGGGTGGTCGAGTTCTCGGGCCAGCGCCCCTTCAACATCTGTTACCTGATTGACGCGCGCAACGAGCGTGGTGGCGGACTGTCGGGCCTGGAGGACATCGCCCCGATGGTTGCCGAGGCTGTCTTCCTGCAGATCAGCTCCCAGGTGGGTTCCGCCAGCAATAGCGTGTTCGACAACGTGCGTGTGCTGTCATCGCGCGTGTTCTACAAAGAAGAGAACAAGTACAAGTCGACTGCCTATAGCAGCCTGGGCACGGCGTCGCTGGTGTTCCCCGTCGGCAAGATCATCGAGATGTGCGCGCAACGATTGGGGAGCGACCTCATCCGGCAGCATCTGTTGCGCCCCACGCCGCCGGCCGACCGCACCGACGCGGCGGTGGCCAGTTTCCTGCATGCCCAATTGCTGGAGCCGGATGCGTTGTTGCAGAACATCGCCCGCGATGCGAAGAACAACGTGATGAAGATCACGCTCAACTCCAACGCGCTCAACACGTTCAAAGACGGTGAGATGTTCGGGGCAACCCAGAGCTATCTGAACAAAGCCGAGAACGCGCTGGACAACGAATTCAGCCAGGCGCTGGAGCGCAACCGCAAGACCATGGCGGAGAAGCTGGCCGCGGCGGTCGAGAGCGAGATCGAACGGTTGGTGGATGATCCCGCCAGCGGCCTGAATCTGACCATCGCATTCCTGGACAGGCTGGACGACCGATTGGCCGTGGCCCGGCGCGACCTGGACAAGGCACGCGCTGAGATGGACCAGCGGCGCGACCGTGCGCAGAATTTGCTGAAGCAGACCCAGGATGCTTTCGCGTCTGCGTTTCGCTCCTTCCCTGTCGGGAGGTCGAATCGGATTCGTGAAGCGCGTGACCGCCACGTCGAGATGTTCCAGAACTTCCTGACGGCGCGCGCTGAGAGTAAGAAGCGTGACGTGGCGCTCGCGCTGCTGGCGGGTCTCGGCGTGACTGTCCAGGCCAGACGCGCGGCTTTGCAAAACACGGTCAATCGGCTGCTGTTCGTGCAGTCACAATGGGATACCCAGATCGAGCGGACGCGCACGGGCAAGCCGCGCACGGATTTCGTGCTGGCAGAGGATATCACGACGGATGAGGATGTGGATCGTTACTACGCCGAGAACGTCGATCGCCTGGGTGATGCGCCGGGTGCCTATCTGCTCGACAGCCAGGGACCACTGCACAGTTGGATTGAGCTGGAGCAGGACCAGATGGCCGAGCGGATCCTATGCTACGCCCGTGGTGTGTTCGAGAACCTGAAGCAGTTCACCATCGAAGATATCGTCGTGGAGAAGCGCAGCCGGATGGACCCGCGCGCGCGCTTGCAGAACCTGGTGAACGCATCGGTGCCCTTCTGGTCCTACCAGGTGGAGGGCCGCATGGGTCAGGACTGGCAGAGCGAGAAGATCGTCGCGGTCGGCGTGTACGACAAGGAAAACTCGATCTACAAGGACGCCATCGAGATGGCACAGGTGCTCACGTCCACGTTCGACCCCTATACGATCACGGTGCTCCAGACGAAGCACGGTGTACCGCTGTTCGCGCTCACGCAGTACCCCAGCTTCAAGGACAAGCACGACCTGGTGATTCGCACGGGGCTAAAGCCGCTGTACGTTTTCCCAGAGGTGCGCCCGGGTGGTCAACGTGCCAAGCAGGCCTTCGCGCTGGGTGCCGCTTATGGGTTCATTTTCAAGTCCGGTGTTTACTACTACATCCTGCCGCGCGATTCCAGCGACCAACCGTTGCAACTCGATCGCGGTATGGCGGAATCGCTGCGCGCGTTTCGTAACAACGACGACCTGGTCAGCCAGGTCGCCGAGCAGGTTGAAGCGGAGGTCAGCCTGACAGGCATCGACCGGGCTGCGAAGGTGCTTGAGGCATATGTCGGTGAGCCTTACGTGCATGAATTGAGAGGCGGCGCGACGCGCGCCAACATCGACCGGTCCGCCATGGTGCCTGACACGACGGTGGGTGTGGCCGGCAGTACCAATTACGACCTGATCATGGAATTGCGCGACACGATCAAGGACTACATCCGGGAAGTCTTGCGCGCCTGACCCCAGGGACAGGCCGGCAGTTGCGCAACCGGTTCTATATCTCCCGATGAGCAAATTGCAGCACAGCATATTGCCACAGACTCTCGTCGTCGGCTTAGGGCGCCCGGGGCGTGTATCGCTCGAGCATCTCAAGCGCCGTATTGAGCAAACGTACGGCGAGCTGCCCGCCGTCAAGTTGCTGGCATTGGATGTGTCCGGGGGGGCCGCCTTGAATGGCGACACCAACCTGGGGCCAACCGAGTTGCTTGAACTGCCCCTGGATGCGGGTGTGTCCGTGGGCGACACTAAAAGTGCTTTCAGCATGACGCGCGTGGATGCGCGGCTGGCATGGCACGCCAACCTCGACATGCTTTATCCCTTCCTGGTCGCTCAATTGAACGAGATTGGCTCGGTGGCTGCCTGGGAGGCGATGGAGGCGAAGGGATTCGTGGTGACGGCCGAACGCAATGAGGCGACGTTGATCGTCCTGGCCGGTCTGGGCGACATGGTCGGCGGCGGATTGCTGGTTGATGTCACCTACCTGGCCGAACACCTGTTCCGCAACGCCGGCTTGCAGAGCGCCAGTTCGGCCATCCTGTTTATGCCTCCGCTCAGCCAGCCGGACCCGGCCGCCGAAGCGCGTGCATATGCAAC
>JAMDDR010000382.1 GCA_023488685.1 Chloroflexota bacterium | reverse complement strand
AGCGAATGCCGGATGAGTCGGTGTCGGCGGCTTCGGCTGTGTTCGCCACGTACGTGGGGCGCCAGGCCCCACTGACTGCACAAGCCGTACAACGCCTGTTGCCCAACCGCCGTGCGTTGCAAACGGCCCTGAGCCAGTTCAGCAGTGCCGTGCGATACGACCATGGACGGCTGCTGCCCACCGCGCGTGCCGTGCTGGCAGTATTGGCCACTGACCCGCTCGCCGCCAGTTTGCGAGTCGATCTGGCGGTAAACGCATTGCCAGGCGACGAGCTGGCGCAGTTGATCATGGACATGGCCACAGCGCACGAGCTGCACGCGGACGCGCTGGCCACAGCAGAGCAGACTCTAGCCAACGGCGCACAGCAACTCAGTGAGGAGGAATGGGCGCAGTTGGAAGCGACACTGGCCGCCAGTGCCGATCGCTATGTGCGGCGGCTGGCCGTGACAGCGCTGGTCATGCAGTCACATGACGCGCACGGTTGGACCGACGAGCGCCAGGCACGGCTACGCGCCTATCGCGCCGACCCAGCCACACTGGTCGCATCTGCCGCGCAGTTCACCTTCACGCCGATGGAGATTGGCGCAGATACATAAGCAGGCAGCATAACAAAAGCTTGCTAGTGCGCTCCGGAGTTCGATTTGACCCATGACCGGCGCAGCAAAAGGGGCGAAGGCCAAGCCTTCGCCCCTCTCATTCCGTTTTATCGCAGGCGAGCGTTTCTATCAAATGACCCTTAGACCCTTACATCACCTCTATGTCGTCGCACCAGGGGTCGACGCCGGCGCAGTGGGTGCCTCAGCGGGTCCGCGCTTGCCAGGTCCACCCCGGCCGCCATGTCCGAAGCCAAAGCCGCCTCGACCCATGGGCAGGTAACCCTTCTCCAATCCTTCCAACATCCAATCCGCCTGGGCCTGCGTCATCTTCCCATCTGTCACAGCCTGGCTGATGGCATCTTTCATGGCCTGGATGCGGGATGCGTTGAGAGCATCCTGGACCTTCTGAATGTCAACTCCCTGCGCCTGGGCGATCTCCTCCAGGGTCTTGCCACTGTGGAGTTGCTCGAACAACTGCGCCGGCGTCAGGTTAAGTGCTTCGGCCACAGCATCGAACTGCGCCGTCGAGCCACCGCCCCACAGACCAAAGCCCCGCCCAATGCCTTTCGACCCGGGCGTGCCATCTGGGGATGCCGATGGCGCTGCCGGCGTGGGGGTTTGGGCAAAGACCGTGCTCGCCGCAAAGACCCCTATCAAGGCGATGAGGCCCACGGCGCCTATGATCGCCACCAATCTCTTAATCGTCATAACTAATCAACTGCCTCCATAGCTTGGATTCTTCAGCTCAAGCACGCCCGCCTGTGACATTTACTGTAGCCTGAACTTATCAATGAATGGTGAAGAAAAGATTGGTTTCTTGTTTATTTTTACTCCTTCGGCATCCAAACAAAATTCAAAGCACTTCTTCATACTTTTTAAATAAATCGCTGGTAAGCTGGCGCCGCATCACGTACTGTTTATTGTTATAGGAGCAAGTAGAAGTGGTTAAAAGAGGAAACACAAGCATTTCGCGTCGTGATATTTTGAAGATCGGGGTCAGTCTCTTGGCATTAGGGGGATTGGCAGCGTGTGGGACACAGGCGGCAACGCCATCGTCAACTGCCGTGCCGAGTGCTACAACGGCACCCACGACGAGCGCCGCTGAAAGCGCCGCTACGAGCGCTCCCACCAGCGCCCCCGCTGAGCCAACGGCAGCGCCGGCGGAATCAACGGCGACAACGCCTGCTAGCGAGACCAACACGGCGACGAGCGGGCAGGTTACCGTCTATCAGATCGATCCCAGCCGCTCGGAGGCGCGTTTTACGCTAAACGAGAAACTGATGGGGAACCCCAAGACCGTGGTGGGGGCGACGTCAAAGGTCAGCGGCATGATTTCGGTGACGCAGGACAATCCGGCCAACACACAGATCGGCCCCATCCAGATCGATGCCAGCGATTTCAGCACCGACTCGGACATGCGCAACCGCGCCATCCAGCGCTTCATCCTGCAAACGTCGCAGCCCGAATTCCAGTACATCACGTTTGAGCCCACGGCCATCGAAGGGTTGCCCGCACAGGCCGTCAATGCTGGCGGCACCGTCTCGTTCAAGGTGACCGGCAACCTAAAGATCCGTAACATCGTCAAGCCCGTCACGTTCGATACCACGGTCACGCTGCCGGCGGAAGGGGAACTCAACGGCAGCGCCAAGGCAACCGTCACTCGCAGCGCATTCGAGCTGACCATCCCCAGCGTGCCGAGTGTCGCCGACGTGACCGAAGAGGTAGCGCTCGAACTGGAGTTTGTGGCGACCAAGCAGTAGACTGGCGGGTTGTATCACACCAAACCCTCGCGAAGTTTGCACAGGGCTTTCGCGAGGGTTTGGGTTGGGTTTGGTTTGTGGCGCCTACGTTCCCAGGTACTGGGCGAACCAGGCCAGTGTGCGGCTCCAGGCATCGCGCGCGGCCGTGGCGTTGTAGCGCTCGCCGGTATCGTTGTGAAAGGCGTGGTCGGTGTCCGGATAGATCACCTTCTCGAAGGTCTTATTGTTCTGCTTCATCGCATCCTCGATCGGCCCAGCGCTATTGGTGATGCGCGTATCGCGCCCGGCGTAGATGCCCAGCACGGCCGCCTGGATGCCCGGCACGTCCTCGACCGGCGGCACAGGCCCATAGAATGGCACGGCCGCCTTGAGATCGGCCAGCTTGGTGGCCACACGCCAGGTGACACCACCGCCAAAACAGAAGCCCACCATCCCCACCCCATCGGTCTGCACGAATGGCTGGCTCTTCAGGTAGCTCCAACCCGCCTCGAAGTCCTGCACGAACTGATCGGGTGGCGTCTGGCCCAATAGACCCGGCACCTGTGACTGATCCGAGACAGCCGCCGTGCCACCCTGGCGTGACAGCAGGTCGACCGCCAACCCGACGTAACCCGACTTCGCCAGCCGTCGTGTGACATCCCTGATGTGGTCGGTCAGACCACGATTCTCGTGACACACGAGCACGGCCGGGTACTGGCCATCCCCGGCCGGGCGAGCCAGGTAAGCCATCACCGTCGCATCGCCGCTCGGGAACTCGACCGCGCTCGCTTCAATGGCTGGGTCGTCTTCAGGAATGTTGATCGCCGCTTCAGCCGTTGCACCAGCGGTCGCCGCAGCCGTCGCTTCGGACGTGGCCGCAGAGGTGGCCTCGCCGGTCGCTTCGACAGTGGCCGTGGCAGCTTCGGTCGCGGTGGCCTCCACCGTCGCCGTCGACGGCACAGCGGTATTGGTCGGTTGCGTCTGTGCACCGGATGTCGCCGTGGGAGCGGGTGCAGGCGTGCAGGCGGC
>JAMDDR010000437.1:391-3385 GCA_023488685.1 Chloroflexota bacterium | reverse complement strand
AGGGCTGCCAGGGTTGGCGCGACGTCCGTGGCCTCGATCATGAATGGGCCGCCGGGTGCGACGCCCATGCCGGCCATGATCATGGGCACCTGTGCCACCTCGGTCTCGGCGCCGCCGTCATTCCCGCGCTGGGTAAGGCCCCGGTCCGCCAGGATCACGACGGTGTTGGTGTTGAGATCCAGCGCGTCGACCAATGTCTTGATGCGCGCATCGGTGACGATCAGGGCGGGATTGCCGGCCGCGTCCGCACCACCACTGGTCGCGCCATCGCTCGTCGCGCCGTCGCCGGCCGCCTCTTCAATCGCCGTCAGTTCCACGCACACCAGCCGCATTGGGTTGGTGGGATCGCGCAGCACGTCCAGCGCCATGCGCACGGCGTCGTCATCGCGCTGCGCCACTTCGGGCGTCTCGATCAGCTCAAAACGCTGTACGGCGTCGCCGAAAGTATCGCCCAGCAGTTGGGAGCCGACGAGCGCGCTGGCCGCGCCGGCGATCTGCGCGGCGCTGAAAATGGACTGGGGGCCGGCTGCACGAGGCGCGTAGTTGGTTGTCACGCCGTGCGTTTCGGCCGTGGCGCCCGACAGCAGCGTCACCCAGGCTGGCAGCCTGTACGTGGGCGGGGTCTGTTGCACGATGACGTCTGCGCCGCGCCCGCGCAAATCGTTCAGCGTCGTCATTTGGCGCGAGGATTCGAGCCGTAGCCCGCGCACCAGGACGAGAACGACGCGCGATGATGCGGGGGTGAGGGCGGACCCTACGGGTAACTCGGCCAGGTAAGGGCTGGTGTAATCGCGATAGCTGGTCCATAGCGCGTTCCGAAACGTCTCGGCGAAGGTCGCGAGGATGGTCAGCGCAATGACCAGGATCAATCCAACGATGCGTCGCATGGTGTACCAGTCTAGTATAGAATCTTTACCATGCACACGAAGCAAGACTTCCTATCACTATCAAATCTCACGGCGAACGAACTCTCCAGCTTGCTTACGCTAGCCGCGGAGTTGAAGCATCAATGGAAATCGGGCGGCAACCAACCGATCCTCAAGAACAAGACATTGGGCATGGTTTTTACAAAGCCCTCACTGCGTACGCGTGTGTCGTTTGAAATGGGCATGCGCCATCTCGGCGGCCACGCCCTGTACATCGCCCCTGAGGAAATTCAACTGGGCAAGCGCGAGAGCGTGCCCGATGTCGCACGTGTGCTGTCGCGTTATGTGGATGGAATCATGGCGCGTGTCTTTGCCCATGCGGATGTGGTGACGCTGGCGCAGTATTCACGCGTGCCCGTGATCAACGGCCTGTCGGACGACACGCATCCCTGCCAGGGGTTGGCTGACCTGCTGACCATCCTGGAGTACAAGGGCAGCGTCAAGGGCTGCACGGTGGCCTACGTAGGCGACGCCAACAACGTTACCAATTCGCTGGCATTCGGCGTCACCTTGCTCGGTGGACACCTGCGCGTCAGCGCGCCGGAAGGCTATCAGTTACGGCCCGGCGTCGTTGCGCGGGCGAATGAGATTGCCGCCGCCAGCGGTGGCAGCCTGGTGCAGATGACCGATCCACGGGCGGCTGTCGAAAATGCCGATGTAGTTTACACTGACACGTGGACGAGCATGGGCCAGGAAGCCGAAGCGGCTCAACGCGCCAAGGTTTTCCCGCCTTACCAGGTCAACGCAACATTGCTGCGGGGCGCGCACAAGGATGCTATCGTCATGCATTGCCTGCCGGCGCACCGTGGCCAGGAGATTACCGACGACGTGGCCGACGGCCCACAGTCTGCGCTGTGGGATCAGGCCGAAAACCGAATGCATGCGCAGAAGGCCGTGCTGGCAAAGCTACTCGCATAAATCACGTTATTGGCGAGAAGACAAGGTGCCAGGGGGACCGGGGTAGGGTCGTCGACTCTGCTGGTCTCCCGGCTGCCTTGACTCAGGAACTGTGACCGAGCTATTCTGGATCTTGCAGCGCCTCGATGGGCTAGCGATACTGGACATCTTCCTGGTGTCGCTGGTCTTCTTTCTCGTCTTGTTGCTGGTTCGGGCGACGCAGGCCATCCCGTTGCTGCGGGGCGTATTCGTCCTGGTGGTGATCGGGCTGGTGCTCAGCAGCCTGGCGCAACTGCCGACCTTCGGGCTGATCCTGCGCACGGCCATCCCCGCGCTCCTTGTCGCGATCCCGGTGATCTTCCAGCCGGAGCTGCGGCGTGCCCTGGAACGGCTGGGGCGCTTCAACGAAGTGTTGGTCTCGCGGCGCAGTGAGCTGGAGGTCGAGGTCCGCATCATCGGCACTGCGGTGCAAAGCCTGGCCGCGCATCGCTACGGCGCGCTGATCGTGCTGGAGCGGGAAACCGGCCTGCAGGATCTGGTCGATACGGGTGTGATCCTGGACTCACAGTTGTCGCCCGAACTGTTGCTCACCATTTTCCACCCGAACACGCCCCTCCACGACGGCGGCGTGATCATCCGGCGCGGGCGTATTGCGGCGGCCGGCTGCGTGCTGCCGTTGACGACGTCGCACATCGACGACTACCGCATCGGCCTGCGCCACCGCGCCGGCATCGGCGTATCGGAAGGAACCGACGCGATCGCCATCATCGTCTCTGAGGAGCGCGGGACCATCAGCATCGCGCATGAAGGGCGCCTGATTCGCGGCATCGAGCCGGACCGGCTGCAAAACGCCCTGATCGAGTTGTATCGGCCGCCCCTCCGCAAAGCAGCGTCCATCCTGCCATCGGGCTGGCGCATCTCGCGCAACAAGTAGCCGGCCGGTGCCGGGTGGCTCATCACATATACGTATTTCCACGTAGCTATGAAAAGGAAACGCTCATTGTGATCTCCGCGATATGCATTTTTAACCATGTTAAAAAATAGCGTCAGGATTCATGCCGCGGTGTCTATGTAAGCAACGAATGGCAGTGTGTATAGAGAGTATCAGCACGGCCTCTGTAGACCGGTCGCGCGACAGGACGTGATCTCAACATGATGTGCGTGAATTGAT
>JAMDDR010000437.1:0-319 GCA_023488685.1 Chloroflexota bacterium | reverse complement strand
TAGTAACACCCCACGCCAGCCAGGATCAAGAGCGCCGTCTGCCGGCGTGTGTGCTGTTCAACGTTGGTGTTCTCAACACTCAACATTTCACACCACAATTGAATAGGGGAGGCATCGTGATACCACATCGCTCGCTCGCCGGGCGCATCGTTCGCACCTTTCTCGCCGTGAGTCTGTTCGGATCAGCGCTGTATGCCTATACGCCTCGTACCACGCTGGCCGCGCCCACCTCGTCCAGCACCATACGTGTGCCCCTCGCACCGCCGTCGCCGCTGGCTTCACCACTGAATCCACCCGATGCGCCAGTCACCGATGCCAC
>JAMDDR010000322.1 GCA_023488685.1 Chloroflexota bacterium | reverse complement strand
CACAGCCGTCGCTGCTGCATCCAGGATTTCGTCGATATCGACTCGTTCCTTGGTGAGAGCCATGCGATTGGCTTCAATCTGGCTGAGGTCGAGCACATCGTTGATCAGATCCGCAAGATGGCGGCTGTTGCGCAAGATGATCTCCAGGTCGGCCAGTAGTTTGGTGGGGATCCTGGCGCCATAGTTGCGCGGCGACGTGGTGATCAGCTCAGTAAAACCAATAATCATATTGAGTGGCGTGCGCAGCTCGTGGCTGACGTTAGCGACGAACTGCTCCTTGGCGCGCCTCGCATCCTCCGCTTCCTGCCGCAGGCGCCCCACATATTGGTTAAGTTCGGCGAGTTGTTGGCAGGCGGCGGCCAGATCTTTGAGCGTCTGCTTTGCTTCCAACTGGTAGTCGCGCGCCTCATCCAGTAATTCTCGGTTGCGTTCGTAGTGCGACCATGCCCACTCGGCAAGGGTGAACAGCTTACGTTCCACGACCGAAGTCAGGGCCAGCGTGCCCCAGAGCTGGAGTATGGTGAGGATACGCAGCGACAAATCGACGGGCGGCACGATTGCCGGTGGGAAAATGAGCAAAATGCTGGCTGCCAGCGCGAAAAGCCCTCCTACCCGTACGTTGACCAATAACACCGTCAGACCGATAGGCAGCGCCAGGAGAGGAAGTGCGCTGACCGTTTTGGCATAGGTCACGAGGACCACGACGGCTAGCGTCGTGCCCAGCACGGACGCCGCGACAGCGCCGCCATAAGTGATGCGACTCAAGGTCCAGACAGTGAGTGCCAACGCACTCAGCCCTGCGGCAATGGTATAGACCTCGACGGTCGACGTGGATGCTTCAGCCATCGCCGCCAGCAATCCGGCCGCAACGATGAGCGCCGGCACCACCAGCAGCACCGCCTGGCCATGCAGGTCGGACAGGGCCTCAGCCATGGCTTCTGTCGTCGAAGTGGGCGCTTTTGCTGTTGATTCGATCATTCAACACACCTCTCCGTCTAGACTCGGGATCAGACTCCCGGAGTCTTGGAGACTCCGGGAGTCTGATCCCAGTTCGTCGGTGCCAGGTTGCCTGGCGGGGGCTATTCATGGCACGTTATTGGCGCACTGGGTACTTGTCAGGCCGGCTGGTGCAATTCTACAATCACCAGCAAGGTCATCTTGAGCGCCAATTCGACCCGTTCGCGTTTAATCAATCTTAATCAATCACTCACCCACCGACCGGCAGTTGCCTTCACGCTCTCTTCTAATAGAAGGAGGATCAAGCATGTGTGTTCAAGCGAAAAAACATGTTAGTCGGCGACAGATACTCAAGTTCACCGCCAGTCTGGCCATCGGTACCGGGCTGACCGCCTGCATGCCAGCCCAAGTGACTCAACCCACCGTTGCATCGAACGCCACAGAAGTCCCTGTTGCGCCCACCGAGGCAGGCGCCGCTGCAACCGCTGCGGTCATGCCGGCCGCAACCGTCGAAGAGCGCCTGAAGAAGATTGGCTGGTTGCCGGGCAGCCCGGACCATGCCAAGGGGTGGAAGACCATCCTGCCAGAGGTCACGAGCGCCCCAGCCACGGAACCGATGGTGGTATGGGCCAACAAGCGCGTCGAGCTGGGCGACAAGATCAGCGACGACCCTAAAGACAGCCCCATGGTGCAGATCAGCAAAGAGCTGTTCGGGCTGGACTTCCAAACCAAGTTCTCAGGCGGCGGCGACGACTGGACAACCAAGTGGACGCTGGCCATCGCCAGCGGTGACTTACCCGACTTTATGGAAGACTTCCCGACCCCCGTTATCTTCAAGCAGTGCCTGGATGGCAACCTGCTGGAGGATATTACCGACGTCTGGGAAGCCAGCGCTGACCCTACCTGGATGAAGAAACCGCTCGACACCTACCTCGACGGCAAGGCAGCCTATGTCTACGCCAGGCAGAACGGGCGGCTGTATGGCATGCCTTGCGGCAACCGGGCTGCCAACAACGGTAAGCTGTTATGGGCACGCCAGGACTGGCTGGATAAGCTGAACCTGAAGATGCCAACCACCCTGGATGAGGTTAAATCTGTCGCGCTGGCCTTCCAGGAGGCCGGGTTGGGACAGGGCGCGGCTGGCACCACGCTGGGTCTGAATTTATGCTCATCCTTCAGAGGTTGGTTCGCGAGCATGGATGGCATCACGGCCCAGTTCGGCGTGATCTCCGGCTTCTGGCTGGCGCAGGACGATGGCACCCTTGCGTTTGCCGATATCATGCTTGGCATGAAGGATGCGCTCACATTGCTGCGCGACTGGTATGCCGCCGGCGTCATTCCAAAGGACTATTACACGGTGCCAGACGCCGATGCCATGAACAAACGCGCCGCCGGAAACCTGGCCGGTTTGCATTATGCCCCCGCCTGGGGTGCGCGTTGGCCCGTCGAAGATAGCATGACGAACGACCCCAACGCCAAATGGACGTGGGCACAGGTGCCGGTCGGGCCGAGCGGCAAGCGCGGCAACCTGGGCGAGTTCACGTATGGGCCGGGCTACGCGTTCAAGAAGGGCTTCAAATATGTCAAACAGGTGATGGAGAGCATGAACTGGTGGGTCTCACTCAAGGAGGACCCCACGAAGCGCTACTACGGGTTCGAGAACTACGATTACATCTGGGACGGCGATAAGGTCAGCCTGGATTCGACCAAGCTGAAGAACAAGGCGCTCGGGTACGGCCTGGCCTTCTCGCGTGGCGGCGCCTACGTGGACATCTACGCGGATGCCAAGTCGTACGACTATATCGAAAGCTGGAAGAGCATCCCCGAGGACCAGCGGGATGCCTGGCAGGTGCTGCAACTGGACGACCCACTGGGCACGCAGACCAACATGCGCAAGTCCTATAGCAATATCATTCAGAATGATAAGAACGACGGGATCTTCAACAAATTCCTGAGCGCACCCACGACGAGCATGGTCAGCTTCCAGACCACCCTGGACAAGATGCGCGATGAGACTTTCCATGCCATCATTACCGGCCAGAAGGAGCTCGACGCTTTCGATCAGTTCGTAACCGACTGGAAGAAGACCGGCGGCGATCAGATCACGACGGAAGTCAACGAGTGGTACAAATCCATCAACGCCTGAGCGCTGCGATTCAGTGACGAACCTTGGAACCTTGCGAAGGTTTTGGACCCTTCGCAAGGTTCCAAGGTTAAGGAGAGTGGTTCATGTTGGTGCAACGTACACACCCGGTCCAGCGTAGCCAGTCCGCCCAGTCATGGCGGCGGATGCGTGCCTACCTGGCTAGAAACTGGCCGCTCTACGCGATGTGCCTGCCCGCCCTTGTGCTGTTAGCTCTGTTCAGCTACTATCCGATGTACGGCGTCGTGATCGCCTTCCAGTCCTACAACCCGGCCTTCGGCTTCACCGGATCGCCCTGGATCGGGCTTACAAACTTCAAGTTCATCTTCAACCTGCCCGACTTCCTGCAGATCACGCAAAACACGCTCATCATCGCGATTGCCAAGATCGTGAGCGTACAGGTCGGCGCCCTGGTGCTTGCGCTCTTGTTGAACGAAGTGCGCCATCTTGGATTCAGGCGCGTGATCCAGACCTTGACTTACCTGCCCTATTTCCTGTCCTGGGTCGTGCTCGGTGGCGTCCTGCTCGACATGCTCAGCACGACCGGCATCGTCAATCTGACGCTGCAGAAGATGGGCATTCAGCCCATCATTTTCCTGGGCAGCAATGATTGGTTCCGCCCCGTTCTGATCGTCTCAAACATGTGGCAGCAGGTTGGTTGGTCCGCCATCATCTACCTGGCTGCGCTGCTCAGTATTTCCCCCGAGCTGTACGAGGCGGCGGCCATCGACGGCGCCAGCCACCTGCAGCGGGTGTTTCACATCAGTCTGCCTGGGATCGCCAGCACGATCATTCTGCTGGCCGCCCTGAGCCTGGGAGGGGTGCTGAACGCTGGCTTCGAGCAAATCCTGAACCTGTACAACCCAGTGGTGTATTCAACGGGTGACATTCTCGACACCTGGGTCTACCGCGCCGGCCTGCTCTCAGGCCAGCTTAGCCTTGCGGCCGCTGTCGGCCTGGCCAAGTCAGTCGTCAGCATGCTGCTGATCATCGTCGCCTGGACGACGGCCCGGCGTTACGCCGGCTACCGGATATTCTGATTGCAAGGAGCTTGGAAAATGGTCGAGGGCAAGAGCTTTGGCAGGCGCCTGTTTATGGCCTGCAACTACCTGGGATTGGCGATATTTGCAACCCTGTGCATCGCCCCGTTCATCAATCTGCTGGCGATTTCATTCAGCGATCGATCCTCGGCCATGGGCGGTTTCGTCACGTTCTGGCCTGTCAACTTCACCACAGCCTCTTACAACCTGGTGCTGAGCACGGGCGGCTTCTACCGCTCGTTCGTGATCTCGGTGCTGCGAACCGCCCTTGGCACCGCTCTCGGCATGCTCGTCACCATTCTCACCGCTTATCCCCTGTCAAGAACCGGGCAGGAATTTCGGGGCCGCGGCGTGTTCACCTGGATTTTAATCTTTGCCATGCTCTTCAATGGCGGTCTTATTCCCTGGTGGCTGACCATCCGCAGCCTGGGCATGCTCAACAGCATCTGGGCCCTGATCGTACCCGGTGCACTGTCAATTTGGAACGTGATCCTGCTGATGAACTTCTATCGGGAGATCCCTTCCGAGCTGGACGATGCAGCCAGCATCGACGGCGCCTCCCACTTTGACAAGCTGTTCAGGATCTATGTTCCCCTATCTACACCAGCCATTGCCACGCTGACCCTCTTCACAGCGGTGGGACACTGGAATTCATGGTTCGACGGCATGGTGTCGATGACCGACGTCAGCCGTTATCCGCTCCAGACCTTCCTGCGAACCATCGTCGTGGTTTCCGACCTGTCAGCGATGAACATCGACCCGAGCAAGATGGCGCTCCTGTCGGACCGCGCGCTCAAGGCAGCCAACATCTTCCTGGCCACGGTGCCCATCCTGATCGTCTATCCCATCCTGCAGCGCTATTTTGTGGCCGGGATCAAGCTTGGGGCAGTAAAGGGCTAATGAAAATGAGTATCAACCGTCACTTGCCGATGCCCGACACGAATGCATGGCCCGCGTTCACCCTGGCATGGGATGATCATCAGCCAGGTCCTACTGACGTGTCGTACCTGCTGGACCGGCCGGCCGGCGCTACTGGATTCATCAAGATCGTCGACGGGCATCTGGCGACGGGAGATGGACGGCGCTGGCGTATGTGGGGCCAGCATTTGGTGCGCTCACAGGCCCTGCCGCCCATGGACCTGGCCCCGGTGATCGCCGGTCGCCTGGCAAAATTCGGCATCAACTGTATGCGCCTGCATGCCATCGACTTCCATTGGCCCGATGGCATCCTCATGCGCCATACGGAGAGCAGCCGGTCACTGGACCCTGAGGGGCTGGCTCGCCTGGACTGGATGGTCAAGTGCCTGAAAGACCAGGGCATCTACGTGGACATGAACTTACACGTGGCACGCCGGTTCAGCGCTGCCGATGGAATCATCACCGGCGAGTCGGCCGGCTGGGGTAAACCCGTGCTGTACTTCGACGATTGGATGATCACCCTTCAGAAGGAGTATGCCCGCCAACTCCTCCATCACCTCAACCCTTTTACCGGCCATCGCTACAACGAAGAACCAGCAGTCGCGCTGATCGAGATCACGAACGAGAATAGTCTGAGCGAGCACTGGCAGGCCGGCTGGTTGCGCGGCACACTGGCCGGGCGCAAGGACAACTGGGGGGATATTCACAAGGTCTATGCTGATGAGCTCGACAGGCGCTGGAATGCGTGGTTGGCCCGCAAGTACGAGCGCCGAGAGGCGCTTGGCGAGGCCTGGGCGGGTGACTTGCGCGAATATGAGGACCCGAAACAGGGCAGCGTGCGCCGGTTAAGCCCAGCCGAATTCACCTCAGCCAGCGCAGGCCGGTTCCAGGATGAAGCCGCCTTCTATTCCGGCATCGAGCAATCGTTCTTCCGTGAGATGTGCGCTTTCCTGCGCGGGGAGCTGGGTGCCCAGCAACTCATCCTGGGCAGCGCCGACCATAACGCCGGGTGGAACGGTTTGCCGATGGTGATGGCCAACGCCGCCCTGGACGTGACCGACAGTCACTTCTACTGGCAGCATCCGATCGCCGGAAAAACCTTCGTGAACACACCGATGGTGGACCAGCCGGATCACTGCGCGATTGCGCACCTGTCGCGCGGTGCGGTCGAGGGTTACCCCCACCTATGCTCAGAGGTCAATGAACCGTTCCCCAACGACTCGGCGGCCGAATACATTCCCATCCTCGCCGCCTATGCCCGGCTGCAAGACTGGGACGGTGTCGTCTTCTATGACTATCACCCCTGGCCCGGATCGTACTGGCAGGAGCAGCCGTGGTCGGAGACCTATCAGCATTATTGGTTCGATATCGGCGACAACCCTGTCAAGATGGCGCAGACAGCACTCGGCGCCTTGATGTTCCTGCGTGGGGATGCCCAAACGGCCCGCCAGACCATCGAACGGCGCCTGCCGCGCGCGTGGGCTTTGGAGGGCGTGCGGCAGCGTGGCTCGGACGATCTACGCCCCTACTGGATACCGCATCTGCCGGGGCGATTGGCGCTGGTCCATCGGACGCGCATCGTCGACCTTGCTGCGGCGCAACTGGCACCCGCTGAGGGGGAGGTGATGTTGCCGGCAGACCGCATCGCCAGCGACACCGGCGAGTTGGTGTGGGAAGTGGCAGCCGGGGATGGGCGTGTTCTGATCGATACGCCGCGCCAGCAGGCCATCATCGGGCGGGCCGGGGCGCGAGCGACCCGTCATCTGGCAGTGGCGCTACAGACGCCCTTTGCCGCCGTGCAACTGGCCAGCCTTGACGAGCATCCGATCGCCTTGGCCAGGCGATTGCTCCTCGTGACGGGGGCGCGCATCGCCAACACTGACCAGACGTGGGGCGACGATGCCCGGCAGGAACCGGCTGACTGGGGACACGCGCCGACACGCATCGAACCGGTGGTGGCGACCCTGACGTTGCGCGGGCTGGCTGAGGCGCGGCGCGTGACGGCACAGCCACTGGACGGCCACGGCCAGCCCTACGGCGAGAGTGTGACGCTGCCGCAGACAAGCGAGGGTTTCGTCCTCAGGCTGGGCGACCTGCCTGCTTCTCCCTGGTACCTGGTGCAGGTCGAGCGAGGGGTGGACTGACCTGGTGTTCCACCTGTGCCCATTTCGTGAGAACCCTTAAGTACCTGCGTACAGCCCAGCACATCACAAGCAAGTTCCGTCATTTGTCGCCGCGCGGCTTCGACTTTCTGACCATCTGCGCAAGATGTCCTTGCGTTTCTCCCGCCATGCGCTCGAGCCCTTATCATCTTCAAACTGCCATTTTCCAGGATTTGCGCCACAGGATTCGCGTACGATCAACTCGCCCTTGACCTCAATGGGTTCATTCTCTTTCACCCCATCGTTGATCAGATCCAGCAGCAATTTCGCAGAAGCCTCACCCATTTCGTAGCAGGGTAGCGTAACCGTCGTGATCGCAGGGCGCACGAATCCGGTGAAGTTGCGGTTGTCATAACCCACCACGGCGACACCCTGCGGAATATGCAACCCCGCATCCTGGATTGCATAAACCGCACCAAGCGCCATTAAATCGTTGGCAGCAAAGATGGCTGTGGGCAGCTTCTTCAGTTTGACCAGCTTTTGGGCGGCAAGATACCCCCCTTTCACCTCCCAATCCCCCGTTTTCACCATTCTCGGTTCGATATTGATACTGGATGCCAGAAGCTCGTCCTGGTATCCGCGAAGGCGGTTTCGAGAGGCATCCCAATCCTTGGGGCCGTTAATGAAGGCAATGCGATGGTGCCCCAAACGGATCAGATGGTTGGTGACCAGACGTGCCCCACCGTAGTCATCGGGGAAGACCGAATTGGGACAGCGCGCGTTGAACAACCGGTGGACAAAAACGAACGGCTTGCCGGTCATCTTTTGCACGGCGTTGGATGACCGGTGCCAGGTTTCGACAAAGATGATCCCGTCAATCTGGCGGTTGTTAAGGGATTGGATGGAGTCAGCCTCGATATGCGGATCCCAATCGGAGTTGATGATCGTGCTGAAATATCCCGCCGGTTTTAGGAAATCCTGAATGCCACGGATGATGGGCGGGATGAACGGGCTTTGGATATTCTCGACGATGATGCCAATCGTATAGGTGCGGTCCGTGCGCAGGCTACGCGCCAGCAGATTGGGCTGGTAGCCCAATTCGTTCGCAACGCGCAAAATGTGCTGGCGGGTCTCCATATTCATCGGGTGATCGCTGTTGTTCAGGGCGCGTGACACACTCGACAAGGACACTCCCGCGGCTTTGGCAATTTCTGTGATTGTGACTGTCATATATCCACCCTATCCATCCTTTCCATCAGGACATACGTTCACACTTCTGGCCAACTTGCTGCTTTCACGTGTGCCGTCAGGCTTTGGTCCCTATTATATAGGAAAACGTTTTCCTTTCAAGATATGGACGCGAACTTCACCGAGTGCTTGACAGGAGAAAACGTTTTCCTTATAATCCCGAAAACAGGAAAACGTTTTCCGAGTGTGATCGTGCTGATTCGGGTCAACACCCACCTTTCAAACCGGGATTCCGGGAAGGATGTCCCTTAATTACGGAGGAGAAGCTATGGCACGAGAGTCAAACAACCATCGTATGAACCGTCGTCATTTCCTGAAGCTGACCGGGATCGCATCTGCAGCAGGGGTTCTAAGCGCCTGCGTGCCCCCGCCGGCGCCCACAACCCAGCAGCTGGCACCTGCTCAGGCTTCTGTAACGCCGCAAGCAAACGCTCCGTCCACTGCACAGATCGAGATCATCTATGGCCGCCACGATACCGGTGCAGGTGTCGACCAGACCATCAAGCAGTTCATGGACACCCACCCCAACATCAAAGTGACCATGCAACAGGTGGATAACTTCCACGATCATATTTACTCTCTTGCTGCGGCCGGCACCCTACCGGACGTCGTACGCAGTTGGGAAGCGATGGTGATCGAGTTAGGGCGGCATGGGCAATTCATCGACATCCAGCCACTTGTCGACGCCACGCCAGATTTCCATCCAGAAGATTTCTACGAGAACTGGTGGAATTATCCTGTCTACCAGGGCAAGCGCTTCGGCGTGCCCGATGCGGCTGCGCCGCATATCACCTTCTACAACGTCGATCTCTTCGATAAAGCCGGGGTCTCCTATCCCGACCCCAAGAAATTCACTTGGGATGACTTTGTCGGCATGGCTCGCAAGCTGACCGATCTCAAGACCGGTGTGTGGGGCTCGCAATCGATCCCGGTTGGGTGGCAATACTACGTCTTGAAGATGTGCTGGCAAAACGGTGGCGACTTCTTCAGCAGCGATTACACCAAGTGCACCATCGACTCCCCTGCGTCGATCGAAGCCCATCAATTCTGGGCGGATGCCCAACTGAAGGGCGACTGCATGCCCTCGCCCTCACAGATAGCCAGCATCGGCGGTGAGAACGTCGCGGCCAACCTGATGTCAACCGGGAAAGCAGCCATGTTCCGCATGGGCACCTGGGTCACGCAACAATTGATCGATGGCAAGATCAAGTTCAACATCGCGCCCGAACCCATGAAGGTCCGGCAAGACACCATCACTCATGGCGCTTTCAACGCGATTGCCGCCTCCTCAAAGCATAAGGAGGAAGCCTGGCAGTGGGTGAATGCGAACTGCAGCACGCAGGGCATTTACAACTATTGCGCCAGTAAGGAAGCCCGCTTCCCCGGCACTCGTAAATCGGCCAACCAGATGAAGCCGTACCCATGGGTGGCTGACGTCGATTATGAAGTCAACTGGGACGTGGTCCCTGAAGCACTTAACTACGGGCATGTGCTGCCCGGCCCCAACCACGAAGGCGAAGCCCTCAAGATCATCGGTGACGCCCAACAGGCCATTTTCACGGGTGCGGAGAAAGCCGAGTCGATCTTCCCGAAGATCGCGCCCCAGGTCACCGAAATCATCAGCAAAGCATGATCCTCGCGTGAGATATCCGCTTGATGCTCTTCACCGCCAGGAGTCACTGGCGGTGAAGAGTCCATGAGGGATACTATCAACCATGGCCACGACGACCATAACGAGCAAAAGAGCGGGCTTTTTAAAGTCCAAGAAACGACGCGATACGCTGATCGCTTTCTTGTTCATTGCTCCCTGGTTGATCGGGTTCGTCTTCTTCATGGGCGGCCCGATCATTGCGTCACTTGTCCTGAGCTTTTTCAGTTGGAACCTGCTCTCCCCACCCAGCTTCGTTGGGGTGGCTAACTTCAGTGATTTGCTCAAGCCCAATAACCTTTTCGCGCTCTCGTTGGGTGTGACATTCCGATACGTCATCATCTCGATCCCATTGTCGCAGGTCATCGCTCTGAGCCTGGCAATCCTGATCAACCAGCGTGTCAGGTTCCTGGGTGTTTGGCGTACCATCTTCTATTTGCCGGCTGTCGTCAGCGGCGTAGCCGGGTCGGTGATCTGGTTATGGATGTACGATCAGCAATACGGCGTCATCGACAATTTGCTGAAAGTGATTGGGATCGCCGGACCCAACTGGCTGTTTTCGAAAGACCTGGCGCTGTGGTCTTTAATCATTAAAAGCCTGTGGAACGTTGGCGTTCCAATGGTCGTCTATCTGGCCGCCCTGCAGGGCCTGCCACAGATGTTTTATGAGGCGGCTGACCTGGACGGCGCCAGCGAATGGGGCAAATTCCGGAATCTCACCATACCTTTAATCTCGCCTGCCATCCTCTTCAATCTGGTCATCGGCACGATTTCGGGTATTCAGACATTTGCCGAGCCATATGTCATGACCAGCGGCGGCCCAGTCAATTCAACGCTGTTCCTGGGCATGCATCTGTATCAGGTTGCATTCCACTATCTGCAAATGGGTCAAGGGTCAGCCATCGCGTGGCTTATGTTCATCATCATTCTGATACTGACCGTCGCCCAGTTACGCCTGGCCAACCGGTGGGTGTATTACGGTAGCGAATAGGGCTGGATGTACTAACAGGAGCATCCTATGGCTGCACAAGAAACCAAAATGATGATCGGCACATCCAACCGAATCGAACTCCTGCTATACGGGAATCGGTTTAGACCGGGCCTTATCAAGCAAACGGTTGTCTATATCACGCTGTTCATCCTGGCAGCGGTCTTCCTCCTGCCGTTTTATTGGATGGCAGTCACCGCCGTCAAACCCAATGACCAGATCTTCAGCATCCCGCCCATCTGGTTACCCACGCCATTCCAATGGAGCAATTTTGTCACAGTCGTGACCACGCAAATCAGCTCAAACTACCCGACCGTATTGCAGAGTGGCCTCAACACGCTCATCATCACTGTGAATGGTGTGATCGCTACATTGTTTTCAAGTTCGCTGGTCGCGTACGCATTTGCCCGCATGGAGTTCCGCGCCAAAAACGTTCTCTTCCTGGGAATCCTCAGCACGCTGATGGTGCCATTCGCCGTGATCATGGTCCCTCAGTTTATCCTGTGGACGTATTTAGGCTGGCTGGACTCTTACCTGCCATTGATGGTCCCCCAGTGGTTTGCTTCTCCGTGGAACGTTTTTCTGATGCGACAGTTCTTCATGACCATCCCCAAAGAGTATGACGAAGCGGCTTTGCTGGATGGCGCATCGCATTGGGACATCTATTTC
The DNA here is from genome assembly GCA_023488685.1 of Chloroflexota bacterium. Taxonomy (GTDB): domain Bacteria; phylum Chloroflexota; class Anaerolineae; order J036; family Brachytrichaceae; genus CAIXPS01. Next base: position 5,469 of record JAMDDR010000322.1, on the reverse strand, counting down.
CGGATCATGCTACCGCTTTCCAAGCCAGTCCTCGCGGCGGTCGCCGTATTTGCTTTTGTTTTCTTCTGGAATGACTTCCTGAACCCACTCATCATCCTGGTGACGCCGACGAAATTCACATTAACCATGTTCCTGGCCAACTTCTCGATGATGTATCAGTCCACGCAGTGGAATCTATACATGGCGGCGGCGCTCGTCATCATCACGCCCTGCCTGATCCTCTTCTTCCTGACGCAGAACCTCTTCTTGCGGGGTATCAACATCACTGGCCGTATGAAATAAAAAGGCGTAACACCTATGAGCCACACTTTCCAAACATTGCCCAAATCCAGCGTGCGATTGCTGCCCGGTCTGTTCATGGACCGTTTCGAGGTAAATCGGCGCTACATGCTTTCATTGAAAACGCCCAATCTGTTGCAAAACTACTATCTGGAAGCCGGGCTGTGGGCACCCAGGGACAAACCCACAGACGGGCACTGGGGCTGGGAGTCACCCACCTGCCAGTTACGCGGACACTTCCTTGGGCATTGGCTTTCGGCGGCTGCGCACTTATATGCCTGCAGCCATGACCAGGAAGTCAAGGGCAAAGCCGATTACATCGTTTCCGAACTGGCGCGCTGCCAGGTGGAAAACGGCGGAGAGTGGGCCGGCTCGATCCCGGAAAAGTACCTGGACTGGGCAGCTCGCGGCAAGGAAGTCTGGGCCCCACACTACACTGTCCACAAAACCTTGATGGGCCTATACGATATGTACGCCTGGGGTGGGAACGAACAGGCTCTGGATATCCTGGTGAAATGGGCGCGCTGGTTCCACCGCTGGACCTCTCAGTTTGCGCGCGACGAGCTGGATGCCATCCTGGATGTGGAGACTGGCGGCATGCTGGAAGTATGGGCCAATCTGTACGGCATCACCGGTGATCAGGAGCACCTTGAGCTGCTGAAGCGTTATGAACGCCGCCGGCTGTTTGACCCGCTGCTGGCAGGGAAAGATGTTTTGACAAACATGCACGCCAATACGACCATCCCGGAAATCCAGGGGGCAGCTCGAGCCTGGGAAGTCACTGGCGAGGAGCGTTGGCGCAAGGTCGTCGAAGCCTACTGGCATTCAGCCGTCGACGAGCGCGGATACTACTGCACAGGTGGGCAGACGAACGGCGAAATCTGGGCGCCGCCTGGGGGACTTTCTGCACGGCTGGGCGAGAAGACCCAGGAGCACTGCACTGTCTACAACATGATGCGGCTGGCGGACTATTTACTACGCTGGACCGGGGAAGCCAGATTTGCCGATTACTGGGAACGAAACCTGTACAACGGCGTCCTGGCTCAGCAGCACTCAGAGACCGGGATGATTACCTATTGGTTGCCCTTACGCGCCGGATCGGTGAAAAAGTGGGGCAGCCCCACGGCTGACTTCTGGTGCTGCCATGGCACGCTCGTTCAGGCGCACACCATCTATACGGAGAACATCTTCTACCAGGAAGGAGATAACCTGGTTCTTTCACAATATATCCCCAGCCAGCTTGAATGGGACCAGGGCCGGACAAAGGTGAAAGCGACATTGTCTCGTGATACGCAACTGGACCAGGCGCGCCGGCCACTTGGTTGGGTATACAACCTGGAGCTCATCTGCGGGCAGCCGACCGAATTTGCGTTAAAGTTCCGCTTGCCCGGTTGGTTGAGCGGCGAAGCGAAAGTGATCGTCAACGGCGAAGAACAGGCTATCGGCGCCGATTCATCCGGTTTCGCCCAAATCCACAAAATGTGGCATCACGATGTCGTTCAGATCCACCTGCCCCAGCGTCTGACCTGTGATCCTCTCCCCGATATGCCAAGCATGGTTGCCTTTATGGAGGGGCCAATCGTGCTCGCCGGGATCCAGGAGAACTGGCCCGACACAGGCAGTGTAGAAACCGTCCACGAGCAGACGCTTTTTGGAAGCACCGATAACCCAAACGCCATGCTTGTACCAGACAACGAACGGGAGTGGCAGTTCTGGCGGCCAGGATACCGGACCATCCACCAACCTAAAAACATCCGTTTGATTCCGCTTTACGAGATCCGGGACGAGCGCTACCAGGTCTATTTTCCCGTCGAAGATAAATAGACGTCGCGCTGGCTTTTTCGCCCCCCATCCATGCCGTTTTCTTATCACCGATCGTCCGTAACCCTCATTTGAGAGTACACTTATTGGTGAACGAGGCGCTCGGTTGCGCTGAGTGGGAGAAAGGAGGCGATAAAGCCATGGCGCATGTCCAATTATCGCTGCACGATCTTTCACGGCTCGTGGTGCTACAGACGCAAGGTGGTAAGAGCAGAGATGAGATTGTAAGGGTTCTGGTCGCGCGGGGATGGCCCGAGATATCGGCCGTGCGATTTGTGAACACAACCCTGACGGAAGAGGCAGTACGCGCGGCGCACGCACAGGTGCCGGAAGAAGATGAGCAGCCTGCTCATCAGGCTTTTTCCGTCGACCAGGAATCATGGCGAGTGCTCTTGATCATCGTGTTGATTACGATGGTCTTGATTGCATGTATGCTATCTGCGTATGCTCGTTAATGAGAAGAACGCGGTTATGTATAGAGAGACATCGCCACGTCCTTTCCTGGTTGATTCGGGATGCCTGTTAGAGGACGCTGATTAGAACTCGTCGTAGGCGATCTGCGCGGGCGGCACGCCAAAGTCCCTGAGCATGTCCGTGGCAGCCCGGATCATCACCGGCGGGCCGCACAGGTAATAGTCGATCGACGTCGGGTCGGGGTGCGTGTCGAGATATTCCTGCTTGAGAACTTCGTGGATGAAACCGGTAGGCCCATTCCAGCGATCCTCGGGCAGCGGTTCGGACAGCGCGACGTGGAAGGTGAAGTTGGCGTGCTGGCGCGCCAGGTCCTCGAAGTAATCCTGGTAGAACAATTCCTGGCACGAACGCGCGCCGTACCAGTAGCTCACGCGCCGCGACGTCTGCTGCGTCTCGAAGAGGTAGGCCAGGTGAGACCTGAGCGGCGCCATGCCCGCGCCGCCACCCAGGTACACCATCTCCCGCTGTGTGTTCTTGACGTGAAATTCGCCAAAGGGGCCGATTGCGGTGACCCGGTCGCCCGGCTTCAGGCCGAAGACGTACGACGACCCGACGCCGGCCGGGCAGGCCTGGCCGCGCGGCGGGGTGGCGATGCGCACGTTGAAGCGCATGAGTTTGTCCGTGGCCGGGTTGGTCGCGAACGAATAATTGCGACGGCAAGGGGCGCCGTTGGACGCCTCGTGGTCGAAGACATGCCAGGCCTGCCAGACATCGGCGTAAGGCTTCTTGACGTCGACGTCACGCAAGGTGCGGGTCGCGTACGGCGGGATGTCAAACTGCATGTAGTCGCCGGGATGATAGTCCAGCCGCGGCGAATCGCCATCGGGCGCGAGCACCAGCTCCTTGATGAAGGTGGCGACGTTGTCGTTGCTGACGACCCGGAAGGTGTAGGTCGTGGCCGGCCGGGTCACGCCCAGTCCGCCCGCCGACGTCAGGTCGAAAAAGAGTTTCCCTGCGCGCTCGCGCACGGCGTAGGTCTTGAGGGCGACGCACACCGGCGCGCGCTGCGGGGAGCCATCCCGAATGTCGTAGCGCCCATTGTGCTTCGCGCACTCGACCAGCGTTCCCTTGACGAGGCCATCGGCCAGATGCGCGTTGCCGTGCGTGCAGATGCCGTCGGTCGCGTAGAGTCTGCCGTCGATCGTGCGGTAGAGGGCGTAGGTCTTCCCGTCGTGATCAAAGCGGATCACGTCCTCCTTCTTTAGAAGATCGCTCGCGCAGACCTCGATCCAGCCATCCACGACCGGCCGGCCCGCGGCGGTGAAGGCCACGGCGGTGGGCGGCGCATCCGCCCGGTTGGTCGGCGTGGGCAGTTTGCGCCTCACGTAGTAGCCCGCATCTTTGGACTGGCGGAATAGCGCCGAAATGATTTCACGATACGCCTCGACCAGCCCGTTATAAGGCGTGGGCATATCCGCCTTGACGAGTTCGTGCAGCTTCGGCAGGGCGTGATACGGCACCAGCGGGAACATGTGATGCTCGACGTGGTAGTTCATGTTCCAGTACAGGTAGCGGTGGATCGGGTTCATGTAGACCGTGCGGCAGTTCAGCCGGTGATCGAGGACGTTCTCCGCCAGCCCGGCGTGTTGGGTCAGGCCGTAGACGACCATCAGCCAGGCACCGTAAAAGCTGGGCAGGCCGACGTACAGCAGCGGCAGGAGGCTGCCGGTGAGGATCGCCAGGGCGATGACGCTCGCGTAGATGAGCACGTAGATGCGCGCCCGGACGATGACCTTGCCGTACTCGGTCTCGGGGATGTAGGTGAGTTCCTCCGGCGTCAGCTTGCCGGTGCAGTGCAGGAAGACGTTGTGCACGTATTTGCGGAAGGCCTGCACGTTGAAGAAGCTGGCGGCGACGGCCTTCAAATTCGCCGGGCGCGGCACCGCAATCTCGGGGTCACGCCCCACGATGATCGTGTCGCTGTGGTGGCGGGTGTGGCTCCAGCGCCAGGGGACCGATTCGCGCAGCACCATGAACGAGGCCAGCTCGTACAGCGCGTTGTTCATCCAGTCGGTCTTGAACGCCGTGCCATGGCTGGACTCGTGCCAGCGCGAGTCGGACGTGGAGGCGTAGAGCACGCCGTAGATGGCAAATGGGATGATGGCCCACCCAGTGCCCCACAGAAGATAGCCGCACAGACCGGAAGCGCCCAGCAGAAAGAACCACAGCAGAGTATCGCGGATCGCCGGACCATCCCGGCGCTCGAGCAACTCGCGCATCTTCTGCTTTGGGACGGGCGAGGTATACCATTTTGCTTCAGCCAAACCCTTCTCAATCGCCAGCGCCGAATCTTTTCCGACAAGACTGTAATCACTCAGCCGAATATTGCCCGCTATTTTCATGTCCATGCGTTTCCCCGTTAAAGCCATTACAACGATGTCACTGATTATCCCGCGAAATTGATCCCGCTGCGAGGGCAACCATTCAATCAGCGCAATCCGTGACTTACAGACTTACAGCGCGATCACCGCTCCGCCCGTTGCGGCATTGGCTCGTTTGCGCCGATGGTCTGGTCCTCCTCCACGCGCAGGAACTTGGCACCCTCGGCGAAGAGCTTCGCACCGGTGGTCTTGATCGCGCCGTCGTCCACCTTCTCGAGATACGTATAGCGCGGGTGGTGCGACTCCTTGTACGGGTTGTTGCGCGCCGCGTTGTAGCAGCAGATCAGACTCCAGCGCGGGTTGGGCGAGCGATTCTGGTCCGAGCGATGCAGCAAGTTGCAGTGGAAGAACAGCGCGTCGCCCGGCGCCAACTCCACATACACGGTCTCCAGCACCTTCCTGGCCTCGTCGGTGCGTTCGGGGTCGGCGCCGGTCTGGTCGCCGAAGCGGCCGTGCTCGATACGGCCCAGCTCGTGCGACCCTCTCAACACCTGCATGCAGCCGTTCTCGCGCG
>JAMDDR010000170.1 GCA_023488685.1 Chloroflexota bacterium | reverse complement strand
AGTTCAGCGAAGCTGGTCTGAGATGCCTTTGTAGATTGCGCGCATTTCGCCGGACTTGTACACGAACACGTCCACCAGGGCCTCATACGTGTCGTTCCCAACGCCGCGGAAAAGCCACGTCCTGGGATCGGGGATTTGTAGCATCTCCGGCTGGCCAGAATCGCGCTCCAAGGGCTGCGGGTAGACGCGGCGTGAGCCGGGAACCTGGTCCGGGCTTGGTGGTTTGCCCCAGCGTGGCTTCCAATAGCTGTCTTTCACGACGTGCGCCAGAGCTGTGCCATTCTCGTCGATGGTGATCATGACGATGGCATCCTTCCAACGCACGTACATGTCGGCAAGCTTCAACTGCGTGCCGGCAGGGTGATAGATGAACTGGCCCGACCACTCCGGCCCTTCCACGTTGGCGGCTTTGAGAATGGTGAGACACTCGCCGTCCTTCAGATTGTTCACTTCTGCTGGGCGTGGACCGGGCTCGGCCAGGATTTCCGCTGGGATGGTCACGCACGTGCCGGGTGCCTTGACGACGGTGGACTTCCATCCGCATGCACTCCATCCGCCCTTGCGAGCGGTGCGCGCCTGTGCCTCAAAGTCGTTGATGGTGCCCTGGTTTTTGATGTTGGGAGAGCTTGCCACGGCCGGGGCATAGCCGTTGCCGGCCAGGGACTCACTCGTCATGGTGCCATTCAGCAGGTACACGTAACGCAACAGGTACTGGCCGCTGGCGTCGTACTCGTTGACATCGTTTTGGAGACGGACTGTCTGGCCTTGGACCAGTGCCGCATTGGCAGCGCGCGCCTGTGCGCCGTAGCATTCGTTCAGGGCCGGCGCATCGATGCCGATATAACGCACAGTGTAGGGTTTGTTGTCGATGGTCACCTGGATCGTATCGCCGTCGATCACGCCTGTGACCTTGCCAACCTCTTTTGCGATGGCGAGCAGGTCAGACGGTTTTCGACCGGCTGCCTGTGCCGTTGGCGCCGAACCCGGTACGAGAATGGCGCAGCACATCAACGCCACCCACGAAAAAGCTTTTCGTGTCATATTGAAAGTCACCCTCCGATTCTTACTATGGCTTTTGTCCTTGATTGATCGTCCAGGCTGTAAGCCACGCCGAGACTGGTCGCGCGACAAGGATACCCTCGCGCACCGCTTAATATTAAGCCCGCAAGCCGTGATACGCCAGTGACCACGGTCACCCGGTCCCACGGTTACCCAATCGTCATCGTCATATGCCCATGACGCCGGTCACATCCTACGGGTGCGTCAACGGCGCCATGCTGCGAGCGTAGGGTGTGCCGCCGGCGTTGAAAAACGTGTGGCTGGGGACGATATTGGGCGTAACCGTGAGGAACATGAGCAGCGGCTCCGTGCCTATATTCTCAATGATGTGCCATTCACCGGCCGGGTTGACGACAATGGTGCCGGCCGGCGCAACCACCTGCCCGGCCGGCGCGCCCACGCGGCAGGTGCCGCTGAAAAACCAGAAGACTTCATCGGCATCCTGGTGGAAGTGCCGCTCGGCCACATAATGCGGCGCGAACGTCAATACACCACCTCGAACATAATCTGTGTAGACCAGCTTTTGCCCATCGGCGACGGCAAAGTAATGTGGCTGTGCCAGCGATGGCATCAGGTGTTTGGCCGGATCAAACCCAGGGTGAGGGCTGTCGACGCGCATGATCCTGGCGCCTTGCTTCCCGGTATTGGCCGACCAGGCTTGCCCGGCTGGGATCTGCACGCCTTGCATGGGTTGAAGATGACCGGTGTCCCCGGAAGTATCCGCAACGGCGGTAATATCCAAACCCCCTTCGATCACGCAAAGCACGACTTCGGTGCGCGACGCGGCCTGGGCGCCAATGCGCTCATCCGGCGCCAACCGGCGGATGACCGCCTGGCAGCGTGCGGTGTTGCATAATATCTGATCCTCGCGCGCGTCGATTGAAAAGACTTGCATAGTCCACCCTTATATACGGTTGTGATATACGATAAGTTGCACGCCAGCTACCGTTCGCTATCTGTCGTTCTCAGTAACACCTTGCCCGCCGCCTGTGTGCGCGCATAGTTCACCGCGTCCATGGCACGTTCGAGCGGGAAAACCTCCTGCACCATGGGCGACCAGTCGATCACTTGCTCCAGCCGTAGGGTGCGGTCAAACTCAAGCAGACCGCCCCACGACGTGCGCAAAGTGTATTCTTTCATGAACATGTCGTTTGGGGAAACAGGCACGCGCAGGTCAGTAGGGGCCAGTCCTCCCCACAACACCGTCCCACCGATAGCGACCACTTCAATGGCTTGTGAGAGGGCCGGTTCCAACCCAACGCCCTCGATGCTGACGTCGACACCGCGTCCCCGTGTGTGATGCAAAACCACGTCTCGCAAATCATGCTCGCGCGGGTTGACGACGACATCTGCGCCCATGCGGTGGGCCAGGTCGCGCCGGCTGTCGCGCGGCTCGCTGACGATGAGCAACCCGGCGCCGGCATGCTTTGCCACAACGGCCGAAAACAGGCCAATCGGTCCGGCGCCAATGACGTAAACCGTCTGCCCTGGACGCATGCTGGCGCGATCGAGAATGCGCACAGCACAACTAAGTGGTTCGGTGATCGCCCCCACGGTGAACGGCACATCGTCGGGCAGGGCATACACCAGCGCTTCTGGCGCGACGATGTACTCGGCCCATGAGCCGCCGCGCTGGGTCACTTTGCGGCAGAGCGCGCCCAGATGATTGCGGCACAGGTCACAATGACCGCACGGCCCACGCGGCCAGGCCGTGACACGCTGGCCGGTGGTGAAGCGTTTCACGGCTGGGCCAACATCGACGATCACACCGGAATATTCGTGGCCCAAGGCGGCATGCGTGTTTGCCGTGACGGCACCGCCCTTGGTGATTTCATATCCTTCGATGCTGTGCAATTCCGAGCCACAGATGCCGGTATATTTGACCTGGATCAATACATCGTCGGGCTGCTCGACCTGCGGCACCGCGGCGTCTTCGACGCGCACATCCAGCCTGCCGCACAGGAAAGCTGCCCACATGCCCCTTATATGCTCAACCATCACATCTCCCATCTCTAATCTCCAATCTCTCTACTCTCCTCGCGCGGTCAACCCGCCATCGACGACCAGGTTGTGGCCGGTGATGAACGAGGCCTCGTCGGAAGCCAGGAACACAGCCGCGTTGGCGACTTCGACGGGCAGCCCGATGCGAGCGAGCAGGTGCCGGGCCGCCCACGTCCTCTCGACGTCGGGATCGAGCGGATGCTCCGGGTGCGAGTTGATGGTGCCGGGAGAAATGGCGTTGACGCGCACCTGCGGCGCAAGATCCACGGCCAACTGGCGCATCAGGGCCAGCAAACCGCCTTTCGCGGCGGCATAGGCCGCGTAGGCTTTGAATCCCACCATCCCCTGAATCGAGGCGGTGATCAGCAGCGAAGCACCGGGCTGCCGGCGCAGGTGCGGCGCAGCAAAGTGGGCCAGGTGGTAGGTCGGCGCCAGGTTGACATCCATCACCGCGCGCCAGGCGGCCGGGGAGATGTCCTCTGCCCGGCCGGCCTGGAAAATCGCCGCGTTGCTTACCACCGTGTCGAGGCGGCCGTGACGGCGCACGACCTGGTCCACCAGTACGCCCACGGCAGCGTGATCCGACACGTCGACTGTGACAAATAGCGCGCCAGCCGAGCGCGCCAACGTTTCTCCATCAGTGCGGTTGACGTCGGCGATCACCACGCGCGCACCTTCTTCGCAAAAGCGCCGGGTGATGGCCGCCCCAATCCCGTGCGCCCCGCCCGTGACAATGGCCACTTTGTCTTTGAGACGGTTCATCGATTGTGTTTAGCCGCGAATAGCGCCGGCAGTAAGTCCGCGGATGTAATAGCGTTGCAGGAATAGGAACACGAGGATGACCGGGATCACGGTGATCAGCGATCCGGCCATGCGCACGTTCCATTGAACGACAATCTGCAGATCCAGATCCTTCAGCTTGAGCGGGAGCGTGAACCAGTCCGGGTTGTTCAACACGATCGAAGGCCAAATGTATGCGTTCCACGTGCCGATGAAGTTTAGAATGCCGACGGTGGCAATGACCGGCGTCGCCAGCGGCAGGAAGATGCGGAAGTAAATGCCCCAATTGCTCGATCCATCCACGCGCGCGGCGTCGTGCAACTCGCCCGGCAACGTGGAGAAGTAGTTTCTGAACAGGAAGATCGAAAGCGGTCCGGCGCCATTAATGATGGGCATGATCAGCCCCGTGTAGGTGGCCACCTGTGTCGCGTCACGCCCGATCATTCCCAGTGCCCGTAGCAACTGGACCAGCGGCACCAGCACGGTGACACCCGGCACGAACATCACGCCCAGAAACGCGATGAAGAGCAGATTGCGCCCCACGAAGCGGGTCTTGGCGAACCCGAAGCCAGCCATCGAATAGACCAAAACGATTCCCCCCACCGCCAGCACCGAGATGATGACGCTATTGGTGAAGTATTTGAAGAAATTGAGCTGATTCCACGTGTTGACGATGACGTCAAAGTGGAGCTCTTGTGGGATCAACGACTGACTGGACAGCACTTCACGATTGGACTTGAGTGCCGAGGACACCATCCATAGGAAGGGGTAAAGGCTGAGCAACGCATAGGCTGTCAGGACGATGTAGGAAATCACAGTAGAAACGTAGCCGCGTACTTTATCCATGCTTTCGCTTTCCCCTCACGCTTCCGTCTGAGAGCGGAAGATGCGCATATTCAGCAGGGCAACCACAAACACCAGGGCGAAGAGCACCCACGACATGGCGCTGGCCATGCCGAGTTGCCGTTGGTCGCCGAAACCGTACTTGAAAATTTGCAGGCCAACCACTTCGGTATGAGCGGCTGGACCGCCGTAGGTCATGAGGTAGACCATTTCGTATCCCTGCAATACCGAGTTGATGCTGGTGATGACGATCACTACCGTGACTGGGAACAGCAATGGCCAGGTGATGTTCCACAGCAGGCGCCAGGCACTTGCGCCGTCCATCTTGGCGGCCTCGTACAACTCCCGGTCGATGGTCTGTAACCCCGCCAGGTAGAGGATGGTTGCCATCGGCACGGCTCCCCAGATCATGACGATGATGAGGGAGAACAGGGCGCGGTCGGCCTGGCCCAGCCAACCCTGCTTGGCCTGCAGAAGGTTCAAACCCAGCGTCCCAAGCACACTGTTCAGTAAGCCATCGGGTTGGTAAATGAATGTCCACACGTAATAGATGGCGATGCCTGCAGTGACCATGGGCAGCATGATGATGATGCGATATGCGGCCTGTCCGCGCGCGGCCCGGTTGAGCGCGATGGCCAGCGGCAGCGCGACCACGATGGTGCCCAGGGTCACGAATACCGCCATGATCGCGTTATGCTCCAGTGCCTGCCAGAAGAACTGCGACAACGTCGGCTCCTTGTAGAGAAACTGGGCGAAGTTGTCCAGGCCTGCGAACTGGCATGCCGGTGGATCGCACGCGAAGGGGAGGATGGAGAACTTGCCGAACCCATTCCAGCGGAAGAAGCTCAGCACGATGGAGTAGATGACGGTGTAGAGGCCAAAGACGAGAAAGATAATGACGGCGGGCAGGACGAACAGGAAGCCGCTGTTATCCTTCAGGACTTGTAAAAGTGTCTTGCGCCGCTTACGGACTGCAGGTGATGAAATGGTTCTCATCTCCGCTTGTGCCATGTTGGCGCCTCCTTATGCATGGGAATTAAAAAGCATGGCCGGCACGCTGCGCGCCGGCCATGTCGAGGTCATAGGCAATTTGTACGGGACTACAGCGAGCGGTTATTGTTTGGGGCCGCCGCGCTCTTCCCAAGCTGCCTTATTCGCATCGTCGATCTTCTTTACCAGTTCGTCTGTTGTGGTTTCCTTGGTGATGAATTGTTGCAGGCCGACCTTCAGCACCTTGCCGGGGGCATCGAGGATCTCGGCTTTGCTGTCGTTGAACGGCGACTTGTCAGAGAAGGCGTTCAACAAGCCCACCATGACCGCACCAACCTTGTCAGGATCTGCCGGCACCTTGACGGCGGGGAGGTCGCCGGTCGCGCGGGCAAACACGGTCATCTGTTCTGGTGTGGTGAGGAACTTGATGAACTCCAAGGCCTCTTTCTGATGCTTGCTGTTCTTGGTGACCATGGCGTCGATCAACGGGGAAGCGCCGATCTCCAGCTTCTCGTACTTGGAACCCTCGAGCGGCGGGATGGCGAACGATAGGATGTTGTCGGGGCTCATGCCCTGGGCGATGAGGAATCCCAGCGTATACGTGCCGCCGATATCGAACGCAGCCTTGCCCTGTGAGAAGGCGACGTCAGCGGGGTCGATGTTCGTCTGCAGGATGTCCGGGGTCCACAGGTCGTTCTTGGCGATATCGTCCATCCAGTTCAGCACTTTCACCGCGCACTCGTTGCTGAAAGTATCCGTGCCGTTATAGATCTTGTCGTAGGTCTCGACGCCACAGCTTGCCATCAGCAGTGGGTTGAACAGCCAGTAGTGCAGCACGTCTGGGTTCTGTACGCCGGTAACCAGGCCGGGCTTCTGCGTCTTTTCCTTGATCGTCTTCATCATATCGAGCCACTCTTCGGCGGTGGCGGGGGCTTTCTCTGGGTTTCCGATCTCCTCCTTCATGAGTTCCTTATTGCCGAAGACAAAGAAAGCCTGACCAGCCAGATAGGGCACGCTGAAGGATTGGCCGACATTGATATTCTTGAACGTGCACTTCGGATCCTTCTGGCACGAGTCATAGCGGTCCTGTGGCATCACAGAGACCTTATCGTACGTGCCGGCCATGAAGTTGGCCTTCCAGTCGGGATCGACGACGTCGGTGAGTTCGAGAAGTTGGTCAGTGGCGGCCAGTTCCCATTGCCCACCGGACCAGTAGGACAGGACATCGGGCAGGTCCCCAGACTGCGCGGAAGTGGTGATCTTGGTACGATAGACTTCGTCCGGGTTAAACGCGCTCACCTTTACTTTGATACCGGTTTCGGCTTCGAAGTTCTTGGCGATCGCTTCCAGGCCGGGCACGTGGAACACCTTCCAAGTCCACATGGTCAGTTCAACGCCGGCAGACGACTGTTCTGCTGGTGCTGCTGTCGCTTCCTGTTGCGGCGCTGTTGTCGCTTGTGGGGCTGGGGCGGCTGGTGTGGCGCACGCGGCGACGACCAGCGGCAGGAGAGCGCAAACGGATAACTTACTGAGGGCACGTCTAGGTGTGGTCATCTTAACCTCCATACTCCTTACTAACAGTGCCGATGAATATTGTAGGCACTGCTGCGTCGCGAAATATATGCAAGCTCGATCACCTGTACTGCAGTCTAACGGGGCATAGACTGACTTTTACATGCTCAATCATTATAGCAACGCACCTATGAGTGTCAATAGGTCTCAGACAAATTTGGGCCGAATCGTCTTTTGGCTTGATAACAAATACAAATAGCTTTATACTTGTTGGGTATCAGGTAATGGATTCAAATCTAAGCTCCGAAACTGATCCGCGCAAAGCTCGCAAGCTCAACCGTGAGATTGAGACTGGCATTCGGCAGTTCATCGATGAGCATCGGTTGCCGCCTGGGGCGCAATTGCCCACTGAGGCGGAATTCTGCCAACGCTTCAAGGTCAGCCGCAGCACCGTGCGCCATGCCCTGGCGCGGCTGGAAGAAGCTGGTCTGATCAGCCGGACCCGGGGAAAGGGCACCTTTCTCAGGATTGCAGAGCAACCTGTAGAGAGACGCCTGCCGGGCCTGCCGCACGATGTCCGCCGAATACGCGGACGCGGGCGTTCCACGATCGGCGTCGTGTTCTCTTATGCCAGCGAAATCGACGTGATGCAGACGGCGATCCTGCGCGGCATAGAACATGCCGCCAAGTCGCGCGGTTATAACGTGCTGTTTGGCCGCACCGATGACTGGGATGAGTCTGGCGAGGCGAGGGCCATCGCCGAGTTGTATGACATCGGCGTCGGCGGGATGATCGTCATGCCGATTTCAAACCGCACGTCGACCGCCGGCGTGCGCATGCTGGTGGAACACCATGTGCCCACCGTGCTGGTCGACCGCTACTTAAGCGACCTGGAGACAGGCTACGTCGTTTCAGAAAATGCCGCTGGCGCCTATCGCGCCACCGAGCATCTCATTCTGCTGGGATACACGGATTTTGTATTTGTTGTGGATATGGCCGAGGGTTTGACGACCGAGCAACTGAACACGACATCCATCCGTGACCGTTATGCCGGCTATTGCCAGGCGCTGCAACATTATCATCTGTCCAGTGCCATCATGCCGCCTTACCCGGTTGACCATTCCAGCAAGGAAAGTGTGGCCCGTTTGTTGCTTGAGCACAGGAGCACCACAGGCCGGCCTCCTGCTATTGTCGCGCTGCATGATCACCTTGCTTCAGAGTTAATCAACACGGCTGCGCGGATTGGCCTGCGGGCGCCCACTCATTTTGCGATTGTCGGTTACGACGACCTGCCCATTGCCAGCCACCTGGCGGTGCCGCTGACCACCGTGGTTCAGCCGCGCTATGACATTGGATTCCGCGCCGGTCACCTGGTGATCGATAAAATCGAGGGCAACTCCATTCGCAACGACAAGCTGTCGCTGCTGGTGTCGCTCATCGTGCGGGAATCCTGCGGAGCGCTCTGGCTGATGCGGCAGCGCATGGCCACACCCAGTGCTGTGGACGACACGCTTACGAAGTTCGCCGAGCGGCGTTGACCTTCTCCAAGGGGGATGGGACATGAGGACTGCGCAACGGCATCCCTCATCTACTTCCCCAGGTCTCTCTCGTGATTTATAATATCGCTCGCCTGGAGAGGTAGCATAGTCTGGTCTAATGCGCACGCCTGGAGAGCGTGTACGGTTAAAACCCGTCGCAGGTTCAAATCCTGTCCTCTCCGCTAAAAGAGAGATTAGAGATTGGTCATTGGAGATTCTGTGTTCCAATCTCCAATCTCCAATCTCCAATCTCCAATCTCCAATCTCCAATCTCTCCCTATCCCCTCACCGCCAGCACTTCCCGCATCATCTTGGGCGAATCGCCGATGATGGCTGAGACACCGCAAGCCGCCACGCGTGTGATGTCGGCAGGGTTGTTCAGCGTCCACGTATTTACCCGCAGCTTCTGGCGGCCGAGATATCTGACGTATTCGAGCGTCACCATGCTGTGCTCGGGGTGGCGGAATTGGTGTGGCACGAACGGCGCCAGCCACACATCGCGCAGGTAGATCGGCAGGTCGGGGCTATAAAGGATGGCGCGCGGTATTTCGGGCGCCAGGATGGCCAGTTTACGCACGACCAGCGGGTTGAAGCACGAGAACAAAACGCGCCCGGTCATGTTGTTCCGGCGCACCACTTCGACCACGGCGGCCTCCAGCCCGCTGTGGCTGGTGGTGGGGTTTTTGACTTCGACATTAATGAGCAAGTCGCGGCCCACAGTTTCGAACACTTCATCCAGCGTGGGAATTCGTTGGCCGTTCCCGGCATTGAGCGTGCGCAATTCTGCCAGCGACCACTCGGTGACGTTGCCTTCGCCGTTCGTGGTGCGATCCAGCGTGTCGTCGTGAATGACGACCACCTCACCTGACAGACAGCGTGTGACGTCCAACTCGATGCCGTCGGCACCTTGCTCATGCGCCAGGCGAAACGCAGCCAGCGTGTTTTCCGGCGCGTGTGCGCTCGCGCCGCGGTGCCCAATGATGAGTGGCCGGGTATGGGATTCTAACCATTGGTTCATAAGTCACTCGTTCCATTTTCGATTTGGGATTTTCGATTTTCGATTGCCGATTTGGTAACGCATACCTATTCGGCGGTTCCCAATCCAAAATCGAAAATCCAAAATCGAAAACCCAAAATCGCCAATCGTCGTCGGCGGTATCATGTACCCCATCATCTTACCCTGATGGAGCAAGAACCATGAGTCAGTCGGGACACATCTTTCAGATCAGTATCTCCAACGGCGGCGTGCCGAAGTCTGCCCTGCATCAGGCATGGATCGATGCGTCTGGCGTGGCGGGTGATCAGCACCGCGACCTGGTGCACCATGGTGGGCCAGACCGGGCGGTGTGTCTGTTTTCATTGGAGCGCATTCTCGCACTGCAGGCCGAGGGCAACCCCATTTTCCCCGGGTCCGTCGGCGAGAACATTACCGTGGCAGGCGTGGATTGGTCCACCGTCGCACCGGGGACACGCATCCGCCTGGGCAACGATGTCGTTCTTGAGGTGACGGATTACACCACGCCGTGCAGCAACATCAAGCCTTCATTCAGCGGCGGCAACTCCAACCGGATCCTGCAGAAGAAGCACGCCGGTTGGTCACGCGTGTATGCGCGCGTGCTGCAGGCGGGCGAGGTGAAGATCGGGGATCGTGTGGTTGCGGAATAATAGTGATGGTCGTGTTGTGTAGTCGCGTCATCAGCGCCGGCGTGCGGTAGAGTCCCTAGTGCTTGGAGGCAAACATGCTGCGTGCGATTTGGAATCCGGAGAGGGTTGACGAGAACAGCCGGGCGAACCTGGAGGAACTGCGCCAGCAATTGATGTCGCGACTGGCTACGTGGGTGGCCATCATCGGCGGGATTTTCACCTGGTTGTTACTTCCAGCCTATCCATTCCCGCCATCGTTGCTGTTGTTGGCGCCGTCACCTTTGGTCCTGGGTTTGTTGGTTCGTCGCCTGAACGCGCGACATCCCCATACGGCTCGCCGCGTTCTAACCTGGGGGATGACGGTCATCCTCGTGGTTGCCATTTGGCTGTTTCCCGACTCCTGGCTTCCGTTCCTGGGATTGTTGGTCATCTTCATGAGCGCCCTGCTAGCCCCTGGAAGCGAAATCGTGACTGCAGCCGCTATCGCCGGCGTGACGATCTGGTTAGCCAACAGTGAGGCGCGCGAGTACCAGACGCTGGCAATCTGTGCATCGCTTGGAGTGGGGCTGGTGTTGGCCTGGCTGTCAACCGACACGTTGTACACGGTTTTGCAATGGGCGTTGCGCATGCAGCAGCAGACGGACAAACTGCTCGTGGAGACGCAGAACCAGCAGGCCGAACTCAAACGCACCCTGAAGTCACTTGAGCTGGCGACGTATTTGCTGGAGCGCTCCAATCGCGAACTGGAGATTGCCCGCCGGCATGCCGACGAAGCGCGGCGGATGAAAGAGCAGTTTGCGGCCAACATCAGTCACGAGTTACGGACGCCGCTTAATCTCATCCTGGGCTTCAGCGAGATGATGTACCTTACGCCCGAGGTGTATGGCGAGGTGCGCTGGCCGCCCACCTTGCGCAGGGATGTCTATCACATCTATAACAGCAGCGTCCACCTGGTGGGGATGATTGATGACATTCTTGACCTGTCGCGCTTCGAAATGGCGCAGTTCACGTTGAGCAAGGAACTCACAGACCTGGGTCCTTTGCTGCATAGCGCGGCCGAAATTGCGGGCGGGCTTTTACGCGGGCGCCCGATCTCGCTCGACGTCGTGGTGGAACCAAACCTGCCTCAACTTGACGTCGATCAGACGCGTATCCGGCAGGTGGTACTCAATCTGCTTACGAACGCGCAACGCTTTACCACGCAGGGCGCGATCCGGATCAGGGCAGGGCGCGTGGAGAGCGAAGTCATCGTAACGGTGAGCGACACTGGCTGTGGGATCCCGGCCGACAAGCTGCCGCGTGTGTTTGAGGAGTTCTACCAGGTCGATGGCTCATTGCGGCGCAGCCACGACGGGGCGGGCTTGGGACTGGCGGTCTGCAAGCACTTTGTCGAAGCGCATGAGGGTCGCATCTGGGTGGAGAGCCAGGTTGGCGCCGGATCAGCCTTTCACTTCAGTTTACCCATTCCCAACGTCCAAACACCCATCTCATACCCCCATGTGGTAAGTCCACTAAAGACTCCCGAAGATCATCCCTGTGTGCTGGTCGTCGATCCGGACCCATCAGTCGCTACAATCATCAGCCGGCATGTTGAGGGCGTGACCGTGGTTCAAGTGGATGACGAGTCCCGCCTGGGAGACACGATTGCCCTTGAGGGCGCTCGCGCCGTGCTCTGCAATGTGCCACCCACCGAGATGTACGAGCAAGCTCCGATAGCCAAGCGCGACATTGCGGTGCCGGTCATCCAGTGCTCGTTACCCAGCCAGGCGTGGATTGCCCAGGATCTCGCCGTAACCGCTTGCCTGACCAAACCGATTATGGCCGCACGGCTCAGGGGTGAGATCGCGCGATTAGGCCCTATCTGCGATATCCTGATCGTCGACGACGATCACGGTTTTGGGCAGCTTGTGGAGCGGGTACTGGATGCTGGCGGTGGCCGCGACGATGATCAAACGCCCCCACTGTGCATACGACATGCCTATGATGGCGTCCAGGGGTTGCAGGCCATGCGTGATCAACGACCAGACCTGGTGCTGCTTGACCTGGCTATGCCTGTCATGGATGGCTTTCAGGTCCTGGCGAAGATGCGCCAAGACCCTCAACTCACTTCCATCCCGGTGATCTTATTGACGGTCACTACCTATGCGGAAGACGCCTTGCGCCGGTTTGGGGGACGCTTTGTGGTCGAGTGCAAGGATGGCCTTAGCCCGCTTGAGACACTGCGCTGCTTGAAGGGAGTGCTTGGCGCGTTGGAGCCTCGTTATGGATCATACGATCCCAACCTGGTGAAGTGCGCCGAGGAGGTCATCACGCCGGATCGGCTTCACTAGGTAAAGCGTGGCGCCAAGCGAGGCGGCCAGATCGGGATTGTGCAGCACGGAGCAGATCACAGCCGGTATGCTGGCAGTGGCAGGGGCGCTGTGCAGGATCTGCAAGACTTCCCACCCGTCCATATCCGGCATCATCACATCCAAAATGATGACATCCGGCAACAGGTCCTGCGCCATTTGTAGGCCTGTCCAGCCGTTGTGGGCTGCCATCACCCGGCAGGTTTGGCCGGTGAGGTAGCGCTCAATCAACTCGGCCAGGCCGGCGTTGTCGTCTATCACAAGCACCGTTGCCTTGTGCAACGGGATGCGAATGGTCACACGACGGCTCGTGGATGCGGATTCATCCTCTACTTTGATTACCCAATCCAATTTGGCAGCCAGTTGCATAACTGCCGGATCGACATTCCATTGACTATCCGTCTCCTGGCTGGGAACATATTGCAGCGTAATGACCGCACACTCGCCTGTCATCTGCAGTTGCACGAGCATCGGGCCGGCCTGGGCATGTCCGACACAATAACACAACAGGCTTATCCAAACCTGCTGCGCAATGACCGGGTCCACCAACACCAGGGCGGACTGAGTCGGAATGGCCTGGTTCAGATGAAGCCCGCGGGCCTCGATCAGCTTTTCACCGGCTTTGTGCCCGCGTTCCAGCAGGTCACGGATATCGGTTAAGCGTGGTCGCGTCTTTAACCGCTCCACCTCGGTCTGGGAAGAATAACTCGGCGCGCTATCGGCAGGCTGCTCGTTCGTGCGGCGCGCCCACACGATGGCCGCGACAGTCTCTTCGCCGTGGCGCAGGTCGCGGTGAGCCTGGCGCAACGAGATGCCGAGTGCGTTGGCCGCTTTCTGCACGGTCAGGCCGTCTACGTAATGCATGTGCAACAGGTGGTATAGGCGGGCGCGCGGGGATAGAAATGGGATATTACGGCCAGGATTGAGCGCCTCGATGGCATCGATCAACTCGCGGCGCAGTTGGTGACCAGCCATCTCGCCGGGCCGCTGTTCGCCGGATGGCCTTTGTCGTGCCAGCGGATGAGTTTGCAGGAAAGCGAAGTCATACAGTTGCTCCAAAACGGTATGCACTTGCTCAACAAACTCTGTTGATGGCTGTGTCTGGGGCGATGGCATAGGCGTGTCACATTCCTGGCTAAGGATATGTAGACTGGAACAGTACTACTTCCTATAATCATACTACTCGAATCACAGACTAGCATCGACCAGACGGAGCGGGCTTTTCGCGCCGTAAAACGTTTGCCGGACTGATACCGTGTAGCGTGGCAGCCACTGAGGTTACATCCTTCTGGAGGTTACTACCCGATGATTGAGGCACCCGTCCGCATTCCACCTGCTGCCATCTTACCGGAATCCAGGTTAAGTGGCCCCGAGCGATTCCGCCGGTGGAGACAGCGCAACCGGCAAGCGATCGAAGCATGGGTACTCATGCTTCCACTCCTGCTCTACTTCTCGCTCTTTTTCCTCTTCCCCTTTGTTTCCAGCTTCTTGATCAGTTTTGTGAAGTGGGCCGGCATGGGCCCTCCGCCGGTCTGGGTGGGCTTAACGAACTATGTGCGTTGGTTAACCGATCTCTATTATTTGCAGGCGTTCGCCAACACAGCCCTCTTCGCCGTCGCCATCCTGTTACTCCAGACCAGTATTGCCATCCTGGTCGCCTTGATGCTGAACACCAAGGTGTGGGGCCGGGGCTTTTACCGCACAGCCTGGTTCATACCCGGCCTGACGGCGGCATCGGTCATGGCCAACATCGTGGGTTTGTTCATCACCCCCGGCACCGGCATTTTCTCGCTCATGCTCACGAAACTGGGTCTGCCGGACGTCATTTTCTACATGCGCCCGGACCTGATGCGCATGGTCATCATCGTCTACTCGGTGTGGCGCGGTGTGGGTGGCGGGGTGATCCTGTACCTGGCGGCGTTGCAGAGCATCCACCCGGAGTTTTACGAGGCGGCGCGGGTGGACGGCGCAAACCGGGTGCAACTGCTGCGCTACATCACGGTGCCGCTGCTGGCGCCGATGACCCTGTTCGTGCTGGTCACTGGCATCATCGGGACGGCGCAGATCTTCGAGGCGGTCCAGTTCCTGACCAAGGGCGGGCCGCAGAACCAGACCAACGTGCTCATGTTCGCGATCTACCAGGAAGCGTTTTCGAACGGGAGCCTGGGCATGGCCAGTTCGGGCGCCATTCTGTTGGGGTTATTACTACTCGTCTCCTCCATCATCAACATCCGTGTTATGACAAAGGGGCGCATTCAGGACTAGACGAAACATGGATAGAGCCGTCCAACTGCCAACCACCAGTCGAACCTCCAGACGAAAATTCCCTTGGGGCAAGGTGCCCCTCTACGTCATCTTGATCGTCAGCAGCCTGATCATGCTGTACCCGTTGCTCGTCATGGTATTAGGGTCAATGGGCTCCAACGACGACTACATCAACAACCCGAACCTGCCAATCCCTTACCACTTCAGTATTGCCTACTACCAGCTCATCATGACCCCCGGCGCGACGAACCAGAGCGGCGGGCTGTACGCGGGGGTAGCCAAGAGCCAGGCCGACTTCCTCCGTCTGGTGTTGAACACGCTGTTCCGCATCACCTGGTACCTGGTCATCACGGGCTACACCTCGGTGGTCGGTGGCTACGTGCTCTCCAAGCTGCGCTGGAAGGGGCGGGAGGGCGTGTTCACCTACATGCTGAGTTCGATGACCCTGCCGGGCATCATCTACCTGATCCCGACGTACGTCATGATGGCCCGCTGGCCGCTGGCGGGCGGCAACGACATCTTCGGACAGGGCGGCAGCGGGTTCATCAACCAGTGGCCGGCGCTGCTAATCACGGGGCTGGTGAACGTGTACTTCATCTTCATGTTTCGCCAGACCATGAACGCGATCCCGATCGACTTTGAAGAGGCCGCACGGGTGGACGGCGCGAATACCTTCCAGTGCCTGTTCAACATCTACCTGCCCATGCTCAAGCCGGTCTTTGTAGTGCTGTTCATCAACACGTTCGTCACCTTGTGGAACGACTACATCTGGCCCCTGTTCGTCGTGTCCGGCAACCACGACCTGATGCCCGTCGCGCTGGGGTTCCAGTTCCTGGCCATGACGGCGGCGGCGGCCGCCCACCTGCCACCGAACCTGCCCCCGTACGGCTTTCAGTTCACCGTGGGGGTGTTGACGGTGGCCCCGTGCATCCTGCTGTTCCTGTTCCTGCAGCGCTACTTCGTCGAGGGCGTGCAGGGGTTTGCCATCAAAGGGTGAAAGCCAAACGCCTTAAGTAACCAGCCCGAAGACAGGCAAGGAGGTGTTGCGAAGCGTAGGGAGAAACCCTGTATCCGCACCGCAGTAGGCGGCCATTCTCGTGTGTTGTTCATCAAAACCTTTCGGAAGAAGGAGGACTCCGATGCAGAATAAACTGAGCAGGCGGCAACTTATCCGGCTGGCTGCACTCGGTGGCGCGGGCGCTGCGCTGGCGGCCTGTGCCCAGGCCACCCCCCAAGTGATCAAGGAAACCGTCGTCGTCGAAAAGGAGAAAACAGTCCAGGTCGAGGTGACCAAAGAGGTCGAGGTGACGGCGGTACCGGTCACGGGCCCGCAGAAGCTTACGATCTGGGACGTGTGGCTCACCACCGAGGAGACGTACGAGCGAGACAAGAACGGTGGGGAGCAATACCCGTTCATCCTGGCGGGCGAGTTGTTCAAGAAGGACCACCCGGGTGTCGAGTTGGTCTGGGAAGACCACGGCTGGGACGCCCCGCTGCGCCAGAACGTCATCGCCGCGCTGATGGCCGGCACGCAACCGGACGTCATCTGCGGCGAGATCCAGTTCCCCGAGTATGCATCGCTGGGCGCCGTGTTGCCGCTCGACGACGCGCTGACGCCCGAACAGAAGCAAGACATCGTGCCCGGCACGTACAAGTCGTCCCTCTATAATGGCAAGATTCATGCCCTTGCCGTCGCCACCGCCATCTGGAAGTTCATGGGGCGCAAAGACTTGATGGATGACGCCGGCGCGACCACGATGCCCAAGACCATGGACGAGTGGGCTACGATGATGTCAGAAATCAGCAAGAAGCATAGTCCCACGTACTACGGGTATGCCCTGGAAGGGCCGCTCGGCACCGTCTTCGGCTGTCACCTGCGGCTGGATTCCTTCTTCTATGCCAACAACGCGATGCTCTCCAAGGAGCCGGACGACCCCTACTTCCCGTTCTATAACAACCCGGCCGCCTACCCCATTTGGGAGGCTTTCCGCAAGTACCAGCCGAACAACGAACCGGGCCTCTTCCTCAAGCCCGACGAATCCGCGGACGGCTATTGGGCTGCCAAGAAGGCCGTGTTCAAGTGTGGGGGCGTGTGGGACGTGCCCGGTTCGTTCGGCAACAAGACGACCAACCCGCCGACGGAGCCATGGGACATCGTGATCGCCGACAACTTCCCCGGCCCCACGCCGGTGTCCGTGGTAGTGGCCAACATCCAGAACGGTGCGATGACCAACACACGAGA
>JAMDDR010000037.1 GCA_023488685.1 Chloroflexota bacterium | reverse complement strand
CTACGTGAGCCGGCGCACCCACACGAGTGCACCGGCGGCGGAATTCGTGGCTGATTATGAGCCCACCGGCCAGCCATACTCCGCAACCCGCGGTTCACTGGAGCACTGGCTGACCGAGCGTTATTGCCTGTACGCGGCCGATTCAACAGGTGCCTTGTACCGTGCCGAAATTCACCATGGCCCATGGCCACTGCAATCGGCGACGGCAACAATTCGGATGAATACCATGGCCGCGGCGCATGGGATCACACTACCCAACTCGCCGCCCTTGCTCCACTTTTCGCGACGCCTGGACATGGTCAATTGGGGTTTGGTGCGAGTATAAGCGGTTTCACCCGCATCAGGCCTGGGGATCCGTTCCCCGATGCACCGGTGCGTCACATCGGGTGGCACGCGTGCGCTCCCACGCCGCGCGGATCCGGGCCAGTTTCTCAACGGTGTCGGGCACTTCACCATAATGTGCAGCGACATATGCATCGGTGATGAGTCGTACCTCGACACTGGCACCCGGAAAAGCGCTGTTCAGTTGGGGCAGGTAGTCGTCTGGGGTCTGTGCGAGCTGGCGCGGAAATCCACGCCGGAAGGCTTCGCGCGCCATACACGCGTACAGGCGCCGGATGCTGATGCCGGCCAACCAGCGGCGCAGGTTGAATCTATCGGCCAGCGTTTCCACATGAATAGGCGGCGGCTGGGCTGTGGCGAGTTCCACGGTGCCATCCTCTTCACCCGCCTTTCGCACCCGCAGGGGCCGCCGTCGTGTGCGCGTGGTCGTTACCACCTGGTCGTCGATTGGGAGTGGATTGCGCGTTGGTTCAGATTGTCGTAACAGGCGGCGCAGTGCCTCCAGGGCTGTGGTCGCGCCAGGGTCGTCCACCTGGGGATTCAACAACGATCTCAGCAGCGCGGCGAGCGTATCCACCAGTGGCCCGACGAGGATGAGGGGTAGCAGGATCAAGCCCAACAGCAGGATCAGCGCGCGGTTGAGGATGTCGGGCGTAAATAGCGCCATGACGCCACCGCTCAGCGCCAGCGCCAGGCTGACGCTGAGGAGTATCGATCTCCACCAGCGCCAGGTCATCGCGACGTGTTGTCCCGCGGCACTTTGCTCCACGCGCTCCAGGTAGCTGAGTGGCAACGCGAGGAGTGTTCCCAGCAGGAAGGGCAACAGAAATGGGAGCACATCGAACGCCGGAACCAGCAGCGTGACCAGCGCGTAGGCGCCGAATAGCACCAACCCGTTGCGAAAACGCTGCCGGGCTTCCGCCGGTGTCAACTCGGCCAGGCCGAGCACCACTCCCCTCCACCACAGGAGGCCAGCGCAAATGAACAGGCCAATCACCGTTGATGCGTCCAACGCAGCGGCGCCCCACTGGGAGACGGCGAAGAGCACACAGATGCACAGCGGGCCGATCAGCCACGCCCCCAGGACCACCCGCCGCACAAATAGGGAGGCATCGTGAGTCGCCAGGTTGTGACGTGTCCCTGCGATGGCACCGATCACAACACACGCCATGCCCAGCGCCATCGCAGGGCTGAGCGGCTGGAGGGGCGATGGGATCATGAGCAGGAGCGGCGAGACGAGACACCCTTCGACCAGTGTAAACAGCAGCCCCAGCACCCCTCGACGCATGCTCACTGCACTGCTCCTCCAGGCGCGGCGTTCACCTGTTCCCATCGGTCAGGGTTGGTTGACGTGGCACGCGCTGCTGAGGGCGGGGCGGTAAAGCAGGGGAAGGGCAGGCCGTGCGCGGGCAGCGCGTCGTTGCCCACGAACACCAATGCGACACGCTTGCCCTGTGTGTGCAGCAGTTGCAGCGCAATCTCAAGCCCCGGCGTGAACACGGACGTCACGACGATTTGTGTCGCCCCTGACGGGACATTGCACTGTTCATCCAGCAGGGATTGCTCGAACGGAAAGAAGCTATACGGCCCGACCACGGCCAGGCTCTCCAGGATGCGCGCCCACTGGTTGGGTGACCGCCTGGGTGGCACGCGCGGCGCTTTAGGGGCTTTGGGCGCATTGCCGTTGGTGATCAGACCGACCACCGCGCCAGAGTTGTGTGCCCACGTGGCGATGCTGGCTGCCACCGATACTGCCCATTCGACCTGTTCCTCATCAAGGTCACGCCAGGCCGGTGTGGACGTGGCGACGTTAAGGAAGACGACGGCGGTTGGGTCGCTGGTGTGTTCGCACACCCGTGTTTGCAGCGTACCGTGGTGCGCGGTAGCCTTCCAGTGGATCTGCCGGAAGGCGTCGCCATAGTGGTAATCGCGCGCACCCACGATGCGGGATGGATCCTCGATGAGTCCGCGCAACGCCAGGAGTGCGCCATAAGGCTCACGCACCGGGATTCCCAACTCCTCCATCGCGTGGACCTGCGGATAGACGATCACCACGTCGCGTGCGTCTACGCTGCCGTCGATCTCGAAAAGGCCCAGCAGGTCTGCCGCACGCAACGCCGCAGTGTCGAATACGTAGTAGCCGCGCCGCGTGGATCGCAGCCTGATGCGGCGGCTGGCCTGTTCGCCGGGTTGTAGCGCCATGAGATACGAGAAGCGCAACCGGCCGCCAGAAGCGGACACCACGGCGCCATCGCCGGCTGCGGGCAGGAACGCCTTCGGCGCGCTATCATCGATGTGAAGTGAGATCAGCGGCAGGCGGCTGCGATTCACCGCCGTGCAGGATACAGTGACCGTTTCCCCCTGAAAAAGGCGTATTTCGCTGAAGTGCCGCCGGTAGCTCACACCGCGCAGCACCACACGCCGCAGCCAATGGCTGACCAGGATGAGCGTGGCGCTCAACATGACCAGACCGATCAACGTGGGTGACCGGGTCAACACACCAACCAGACCCGTTATCACCAGCAGGTACAGCCAACGTTCGTCAAGCATAGACACCACGGACGAGGTCGCTACTTCCGAGTACGTCGAATGCCTGAGTCGTAATGATACGGCGAATATCACTGCCGCCCGGCACCGCAAACCGAATGTGGTAATCTGGTTACGACTTGTCGTGCTAATGCGTGTATGAGGAAGCTGGTGTGACCGCTATGGCTAATGTCGTTCTGGAGATGGAGAGCTCATCCGTACTATCTCAGTCTGCCCAGGGGACTGGGCCGCAAGCCCAGTACTCTGAGCCGCAATCTTTCTCCACCGGCATCTATCTCCACATCCCCTTCTGCCGCTCGCGGTGCAGTTATTGCGACTTCAACACCTACGTTGGGTTGAACGACCTATTTGAGCCTTACGTCCGCGCACTGCAACAGGAAATCATCCGCACTGCAGAGACGCAGAGGGCTCTTCAGGGCTCACCCTCGCCATGCCATCCAAAATCCAAAATCGAGACGATTTTCTTCGGCGGGGGGACGCCGTCGCTGCTCCAACCAGGGTGGATTGGCGATC
>JAMDDR010000246.1 GCA_023488685.1 Chloroflexota bacterium | reverse complement strand
GTGAACTGTCCCAACCTGGTCTCCGGTTTGATGAGCGTCGCGGTGCCTTGTGTGCGGTCTAAGTGCCATTGCGCCATTTCCCGCGCGGGCAGTTCGCGCACGTAATCCGGTTCAACCACGTTCTCCGCAACCATGGTGCTGGTGTAGCCGGCGTCACGATTAGGCCACAACCGATCCAGATGCAATTGCAGCACATCGCCAGGCTCGGCCCCCTGGATGTAAAACGGACCAGTTTGGGGGTTGCCGCGAGCGGTGATGTTCTGATCGCGTTCGTCGTTGCCATAAGCGTCGACGGTGGTTGTGATGACCGTATCGCCGTCTGCGATGTGTAGCACGGGTTCGTGTGGACCAAGTGTGGTGTGGTAGAGCGATGGCCGAAAATGAAACGTTGCCATGATTCCTCCCTTCCGTGTCTATCTCCTGCTTGCGTGCGTTCAAGCTCATCGTCACTATAGTGGATGAGTCACGCCCCTGATTTTATTGCATCAAACGGCGGAAAATCTGGCGCGTGCCTCCGTCCGGACCGGATGGCGCTGGCTCGGCGGGTTGAAAGCCCATTGCAACGTAGAAGCGCCGTGCCGGCGCGCCAGCGGGCATATCGACACCGAATGTGGTGACGACGATTTCAGCCGGCGGTCGTACGAGTGTGAGCGCATACGTCACCAGGGCGCGCCCTACGCCACACCCGCGCCATCGCTCCGCCACAGCCAGCCAACCAATGACGTAGCGGGGTGGGTGGGCGGAAAAGAGCAATCCGCCCATCAACGGCGACCGGGATGGCCTGTCATCCTCGTGCACGCAGTAGGCGCTGCCGCGGTCGATATTCTCGTGCAAGGCCTTTAGGAAGCCCGGTTCGTGCACCATTGGGCCGAACAGCGGTTCGACCTCGGCCGTTAACGCCAACCAGGCATCCATGTCTCGTTCTGTTGCGGTTACAACGCGCATAAGCGGGTGGAACGCGCAGCGCCGTGAAGGCTACTCGCCAACGCAGCATATAAAGATGCCACTGTCCTTGGTAATGCGAATTGCATCGTGTGTCGCAAGCTCCTGCTGTACAAACTGTGTGAACGTTGGGAGCCTGTCGCCAGCAAGGGAGCGACCAGAAAATGAGGATAGCACATAGGCGATTAAAGGAGCAGCCTCGGTGACGACCAGTGCATCTTCGTAGCGGCGTATGGTCACGGATGCAAAATGTTGGGCCAGTTGTTCGCCCCCACTCTCCAGGCTAAATCCATCCGTTTGAGCATTGCTCATGAACATGAGTGCCGGATCAAAACGATTGACAAGCTGTGCCAGCTCTTGCATATGCGCGCGTCCCAGGGTTGAAGCATAAAAACGGCCGCCTTGGTTTTTGAGCACGCGCCGGATTTCAGACAGCGCCCTGGTCCGATCCGGGACATGGTACAGCATGTGGTTGGCCACGACGACGTCGAAATCGCCGTCATCGTATGGGATATCCTGCACATCGACCACCTTGAAGCGGGTCCCATCCAGCGTCCCAAGCTTTGCGTGAGCTTCCTGGATCATGCCGGAGGAAAAGTCCGTTAACGTGAGATGGCATGGCGCTGGTAGACGGTCTATGTTTCCTGCCCACAAGTGGCCCGGACCGCAGCCTAACTCAAGCACATGCTCACCAGGCGTTAGTTTGAGTTGATCGAAAACCCAGCGGTTCCAACCATACTTATTGGTGCTAAAACGCTTGTGCAATTCGACGCGCGCGTTGAGATTGGCCGCGTCTTTGTACTGCTGTGAAAGCAGGTATTGTTGGTCCGTGAAATGTGTCATGAGCGTGGTGTTACTCCTGTCGCTGCAGCGAAGCGCCGTAGCGCGTCAATGTGCGCTGCGGGCGCACCAAAGCCATGTCCCATCGTATTGACTGAAAAGTGAGTTGCGCCGGCGGCCTGCCAGTCACGCATGAGGGCCTGCCATGTATCAGGGTTGCCGTCGCCATACGACAGCCGCGCCTCGATGCCGAACCGGTCGCGCGGGCGGCCTGCCTGGGCCAGGCCGCGTTCCAGTTGTTCGATGGCGGGTCTGGCTTCCTCGGCGGTGCGGTAATTGGGCATCCACCCGTCGCCCAGGCGAGCGCACCGTTGCAGTGCCGCTGTCGCGTGCCCGCCGAACCAAATGGGGATGGGCTGCTGCACCGGCAGTGGTTTTATCCCGGCGTCAGGGATGCTGTGCCACCTGCCGGTGAAATTGACGAGTGGCTGTGTCCACAACTGGCGCAGAACGGCGATCTGTTCTTCCATATACCGTCCGCGGTTGTGAAAGTCCTGGTTGAGTGCTTCATACTCCACCCAATTCCAGCCCAGGCCGATGCCGAGTCGCAGTCGCCCGCTGCAGAGTACGTCCAGCGTGGAGGTCTGTTTGGCGACCAGCACAGTTTGCCGTTGGGGCAGGATGATGATGCCGCTGGCGAAGCCAATGGTTCGCGTGACCGCTGCCATAAAGGAAAACAGCACGAACGGCTCGTGAAAGGGAGTGTCCACTGTATAAGGACCTTGCCAGCCACCGGGGCGGTTCGGGTTTGCGCCAATCACATGGTCGTAGGCGAGCACATGCGAGAATCCCACCGCTTCGGCTGTTTGGGCGTAGTCGCGAATGGCGATGGGATCGTTGCCGAACTCCGTTTGTGGAAAGACAACACCGATGTTCATCAATTTCACCTCATTTGAAGTATAGATGAACCCGTAATTGGTGGTAAAATCACTTGCCCGAAATGGATAGAATAGTTCAGTGTGACCGGTAAACGAACGCACAAGCACAGTCCAAGGAGAATCAGTGGAAGAGAATATTCCAAGCGCAATCGGCGCTGATGATGATAGCAGCAACGAGTCTCAGCCTGTACGCAGGGCTGGCAAGCGCCCTTTCAGGAGCAACGCGAACAGCTATGATCGTAATGCGGCTCGCCCGAAGCGCGTGGACGAGTTCGCGACCACAGGCACCGTGCCGGATTACAAAGACTATGAGCGTCTGCGCCGCTATGTCAATCCGCAGGGCAAGATCCTGCCGCGCCGTCGCTCTGGCCTGAGCGCGAAGAACCAGCGATTGCTGGCTCGTGCCATCAAGCGTGCACGACACCTGGCATTGTTGCCGGTGGCTGGTACGACGCCAACCTGGATGGCGTGAGAGTGTTCGGTATGACAGTGCTCAGTAGTTGGTATGAAGTACACAGGGAGCTATCGCCCCGCTACTGATATCTGAATGAGGTAATAAGCTGTGGCAAAGAAAAAGGGAAATCGCGTCGTGATCAAACTGCGCAGCGCTGAGAGCGGTCATGTCTATTGGTCTGAAAAGAACCGCAAGAATGACTCCACCCGGCTTGAGCTGCGTCGCTATGATCCGATCCTGCGCAAGCACGTCGTCTATAAAGAAGAAAAGTAGTAACTGCTCAGCCTGTTTAGCA
>JAMDDR010000342.1 GCA_023488685.1 Chloroflexota bacterium | reverse complement strand
CCAACGTGCCGCCAGCCTGGTGCTCAAGCTGCGCGAACTGGTGGTCATCCCTTACCTCGCAGGGCAACCCGCTCTGTGAGTCGAGATTCGTTGCTATTTGTGCAAACATTTCAGTGGTAAGGTACTAACAGTTCCGTAGCCTGCTGGTGTCTCTCTGCTTATGCCTCTCTCGCACAATACACCGCCTACCACCAAGCTATTTAAGGCATGCTCTAGACACTCGCCAGGGATCGTGCCATCCTATTGACTGGCTCGAATCACAAGGGGCAAGTACACACGCCATGTAGCCGCTACCAACCGGACCTCATCCACCCAGAAGGTGGAGATATGGTCGGTATAGTTCTTGATGCTCACTCTCTGAATGCGCCGTCGCGCTGCATCTAAATCGGATAATGGGATGCGAACACGCTGCCACGTTACTGGCCCAATCGCTCCCCCGTCGCAATAGCGACACACTGGGAGATAGCGCAGTTCGGTATCCTGCTCGTCATTGGCATAAGCATAAAGCTGTTGATTGACAACGGATCCACGCACGTAGAACTCCAACCAGAAATAAGGGGTGGTATCAAAGCTGGCGTGATGTAATGACAGCGTTCCATAAGCTTGTGCTGTGACCGAAATAGCCCGCGTTCCGCTGTAGACTGGATTGGACGCCGCCAGGTCAACTGTGGCGTTCCACGACCAATCTGCCCAACCTGTTCCCAAGCCGTCTCGATAGATATCCAGAGTCTGGCTGTAGTCTGACAGCGGAGCAATCAGTCTCGTGCGAGGCGGAGCACCATACCAGGCTGTCCATTGCGGTTCAGCGAACCCTTGACCGATTTCATCACGCCATCGTGCTGGGTCGTTGGACAAATCGACTTGTTTGGATATTTGAGACTTTGCCTCTGTTACCCGTGCAATTAGAACCAGCGAGAGCGTAACCGCGAGCGCAATCAAAGAGAGCCTCTTGGCTACCATGATGTGACTCCATAAGCAACCACTCAGGCGCGTTGTTTTGAAGCTCGGATCGTGACCCCAGACCAACCTGGTTCGTGCCGCGCCTATTCTTTACCGCCGTCTTCAAGCGCCTTCAACGTCCGCGCCATGAACAACTGTCGTGCACTCTTCATTATTAGTGAGATCTAAGTACGGCGGGCACGTAGACTCTGGAAGCAACTTGCCAAGCTACGGCCCAGGTACCGGAGACAGATGACATTTTGTCTCCTCCGAATCGTTAACGAGTCCGAAGGGTACAACAGTAGATCTGCCCAAGCTGTGGTTGGGAGTTGGGAAAATGTAGCGGTGGCTTTCCTGAGTACCGCTTCGGGTCAACACTTTTGGCGACAATGCACGCTACTTTCCAAGTTGTGAGCTTGATGAAGAGTACTATGGAGTTTCGGGGCTGTAGCTCACTATGGCAACTATTGTTATAGTGAGGTATTTGTATAGTATAAGCTGAAGTCAGTAAAAGTCAACTGGCTGAATTGTTGAAGGAGAGTCTATTACCCTTTGCACTTACCTTTGTATGGCTCGCATCTCCACAACATAACCATCTAACATTCCCCCGCTTTGACCATTTTCAAGACCCACGGATTCGGCACCGCATACGGCGAGGCGCCGAATCCGTTGACAGCATTACCCCACCTCGTTAAGAACCACCACAGAATAGCAAAATATTTACCATCCAATGGTAAAATCACAGTATGTTCAAGCGCGCCATTTCGCACAGGCTTTTAGACGCTCTTTCTGATGCGCCCGTGGTCGTTCTACAAGGCGCGCGCCAAACGGGCAAGAGCACCCTGGCCCAAATCATCTGCCGCGAGGCACACCCGTCCGAATACTTGACGATGGACAGCCTCTCAGTGCTCGCGGCGGCTCAAACCGATCCCCATAGCTTCCTTGTCGGGCTGCGCGGCAAGGATGTCATCCTGGATGAGATCCAGCGCGTGCCCGAGCTGTTTGTCAGCGTCAAAGAGGAGGTGGATCGTGAGCGCGCGCCGGGGCGGTTCCTGCTCACCGGATCTGCCAATGCCATGCTGCTGCCGCGTCTGTCTGACTCACTCGCCGGCCGGTTGCAGCTCATCACACTGTGGCCGCTGGCACAGTGCGAGATTGGCGGCACCCGCGGAGACTTCATCGACGTCGCATTTCGCGCGGAATTCACCACGCGCCGCATCCCTTGTGACCGGCGCGACGTCATCCACCGCGCGTTGCTCGGCGGTTACCCCGAAGTGGTCAACAAAGCCCACTCGGGCACCCCGCCCGACCGCCTGGGAGACTGGTTTGATGCGTACGTGACCACGCTATTACAGCGTGACGTGCGTGACCTGGCCAACATTCAGGGCTTGAGTGAGTTCCCGCTGCTGCTGCGCCTGATCGCCAGCCGGGCAACAGCGGCGCTCAACGTCGCCGATCTGTCGCGGTCGTCCGGGATCGCCAATGTCACGTTGCACCGCTATCTGACGTTGTTGCGGACCATCTTTCTTATCCAGCTCATCCAGCCCTGGTCGGGCAACCTGGGCAGCCGGCTCGTCAAGTCGCCCAAAGTGCTGATGACGGACACGGGCGTGCTGAGCTATCTCAACGGCTTGAGCGAGGAACAGATGCTGGCATCGCCGGCCTTTTCCGGCCCGTTGGTCGAAAACTTCGTCGGGATGGAACTGCTGAAGCTGGCGTCGTGGAGCCAGCAACGGCCGCAACTGTTTTATTACCGGACACATGACCGTAAGGAAGTGGATTTCGTGCTGCAGGCGCGCTCTGGCAAACTGGTGGGTGTGGAAGTGAAAGCGTCCGCCACGGTCGATGGCGCCGACTTCAAAGGCTTGCAGTCGTTCGCCGAAGCAGTAGGCCAGCCCTTTGTCTGTGGCATCCTGCTGTATAGCGGTGAGACACTATTGCCGTTTGGTAACAATCTATACGCAGTGCCGATATCGGCACTTTGGGAATCCTGATGTGCAAAAAACTGATCGAAGTCACCTTACCGCTCGAAGCCATCAACATGGTCAGCGCGAGAAAAGTCCATCTGCCACGATCACTCGAACACGTTGGGAAGATTAATCGGGTGGAACCTCATAAGGCAAAACGCAGCCGCCGGGCTTTGACGAGGACACCATGCGGACGTTGAACGAGAACAGCCGCACGCTGAAGTTTCGCAGCCATGGGTTTGAGACAGAGTAGAGACGCCGGAAGTCTGATCGCGTCACGATGGCTGTCATCAGATTATGGGAACTGATTGAACGGATTACATTGTTGCGTCTGGGATGGCTTGTTGTTCTCCATTGACAGCACAGCCTGTCCTCGTGGAGGCGTGACCAAACAAGAACAATAAGCCTTCACACGCGAGATGCCCTAATCCGTTCAGTCCGTTCCCGCCGTACTCGGCGCCGAATCCGTTGACAGGCCCCACCTCACTGCTGCCGTTAGCCCGTG
>JAMDDR010000483.1 GCA_023488685.1 Chloroflexota bacterium | reverse complement strand
CGCGCCCTTCGCGTAGGCGACGACGCCGTCGGTCAAGCGATGCAGCGTCGTCATGCGCTTGGTTTCGGACGTGAAGGGGATCTCGTTCACACGCGGGTACTGTGTGTCCAGGTCCGGCTTGTTCAAACCCGCTTTGGCCGCCGCCACGATCAGTGCCCCCTCGGTCGGGTCGCCTTTTACGTGCCAGCCATTGCTGGTTCCGGGGGCGTGACCATCGTCGTGATCGCGCACCAGCCGTGCGTCCGACGCTAACGCGGCGGCGCACAGCAGGGTGCGCAGCGCGGGGGGCGGCTCGACCGTGTGGCCGTTCTGCGAGAACGAGCCGTGCGGCTCGTAGCCTGCCCCGGATACCTCCCATACCTGCCCGGCCACCAGGATCTTTCGGGCGGTCATTTCATCCTTGGTGAGTGTGCCCGTCTTGTCGGAGCAAATCACCGACACGCTGCCCAGCGTCTCGACCGCCGGCAAACGCCGGATCAGCGCGTTGCGCTTGACCATGCGCTGCACCCCAATGGCGAGTGAGATCGTGACGACGGCGGGCAGCGCCTCGGGCACCACGGCCACCGCCAGCGCAATGCCGAAAATGAGCATCTCCAGGAAGGGCTGCCCGCGCAACAGGCCGAGCGCCACGATGACCAGCACGACCACGAAAGCCGCGCGCGCCAGGGTATTGCCCACCTTATCCAGGTTCTGTTGTAACGGCGTCTTGCCGGTTTCCACGGTTTGCAGCAGTTGGGCGATCTTGCCGAATTCCGTATTCATGCCGGTGACGGCCACGACCGCGCGCCCGCGCCCGTAGGTGGCAGCGGTGCCGGAGTACACCATGTTCTTGCGGTCACCCACGGCCAGGTCGGTCCCGGGCAATGCAACGACTGTTTTCTCGACCGGCATGGACTCGCCGGTGAGGGCGGCCTCTTCGATCTGCAGGTTGATGGACTCGATCAGGCGCGCGTCGGCCGGGATCTTGTCGCCGGCGCGCAAGAGGATGATGTCGCCGGGTACCAGGTCGCGCGCGGCGACCGACTTTTCTTCCCCGTCGCGCAACACCATTGCCGTGGGTGCGGCAAGCTGGCGCAAGGCCTCGATGGCTCGTTCGGCCCGGTACTCCTGGACGAAGCCCAGCAGGACGGCGAACAAGACGATGACGGCTATGACGATCGCCTCGACGCCGTGTCCCAACACGGCCGACAGGCCGGTGGCGATCAGCAGGATCAGAACGAGGATATTCTTGAACTGTTCGGTCAGAATGGTCCAGGGTGACGTACGCTGGGCGGCCGTAATCTCGTTGGGGCCGTGTTGGGCCAGCCGTTGCCCGGCTTCAGCCGTGCTGAGCCCGCTGTGTGGGTCGACCTTTAACTCGCTAAGCGCTTGCGCAATCTCTGTCGTATGCCAGTGTGTCATCAGGCAAAATCTCCCTTGCGTAAAAGACTGGTGCCGGACGGGGTCAGACAGGCTGCGATATCGCGAGGTGCGATGCATCATGGACGATGCAGGGCAACAAAAAACGAGACCCCACGGCGTTGTTTAGCACGTGTTGGTCTCGCCAGTAGCGTTGGATGCTAGGAACAGCCGGAAGCTTCGCTTCGTGTTGACGACTGCTCACCGCCTCAGCGGTAGACTACTCCCCAACTGGGTAGGATGTTATACAAAAGAATGCCTTTTGTCAACGGCGTGGCGGATCGGGCGTTTCCGTTCAATCATCCCGCCACACTCCCGCCGGTACACATCACACGTCTCGCCTACACTAGCGGCCGACCGGCGTGTCGGCCAGCCGCGCCCGGCTCGCAGCACCGGTCAAGTTCCGCATCTCCCTATATGTCGCGTCTGCAACAGTGCCGATGTATCCGCCCGCTCGGCACAACACACAGGGCTGACCCAATGCGCATGTCGGCTCCACGCATCCGGCAAACACGATCACGCCATCATTCCAGCGCATACTCGTAGCTGATGACATCCGGGCCGGCACACAGGCCGGCCGCTACGTATATGCAGGGGAACGCGCGCACCCGCGAGATTGCACGGGCGTGATCGGGCTGGCACATAGGCCAGCCCCTACGTCATAGGCGTACATCAAGACGTGCCTGGCACGACACACCGGCCCCTGGACCTCACCGTGACTGTCTCTACTGTTTCTGGCTCACTTCTCCCCGTACAGAACACCAATGGTCCCAACCATGAACGGCAGTTTCAACGCCGTCGGGATGAACGCGGCGTCGCTGGTCTTGATAAACGCCACCTTCGTAATGCCCCAGCTTTTGAGCGTGGCAACCAGTTCGTCCGTTTCTCCATAGATGCTCTTCCACTGAAACAGGTCCTGAAAGGCAAACCGCCCGCCCTTCTTGACCACTCTCAAGGCTTCTCGAATCAGTTCACGCTTGTCTTTGGCGTCACGGACTTCGTGAAACACGAGATTGCTGACGGCTGCATCGAAACTCTCATCTGCGAACGGTAAGGCGGAAGCGGTGGCTTTCTGGAAAGTCGTCTGTGCGGCCACCTCTTCGATCATCGCATTTCTATCGCAAACACGCCTGGAGTATTCCCACATTTCGCCCCAGGCATCGATGCCCGTCACCTGGGCGTTGGGGTATTTGTGGGCGAGTTTGATCGTGAGCGGGCCGTTGCCACATCCAACATCCAGGGCCTTGCCCTGGCCATCCCAGTCCAGGTGCGCCAGTACCAGGTCTTGAACCTGGGCTTGTACGTTTCCCCCCGCTGGAGAAAATCGATAGCGTGCATAGAGAAAGTAAAGCGACATCAAGAAGAACAAAACGGCGACGACGATCAGAACGGGGGCCACGATCGATAGCCCCACACACAAAAGGCCTAATCCAGCAGGAATATAGACAAACCGCGTCGATACCCAATTGCTGTAATCCGGCTTCTCCACGCCGAGTGTATTCAGTGTATTCATTGCTTCTTGTCTCTCCCATGTGCTCATCGAGAGCTTATTTCGGTGCTTCGTTTCTACAGTTTGAGCTGCCGGGAAGTGTAGCCATGTGCTTTACACACGCCATCTTACGCATGGATGAAGTTCCCGTACGCAAAAAGGATGAGCCGGCCCGGTTGTCATCGCTGTGACCCTGCGGGTTGCCTCAAATACCGGGGACTCATGAGAGCATCCATTGCTCGCTGGGTTTGTTGAACTGAACCTGGTAGCCCTGCGTGGCACGCAATGTCAGTAACAGTTCCTCAAGGTAAGCCTTGGGCAGGTCCGGTGAGACGTACACCGCCCCGGAGAAGAGCGTTTTGTCATCTCTCAGGGTGCCGGCCTGGCGTGCCTCTGCGACGATATCCTGGTAATCCGTCCACAGGTAAACGCCCAGCGTCACCCACACGCCCAGTGGGATGGCGTAGTCGTCCAGCACCTTGAGTGTTTCCGCAATTGTCTCAGGCGTTTCCCCGGGTGCGCCCAACAT
>JAMDDR010000542.1:59157-59958 GCA_023488685.1 Chloroflexota bacterium | reverse complement strand
TGGGATCAGGCTGCCACGCTCGGGCAGGTTGTGGGGCGAAGCCCACATCCGGGTCAGGATCTGCCGGCGGTCACGCCTGTCGAACAACTCATCCTCGAACAACAGATGGTTGTGCGCATCGATCTCGCGCGCAAGCGCATTGCGCGCGAAACCCGCGAACAGCGCTGCGCGCCCTTGCGGGATGCGTCCATCCGGCGCCAATTGGTCGATCAACAACCGGAGAAAGTACGGCGTGCTGAACAGCTCCAACTGCTGCGCATCGCTCCGCAACACCTCTCAAACCGACTCAGCCTGATCCGGCACATATACCTGCAGGAACTCATGGATCTGCCCAGGCGTCATCGGCTTGAGCGTGGCCTGTCGCACGGTCACTTCCGGACTACTGAGCGGCATGCTGTAATCGAGGCTGCGGCACGTGAATACGATACGGTTGCCGCACTCCGTGAACGGGCGCAGAAAGTCGCGCCAATGGTCGATGCGGGCGGCGAGGTCATCGTCATCGCGGTGCGGCATCTCGTTGAGCGCGTCGAGCAGCAGCAGCAGCCGGCCCGCGCGACGCAGATCGTCGAACGGCGGCAGGTCAGGGTGAGTCGTGTTCCATTCACCCGCCAACCACTCATCCGGCTCCGGCGCGCCGAGCGCATAACGGTTGAGTGAGATGAAAAATGAGACCGAAGGGCCGCCATCGGCGAGGCGGTCGCCAGCCTCATCCAATTGCAAGCGGCGCAACAGCGTGGTCTTCCCCGAACCTGGCGCACCCAGCAACACCACCGCCGGATCGTCAATATCTTTTAACAACTC
>JAMDDR010000542.1:0-59147 GCA_023488685.1 Chloroflexota bacterium | reverse complement strand
ACTCGCGCAGGTCGTTGTATTCGCGCGCGCCGGGCGGCTCGACGAAACGCGTGCCCTGGGCATCCCGGCCCTGGTCGACCAGCAGCGTAATGCGGACGAAGCGTGTGTCGATCTGAAAGCGCGGCTGCGACCACAACGCGATCACGCCCCGGCGATAGACGGCCAGCGCAGCCGCATACGGGTCCGGTCCGCCGCGGTCACCGCCACTAACAGCAGCAGCAATCTGGGTGCACAGCGCCTCGATATCGGCTTGCTGTTCCGCCCCCACATCCAGGCGGCGCAATAAGGCAATCAGGTGCTCATGCTGCAACCGCTCCACAAGCTGCGTAGCAAATGCGTTCGCCGTGCCTTCCCACTTGATGTCATCGTAGATGCGCTCGGTGTTGAGTAATGGCGTGAGCAATGCCGTGCGGTCGTCGAATGTCCGCACCCTGGGCAAGAGTTGCTTAACTACAGCATCGAAGAGAGGCGTCGGCAGCTTTGGCATGGCGCACCTCCATGTCACCCTCCCGCAGGTGGTTGGCACGGATGACGGCTTGTCACGGCAACCTGCGGGAGGGTCTAGCACTTCTACAACTGGGCGTTTGGCCGGGCGCGCCTGACTGCGTCCACCAGCCAGGCGAGATAGCCGCGCCGTTCCAGGTAACCGATCAGGTTAAGGGCGATGATGGACTGAGGGCTGGTGATCGGCACGCCGGTCTGTGGCTGGCCCGCACCACTGGCGGCGATGCGCGCGCACAGTGCATCGATGGCCGCGCGCCTGTCCGCGCCCACGCTCAGCCGGCGCAGGACGGTGATGAGTTCGTCGTTCGTTAGCAGGCTGATCAGCTTGACGGTGAACACCTTCGGCGCGCCATCCCACTCAATGCGCGAATAGGCTGGGCTGCCGCCGAGCGATGGAATCAGTTCGCCCTGCCGCTCGTCGCGCGTGCCCATGAACGGCAGCAGTTGTTCGACAACCGCATCATAGAGATCAACGGGTAGTTTTGCCATGGCTATTTCTTCAGATGTTGGTAAATTGGCTGCGCATTCTTCTTCAGGTCGTCCAGCACGGCGATCATGCTGATGCCCTCGTTGCGCAGGTAGCGGCGTTGCGTGTTCGGCTCGGGCAACATGCCACCGGCGTGGTGGATGGCTACAACAACCAGGTCATCGTTGAAGACCGGAGCACCGGAAGACCCTGGTTCGGTGCTGGTGGTGTACTGCACCAGGCGCGCGTCGGCAAAGGCCACGAAGTTGTTCTGCAACGAGATCTTCTTGTAGTGTCCGCCGGGGTGCTGGATGATCGACACACGCTGATCGCGCATGACCTTCGCCGGCTTGAGCGTGAGCGGATCGAACAGCTTCGGCGCGTCGCGCAACTGCACCACTGTGAAGTCCAGGTCTTCTTCAGGGCTGGTATGGAACAACCCGCGGGGCAACGCCTGCACCGTCTGTGCCGGATACTCCTTGCCGGCGCGGTCGAGTTGGTAGTTGAAGGTGAACGCGCTCTGCAGCGCCTGCTCCTGGCTGGCGATGACGTGATGGTTGGTCATCACCAGGTCATCGGCGATCATGAAGCCGCTGCCCAATCCTTGTGGCGACGTGATTCGCACCACCGCACGCGAGGCGTCCAGCAGGATCTCCAGCACGCGGATGTCGCGCAGCGTGTTCTCGCCAATGATTTTCTCCAGCACATGCTCGGGCGTATCCCGCCCGCGCCAGTCATCGGTGATGCCCCGCGTCGCCGCCGGCGGCGTCTGGAAGGGGTAACGCTTGAGCAGGTCGCGCAGGAAGTCTGCGTCATCGCCGGCGCCAATGTAGATCAGCAGCTTGTTGATCAGCACGCCCAGCGCTTCGCGCCCCGGCTCATCCTGGCCGAACGTCGTCAGCCGCTCGATCACCCGCACCGCCACGCCACGCGGGTTGCCATCGAGGTTGAGACTGGCAAGCAAGTCATCCCTGCGCGTTGAGCCGGCGAACACATCGGACATGAAGTCCACACGCCCCTGTACCGTGCGGAAGTCCGGCTGCGCGCCAAGGATCGCCACCAGCCGGTCGAAATCGGGCGTGGAAAGCTTGATCGCCATGTCGTGCCCCCAGTGTGAAGATATGATGAGATTATAGTAATCATTCCGGATTTGGCGCTGGCACCCTCATGGGCACCCTCCCGCGGGGTTCCGAGCATATCGCGGCTCGTCACAACAACCCGCGGGAGGGTGAGCGCATGCGGGAGGGTGGATATAAACTGGTGCTATGCCATATCGAGACCATGTCTTCGCTTGTGGGCACTATTACCACCTCTTCAACCGTGGAGCAGACCGCGGTTTGATCTTCTTCAACCCTGGAAACTACGAATACTGTTTAAGACTCTCCAAGCAATACGCCCAAAAGTATGGCATAGCGATCATCGCTTATTGCCTCATGCCAAACCATTATCACTTCCTGATCAGACAAGAGACAGAACAGCCACCGTCAAAGTTCATCAACGCGTTGTTCAGTGCCTATGTTCAGGCTGTGAACGTCCAACAGCAGCGGAAAGGCACCCTCTTCGAAAGCCGGTTCCGCCACGTAACCGTGGATCGCGAGGAATACCTGACTCACCTGTGCCGATACATCCACCTGAATCCAGTAAAAGCGAACCTCGTCGATCAACCTTCAGAATGGCCATACTCGAATTACCTGGAGTGGGTCGGCTGCAGGGCTGGGACATTGGTGGACAGGACGTTTATTCACCAGTTCTTTAAGGATAGCGCGGCATACCGTGTCTTTGTAGTTGACTACCAGAGCGAGATGAAAGCGCGCCACGTTCCACAAAGATATATGCTTGATGAAGACTGATCCCATGCGCTCACCCTCCCGCGGGGTCCCGGCGCGCATCGCGGCTCGTGACAGCAACCCGCGGGAGGGTCTGCCAGTGCTAAAATGGTTCATCATCATGAACCTGTTCAACCGCATTTTTACGCTTGTGTCGATTGTGGTGCTGGCGCTCCTTGGCCTTGCCGTGCTGCTCATACCGCTCGGCTTTCTTTCGTTCACAAGCAGTGTGTTGAACGCCTCCGAGGTCACACAGCCTGGCTTCCGCATTGTGACGGCGCTGGCGGTGTTGGCCATCGCCATATTCCTGATTTGGTTGGAGTTTCGCCGGCCTGGTTCGCGCACCGTCGAGGTGAGCCGTGCCAGCGGCGGCAGCATCCGCATTACGACCCACGACATTGAGGACCGGATCAAGCAGCAGGTGGATGCAATCAGTGGCGTGATTGGCGTACGGGTGCGCGCGAACGAGCGCGACAACGCCGTGGTCGCCCGGCTCGAAGTGCAAGCCACGTCCGGCACCGATCTTATCGCCAAGGGTGAGGAAATTGCGGCCATCACACGCGTGGTGGTACAGGATCAACTCGGCTTGAAAATGTACGGCAAACCGCAGATCACGATTCAAGCCGTCAAAACCAAGCAGATCCAATCGACACCCGTGCCGGCCGCCAGCAACAGCACCGCTGATAGCACCACCGACGACACGACAACGGCAACCAAGGCATGAGTTCGGGAGAGGGTTTGGGAGACACACACCCCATTACACCGGTATTGTCGGCACAAATCGAGAGCATTCTCTACGCCGCCGGTGAGCCGGCTTCCATCAGCGCCATCGCGGCGGCGCTGGATGCCAGTTCGCAGGATATCGAGACCGCGCTCGACGAGTTAAACGTTCAATGCCAGTCGCGTGGCATACGACTGCAGCGGCACGGCAACGAGGTGCAACTGGTTACCGCACCGGAGGTTGCCGAGCGAATCCAGAAATTTCTCGGTCTGGAGGCTACCAATCGCCTTTCGACGGCAGCCTTGGAGACCCTGGCCATCATCGCCTACAAGCAACCCATTACCAAACCGCAGATCGAGATGATTCGCGGCGTCAATTGCGATGGCGTGATGAAGACGCTTGAGATGCACAACTTGATCAAAGAGTTGGGGCGCGCTGAGACGGTGGGACATCCGATGCGCTACGGTGTGTCATTCGAATTCCTGCAACACTTTGGGTTGCACGGCGTGAATGAGTTGCCCCCCATCGACAAGTTGGAGGTATTGCCCGCCGGCGAAGAGGTGCTATCCAGCAACGTTCAGCAGGGGGTGACGGACGGACACACCGTGAACGAAAATGGGTCATTCCCAGCCAGCCTGGCCGAATCAGCACTCCCCGTACAGGAACTTTCCCTACAGGAAACCTCCTTACGGGAGCCCTCTCTGCAAGAACCATCGACGAACGGCCACAGCGACATCCCTTTATCATTCAATGGATCGCCGCCTGACGGAACAGCAGCGTAAACGATGCATGCGCTGCTCGCTACCCATGTAGTGAGAGCGGCCACCTGCAGACGTACACGCTTTATCATAAACCGGTCATGAAGCCACAACGATTCCTGGCTGCCGCAGGTTTTGGCTCTCGCCGCGCCTGCGAGCAGCTCATTCTTGCAGGCCGCGTCACGCTGAACGGCCAGCCACTCACCTTCAACATGGATATCCAGCCAAGCGACGACGTGCGTGTGGATGGAAAGCCGATTTCCGCGGAAGATGAGCTGGTTTACATCGCATTGAACAAGCCCATCGGGATGATTTCCGATCGCGGCATCCCGCATGAGCAAAGCGCACTCGACCTGGTGCGGGTCCCCCAACGCCTTTTCGCCGTGGGGCGGCTCGACAAAGACGCCACTGGCCTGTTACTGCTCACCAACGACGGCGAGCTGTCGTATCGGCTCACCCATCCGAGTTTCGAGCACGAGAAAGAATATCGTGTGCTGGTGGAGGGTCAACCGCAAGATGCCACATTACAGCGCTGGCGCGAGGGTGTGTGGCTCAACGGAGAGATGACGGCGCCGGCACAAGTCAGCATTGAGAAAGATGAACCCAGCGATGGCAAGACCACCATACGGCGCTCGCGTGCCCAGAAGGATAAACGGCCAGGCACGATCGTTGATTCGGACGCAGGCACGTGGTTGCGTGTTGTGTTGCACGAAGGCCGCAAGCGGCAGATCAAGCGCGTCGCCAAATTACTGGGCCACCCCGTCAAGCAGTTAATCCGCATCCGCATTGGAACACTGCACTTGGGCAACCTGAAGCAGCGCGAGTGGCGCCATCTCAGCGAAGCGGAAGTGACTGCGTTGAAGGGCTAGCCTAGTAAAGCGAGCGCCATACCTGAGAAGGTCAGGCACAAGCCAAGGAAGAGTGTATGGTACCCAACCCTTCCCCTTGGGTGCATAATCACTTTAGGAGGATTGCTATGCCCCGCAAACCCGAATCCCGTGGAACCTGTGCCTATTGCGGTGAACTCATCACCAAGCGTAGCGTGTCCAAACACCTTGACAAATGCCCCAAGCGCCTGGAAACGCTCCAGTCTGCCGCAGCCAGCAGGCGGCCGGTAGAGACACTCTGGCATATACGTATTCAGGATGCCTACGACAAAGATTATTGGCTCAACCTGGAAATGAACGGTTCAGCCCCCCTCGAAAAGCTGGACGACTACCTGCGCGCGATCTGGCTGGAATGCTGCGGTCACTTGAGCAAGTTCACGATTGGCGAGGGAAAACCGACCACCAAACATCCGATCGCGTTGCTGGCGCGTAATGTCATGCCAGAAGCAGTTTGCCAGGAGTGCGGCCAGCCAGCCAGATGGCTGTGTATTGAATGCCTTTACGAGGAAAACAAGACCGGCCATCTATGTAATGATCACGTGGAGGATCATCCGCACGACAACTACGGCGAGCCGATGCCGTTGTTCAACTCCCCGCGGGTGGGTATGTGCGGCTACGACGGGCCTGCTGAGCCACCGTACTAATCAACAAGTGGGAAAGGGATCGAGCCAATCTGAGCTGGAGAAACAACGTATGTCCTCATCCAAAGAAAAAGTACCTGCATACGAAGAAGTCATCGCTGACCTCTTGCGTTCTACGACAGGACCGGTTTCTGCCAAAGAATTGGCCGAAAAGCTGCTGGCCGTGCGCCCATCGCAGGCGAGGAACCCCTTGCAGGCCATGCGCCAGCACATCCGCCAGGCCAACGGGCGATTGCTGGTCTTCCTCGACGCTGACACGGTCCTGTCACTGCGCCTGGCTTTCCAGGGCGCGCGTTTTCGCCTGCCACTAGACCGGGAAATGATCAACAAGGGACTGGTGAATATTGTGGACAGCCTACCCTACTACCTGCCGCTGAATTTCCCGCTGGAGCAGGTGCGCTTCGTAGATTCGGCCGGAAAGCCGGTCGCTTTCCAGATCAAGCCAGTATCCCAGCAGGTGAACACGCTCTTCGGTCATCAGGACATCACCACTTTATATGCCAACTTGAGTGACTGGCTCCGCGCCCAGAAGGTCAACGCCAAAGACCATCTGCTGATCACCATTTTGGATTGGGAACAGGGCGTCATGCAATTAGCGCGTGAGCCGTTCGGCCAGCGCAACCAGGGTTTGCTGGCTCAGCGCAACCGCCTTATGGCAGATTTGTTTTTCGACCTGTTGGAAAGCGCAGTAGACGAGGACATCTACGCTCATGTCGCTGTCCCCACCATCTATGCTCGCCTGCCGGATAAAAGCGGCTATCCCCCCGGCCATTGGATGATTGTACTGGAAGAAGATGGGCGCATGATCAGCGATGGCTGGCGGATTCACTACAGCGACGGTGGCTTCTCCCCCCTGGAACAGTTGGCCCGTGAAATTGCCGGGGAGCCTCAGCACCCTGCAGCCCGGCCGGTCTCGAAGGAACAGCGCGAGCAGGTGTACCGTTTCAAAGCCGCTCTGGCTTACCGTCCCAACCTCTGGCGGGAGATCGAAGTGCAGGGCAAGCAGACCCTGGCCGACCTGGACTTGTTGCTGCGCGAGGCATTCAACCACGATGTCTTCGACCACCTGGGTGGTTTTTGGAAGCTGATCCCACGCGGTATACAGGGGAAGCCGGGGGTCACGAAGCGTGGAGCCGCGCGCCAGGCCCGTTATCGCGAAGTCAAACTGGGTCATGTCGAACCGATGGGCGGCGGGGAAGGTGCAAGGATCAGAATCGCTGAGCTGGAACTGGCGATTGGAGATCGACTCAAGTACGTCTACGATTTTGGCGATTGGATCGAGCATCACCTGACCCTGGAAGCCATCGAAACACCCCAGGCCAGCGTGAAATATCCCCGAGAAGTTGCCCGCAACCAGCCCGAGTACGTGTACTGTGTGGAATGTCAAAAGAAGGGCAAGC
The DNA here is from genome assembly GCA_023488685.1 of Chloroflexota bacterium. Lineage (GTDB taxonomy): Bacteria > Chloroflexota > Anaerolineae > J036 > Brachytrichaceae > CAIXPS01. The sequence goes on along the minus strand of JAMDDR010000542.1, from coordinate 51,944 downwards.
AGAAGGTGGCTAAATGGATTTGCCTGGAGTGCACCACGGGACCTGACCACGAGATCATGCTGTGCGAAAAATGCGCTGACAGGCACGAGGAGCACTATTTGGAGGAAATTTTGTATTGATGAGCCCTGGTCTACACTCCGGCCCCGGCCAACAACATGGCGTACAACGCAGCCGAGGCCAGCGCGCGCGAGAAGGCCAACCTGGCCATCGTGCAGCGCTTTTATGATGAGTACGCAGCAGGTACCGCCGATGTGATTCTAAAAGTGCATCCCGATAAGCTCACCATGCACTATGCTGGCGAATCAGAAGAGGTGGAGACGCAGGTATTGCGGGATGACCTGGCCGCGATCAAGGCGGCGAACCCTGACTTGCACGCCGAGATCCATTCGATGTTTGCCAGTGGGGATATCGTGGTAACGGAGCTGACCTGGACCGCGACACACAAGGGAGACTTCTTCGATATCCCGGCCACCGGGGAAACGGTGTTACACAACGGCATCGTCGTACGGCGGTTGGAAGACGGCAAGATCGTCGAATCCTGGGAGATCTGGGATGATCTCGCCTTCCTGCAGAGCATTGGGTATCTGCCTTCTTGGGAGGAGATCATTGCCAACCCGCCCCCTGAAACGAAATGATCTGTTTAGGGCAACTTTAGCAAGAACCCGGTTGCGGCGTTGACTTGGTATAGTATTCATCCTGACATGAAAATCACCATCGACGGTCCAGCGGCATCGGGCAAAAGCACCCTGGGCGCAGCGCTCGCAAAGCAACTCGGATATCTCTACTTCGACACCGGCGTGATGTACCGGGCCGTAACGCTGGCCGTGTTTCAACACAAAATCGACATTCATGACGAGGCAGCCGTGACGGCGTTGGCACAATCCATTCGAATCGAGGTGACGCCGCCACATACGCTGGATGGCCGGCAGTATACGGTTTGGCTGGATGGCCAGGATGTGACATGGAATTTGCGGGGCCCTGAAATTGACGCGAATGTCTCCATCCCGTCTGCCTATGCGACCGTGCGTCATGCCATGGTGGCGCAACAGCGTCGCATCGCCGAACGCGGAAACGTGGTGATGGTAGGACGCGACATCGGCACGGTGGTGCTCCCGGACGCCGACATTAAAATATACCTGGATGCTTCGGTGGAAGAGCGCGCCCAGCGACGGCACAGCGAATTGCTGGCACGGGAACAACCCAGTGATTACGCAGAGGTACTGGCCAAGATGCAGCAACGCGATTTGCTGGACTCCTCGCGTGCCGCATCGCCGCTTCGCCCTGCCCCCGATGCCATCATCATCGACTCGACGAACAAGCCGGTCGGGATTGTGCTCGCGGAACTTGAGCACATCATCGCGGACAGACGACTCGACAAAGCAGCATTGAAGCGTGTGACACCCTGAGCATGATCTCCGCACGGCACGCCGGCGGCACACGAGGAGGAAACATGAATATTCGAAAGGCGGTGATTACCGCTGCGAGTCCAAGCCAACGCAATTTGCCGTTACAGACGCTGGTTGACCGCGACGGCAAACAGAAATCGGCGCTATGCGTCATCATCGAGGAAGCAAGAAGCGCCGGCATTGAAGAGATCGGCATCGTGACGTGCCCCGGCGACGAAAACACCTACATGGCAGCCGCGAACTGCCACGCAACGCGGTTGCATTTCATCGAGCAACCCATTCCGCTCGGCTATGGGTATGGCGTATACAGCGCGCGCGAGTTCGTCGGTGATGAGCCGTTTCTGCACCTGGTCAGCGACCACCTTTACATCAGCCACGAACACACCAACGGCACGAGCACCCGCACCTGCGCACAGCAACTGATCGAGGTAGCCCAAACCGAGTCATGTGCGGTGTCTGCGGTGCAGGCGACACGCGAGAGCATGCTTCCTTTCTACGGCACTGTGGGTGGGCGCCGCGTCGCCGGACAGCCCAACGTTTACACCGTTGAAAATGTCATCGAAAAACCCACCCCCACCGAAGCCGAGCAGCAACTGATTGTGCCAGGATTGCGCGCTGGCTTTTACCTGTGCTTCTTCGGCATGCATGTACTGACGCCAACGGTCATGAACATCCTGGCCGAACACGTGACGCGCTCTGGCGGGCGTGGCCCCATTCAGCTTTCCCCGGCGCTGGCCGAGTTGGCAGCCGTGGAGCGATACCTGGCGTTTGAGGTCCAGGGCCAGCGCTATGATATCGGCGTTCACTACGGATTGCTCACCGCCCAGTTGGCGCTGGCACTGAGCGGCCGCGATCGTGAAGAGGTCCTGGCGCAGATGGTCGACCTCCTGGCGGCGCGGTCACTGGTGTCTGGTCAATAACTAAACATGAGCCACCTGATAGACATCATCACCTCGTCCGACCCATCCATCCGGGATCAATCGTTGGATGCCTACTGCCGCCCAGCGTCACTCAAGGATCTGTTGGCTGAATGCGCCGCGCTCGATACGTTCCGCCGCAAAAGCGACAACCTGTACGAGCGTGTGCGCGCATTATTCTTCCTGTACGCCATCCACCGTTTTCACCTGCCTACGAAACCCGGCCTGCCCAGCAAAGGGCTTGTTTCCTTCGAGGGTTACGGGCACTTGTTAAGCCGGCGCTTCGAGGAAGCGATTGAGGTTTTTCTTGCAGCGCAAGAAGCCAATGGACCCAGTGACGGCATCAGCAGTGCGCTGGCAGTCACGTATCACAACCTTGCATTCCAAACCCTTGCCGGGCAGGTCAGGCGTAGCGTGCGCTCAGTGCGCGGCAACCAGTGGATGTTCCGCATGGGTCATCCGGCAGATCACCCGTTGCGCATCCGTCCAGAACTATTAAGAGACACACGCGGGTTAAGACAGGACGATGGGAATGGACAAGATCGTAAGGGATTGGAAAGTCTGACCTCATTCCCCATTCTGCGCGAACGCACACCTGTGCGTATGGACTTATCCCATAGTGGGTGGAGTGATATCTTCTTCCTGGGCATGGATTTCCCAGAAGGGGCTCGCGTTCTCAATGTCTCCATTGACCTGGCAGTCGTCGGACGTGATAGCGCGCCAAAACCGCCCGTCGAGGCGTACCTGCGCGTGATTGACGAGCCGGTGTTGAAACTCGCCAGCGTTGACCTCGGCACCACCGCCACCATCACCGACTTGGCAGAAGTGTTCGACTTTGCCAAGGATTACCTCGGGTTGCTCAAAGCAGCCATCATCGCAGCCGGCATCATCCCGCCAGGGATTGAGGGATCCGGCCAGAGCCTGGCACATTTGCTCGAACAGGTCGTCGGTCCTGGTCTCGGCTTGGAAATCGTCAGCAACGTCAATAACATCCCGAAAGGCTCGCGCCTGGCGGTTTCAACCAACCTGCTCGCCTCGTTGATTTCGGTGTGCATGCGCGCTACGGGGCAGGCCAAGTCATTGACCGGGCCATTGCAGGAGCACGAGCGCAGGCTGGTCGCGGCCCGCGCCATCCTGGGCGAGTGGCTCGGTGGCTCCGGCGGTGGCTGGCAGGATTCCGGCGGCCTGTGGCCGGGCATCAAGCTGATCCAGGGTGAACGTGCCAGCGAAGGTGATCCCGAGTTCGGTATCAGTCGTGGGCGTTTGCTGCCCAGCCACAAGATCCTGGACGACACGGACGCCCCGCCGCAAATACGTGAAAAACTGCAGAATAGCCTGGTATTGGTGCACGGGGGCATGGCTCAGAACGTAGGCCCGATCCTCGAGATGGTCACCGAAAAGTACCTGCTCCGCTCCGAAGCCGAATGGCGCGGGCGCCATCAGGCCATGCAGATCCTCGATGAAATTTTGTTGTCCCTGCGCGCCACAGACACACAGCCAGACCCTGTGCGAATCATCGGCGCGGCAACGACACGTAACTTCATGGGCCCCATCCAGACCATCATTCCCTGGACGAGCAATCTATACACAGAAACCCTCATCCAACGGGTGCAAGCCGAGTATCGCGACCAGTTCTGGGGGTTTTGGATGCTCGGCGGGATGTCCGGTGGTGGCATGGGTTTCATCTTTGCCCCAGCCGTCAAACAGACGGCCCGGCTGCGCTTGAACGACATCATGTGCACGGCGAAGCAGGAACTGGAGCACGCCCTCCCGTTCGCCATGGACCCGGTGGTCTACGATTTCTCCATCAACCAGCATGGGACTTACGCGGACCTGTTGGTGGATGAGGAGGCGCTGCTACCATCTGGTTACTATGCCATGATCGTGCCGCATCTTCTGCGCATCGACCAGCGCACCCTATCACGTGTCCAGCGCGATGAACTGGATCGTTTCGCCGCAGCGTGCCGTACCAAACCCGAACTCAGCGGTATGGTGCAACTTCTGTTCGATCGATTGCTTCCTCGTACTCACGAAGGCAAAGGCGACAGCAAGAGCCTGGGCACGTTGCTGGACCAATCCGGTTTCGACCACGCACAACACGAGTTCATCCGCTCCGAGTTGCGGAGCGGGCTTATCGGTCTGGCACAAAACCGGCTGCCTGCGAACGCCACTATCCAGGACGTACGGGCGGGCGATGTTTACGAGGCACATGAAGGCGACCTGGCACGAGAGTTACGCGACATTGGCACGAGCGCGCTGGCCGGCGGCGCCGTCGCGGTCGTGTCGCTGGCAGCGGGGGCAGGCAGCCGCTGGACCCAGGGGGCAGGCGTCGTCAAAGCGCTGCACCCCTTCTGCAAAATGGGCGGCAGGCATCGCAGCTTCATCGAGGTTCATCTTGCCAAGAGCCGGCGCGTGGGACGCGCATGCGGCACCCCACTGCCTCACATCATTACGACGAGTTACCTGACACACAAGCCCATCGAGCAGTACCTGGCGCACGAGCACAACTATGGCTATCCCGGCCAACTGCTGCTTTCACCGGGGCGCGCGATTGGATTGCGCATGATCCCCATGGTGCGTGATTTGCGCTTTGCCTGGGAGGAGATGCCCCAACAAATCCTGGACGAGCAAAAGCAGAAGATGCGCGAAAGTCTGCACCACGCCCTCATCGAATGGGCACACCAAGCCGGCGAGGGCAGTGATTACACAGATAACTTGCCGCTGCAGTGCTTGCACCCGGTCGGTCACTGGTACGAGATCCCCAACCTGTTGCGCAATGGTGTGTTGAAGCGCTTGCTGGAGGACCGTCCGCAGTTGAGATACCTCATGCTGCACAACATCGACACGCTGGGTGCGAATGTCGACCCAACGTTGCTGGGCCTGCACGTCAAGGGCGGGGCATGCTTGACCTATGAAGTGATCACGCGCCGCATTGACGATCGTGGTGGCGGTCTGGCAAGGGTGGATGGACGCTTGCGTCTGGTCGAAGGGCTGGCAATGCCGCGCGAAGAGGACGAGTTCGCGTTATCCTATTACAATACGATGACGACCTGGGTCGATATCGACAAACTACTGGCTGTTTTCGCACTGACGCGGGCTGACCTGGCGAACGAGGAGCAAGTCACAACCGCCATCCGTACCCTCGCCGCCCGGATGCCTACATATATCACCCTCAAGGATGTCAAGAAACGATGGGGACATGGCCAGGAGGATATCTTCCCAGTGACGCAATTCGAAAAACTATGGGGGGATATGACCGCGTTGCCCGATGTTGAATGCCGGTTCGTCGTCGTACCGCGCACGCGCGGGCAGCAACTCAAAGACCAGGCACAATTGGACGGATGGCTGCGGGATGGTTCTGCCGCTTACGTCGAGTCACTGTGTGAGTGGGATTAACGCGTTAACCAATGCACCCTGGTGAATGCAACAGTTGTCAGATTCCGATTGGGGGAGTAGGATGGATGACAATATGATTGACGAACTCGTTGCCGACGAAATCGTTGCCTTCGAAGCAGATCGTGCGTGGATTGACGCACACATCGAGACGCTGAGAAAAGAGTATGCCGATTACTGGATTGCTGTCCAGGATGGCAAAGTGATCGCGAGAGCAGCCGACGTGGGTGAATTACTGGGGAAAGTGCCCAACCTGGCGCGAGCGTGTGTTGAATTCATCAGCCCGTCTGCGCCCACACTACCGCTCTGATCTAAACAAAACAAACACCTCCCGCCGGTCATCCGCTGCGGGAGGTGCTTTCGCCTTGGGCAATCACTGCCGGGGCGGCGCCCCGGCCGGTTGTTGCTGGTTTGCGCCTTGGCATGAGCCGAAAGCGCAACTGGCTGAAAAACTGTCTGACGCGTGGGATGCGCAGGACTAACAAGAGCGCCACCACCGCACCGTATTGCAAAGGCACCCGAATATCGGCTTTCACCAGCCATACGAAATGAATCACCGCCAGGGGTACGGCCAGGTAGACGAGCGCGTGCAGACGCCGCCAGTTCTTGCCAAGCCGCTTCATCCACCCTTTGCTTGAGGTAATCGCCAAAGGTAGCAGCAGTAACAGCGCCGCAAAGCCCACCAGTACGTAACGCTTCTCGACGATCGTCTGTTGAATCAACTCCCAATCCAACTGATAGTCGAGCACACTGAAGATCAGGAAGTGCAAACCGGCGTACATGAAACCGTACAGGCCTAACGGCCGGCGCAGCTTGAGCGCTTGCTTGAAACCCAGGACGTTGTTCGCGGGCGTGCACGCCAGGGACAACACCAGGATCACCAACGCCGTCCGCCCGGTTCGGAAGGTGATATCCTGGATCGGGTTCACGGACAACAGATCGTGGCTTGCCTCCCAAACCAGCACGATCAGTGGGAGCCAGCAGCAGATATGAACGACGAGTTGCAACCACGTCAACTCGATGCCGAACGGCAGGCGTAGCACACCGGCGCGGGCTCTGCCACTGCGCTGTCCACGGGTGTTTGACTTTTGATCAGGATGTTTTTCAAGTTCAGTAGTTCGCATTGAGATCCATGCCGGTATAAAGGTGCGCGACCTCAGCCTCGTAACCATTGAACAGGAGCGTCTTACGGCGCCCACCCTCCCCAATACGCCGCTCGCTTGACTGTGACCAGCGGGGATGGGCTTTTTCCGGGTTCACATTCGCATAGAACCCATACTCATCAGGCGCGGCGGCCATCCACAGTGATGTAGGCTGTTCCTCGACCAGATCGATCTTGACAATGGCCTTGGCACTCTTGAAGCCATATTTCCAAGGTACAGCCAGGCGCAACGGTGCGCCGTTCTGAGGTGGCAGCGGCTTCCCATACAGGCCCGTCACCATCAACGCCAGATCGTTCATGGCCTCGTCCAAACGCAACCCTTCGGCATAGGGCCATTTGAAGTAGGCGTCATTTTGGCCGGGCATCTGGTCGGGCGCAAGAATCGACTCAAAACGGACATATTTCGCCTTTGCGGTCGGCTCGACCTCTTTGAGCAATTGCGCCAATGGGAAGCCCTGCCATGGAATCACCATGGACCAACCTTCGACGCAACGCAAGCGGTAAATCCGCTCCTCCTGTGGAAATCGCTTGACTAAGTCATCGATATCATGGGTTTTAGGGTTATTCACCAACCCACCCACCTGGACCGTCCACGGTGACGTCTTGAAATCCTTGGCCATGTCAGCCACCTGCTGTTTCATGACCGAGAACTCATAGTAGTTGTTGTAGGTGGTAATCGCCTCGTAACTGTTAGGTGTATCAGCCGGTGGGTTCGCTTCAGGCGCCGGCTCTTCAAAAAGAGAAGTGGACCCTGTCGTCGAACCCGCGATCACGGTCTCTTTCGCCGTCACCGCCTCCTGGTTGCTACAGGCGCTCATCACGACCGAACCTAACGCCAGCGCGCCAATCCCCTTCATAAACTTGCGCCGCGAGAAATACACATGCTCTGGGGTGATTTCAGACGACCTTATCTTCACCATCTCTCACCTGCTCCTTCACGATTCAGCCCACACACATCCAATCGACAACACGCATTCTAACCGCTACATTTGAGTAAACGCTAAATAGGTGATTAACGGTTTCTTACGGCATATCTCCGTTCCGCAACATAACACAAACGCGCCGGCTTCACGGTAAGCTTCTTTCGACCTATCCGACACATCCCCGTCACGGGTGTTATAGCTGGAAGTGTAGAGCGACTCGGAGGGCGAGCCTTCAGGCGGACTACACCCCCCAGTTCGTTCAGCCTGCATCTGAGGATGCAGACTGAACGCTTGGAGCGGGATGGGGCGAAATGCACCCGACCGCGTTGTCGCCAGGAAGACGCCCCCGCGGACGGGGGCTTGGAGCAGTGTGGAGAGCGACAGAGCACTGAGCACTATGCACTGCGCACTCCCTTCAGGGTTACTTCTTGAAAATATCAGGATTCAAGCAGTTTGGCGGCACCTGTCCGGCCAAACCCGCCAGCAGGTTGTCTGCGGCTATCTCAGCCATACGGTTACGTGTCTCAAAGCTGGCGCTGGCGATATGTGGGACGATCAATGCGTTATCGAGTGTGTACAACGGGTGGTCAGCCGGCAAGGGTTCCGGGTCAGTCACATCCAACGCGGCGGCGAAGATGCGCCTGGCCTTCAGTGCCTCGTACAACGCCATCGTGTCCACGACCGGCCCGCGTGAGGTATTCACCAGCACCGCATTAGGCTTCATCGCCGCCAGAGCGGCCTGGTCTATGAAATGCCGTGTGTCAGGTGCGAGCGGCACGTGCAACGACAGAAAGTCGGATTGCGCCAGCAATTCCTGCTTGGACACAAAGCGGGCTCCCAATTCACTCTCGGCCCGTTCGTTGCGCACCGCGTCATGGTAGAGGATCCTCATATTGAACCCCCTGGCGCGGCGAGCGACGGCAAAACCGATACGACCAATACCGGCGATTCCCAGCGTAGCACCGTAGATATCCTGTCCAAGCAACAGCATTGGCCCCCAGGTCTTCCATTGTCCTGATTTGGCATAGTCACGCCCTTCCGCAATCCGCCGTGCCGCGGTCATCAGCAGTGTAAAAGCCAGGTCGGCCGTCGTCTCGGTGAGCACTCCGGGCGTATTCGTCACCGGGATGCCGCGTTGGGTTGCCGCCATTACATCGATATTGTCAAATCCCACGGCGTAATTAGCCACCACCTTCAAATGCGGCGCAGCATCAAACAACTCGCCATCCACCTTGTCCGTCAACAGCGTCACAAGACCATCGCAGTCGTGTGCGCGCTCAAGCAGCACGGCGCGCGGTGGCGGCAGATCATCCTGCCAGACAGTTGCATCCGTATGATCCAGAATCCTCTTCAACCCGCGATCGGGAATGATCCGTGTCACAAACACTTTTGGTTTAGCCATAAGTTGGAATTCCTAATTCGTAAAGCGTAAAACGAAATGCGCAACCCAAATTTGCGATCCGCAATCCGCAATATGCAATCCAAAATCCCCAATCCAAAATCTAAAATCGATCGCTCCACGCCTTCAACCTCCCCAGCCCTTCACGGATATTCTCAGCGCTAATGCCGGAGTAAGCGAGGCGGATATAGTGCTCACGTTCACCAGGTTGTGGGCGTCCGAAATGCTTGCGTGTACAAAACGAAACGCAGGTGTTCTTCAACGCTGCGGTGGCGAAATCGGCGACGTCGCTAAATCCCATATTCTCCATGACGCGCGTCACATTTGGGAACAGGTAGAACGTCGTATCCGGCTTGTGCAATGACACACCGTCGATGGACTGGAGTATCTCAACAGCCAGGTCGCGCCGCTCCTCCAGCACCTTGAGAATCTGCGCCGGCCCGTCCTGGCTACCGCTAAGTGCCTCAACGCCGGCCCACTGCACAAAATGTGCCGTGCAAGATTCGTCGTTGGTGTTGAGCCTGGCGATAGCCTGGATGACATCTTTCGGTCCTACAGCCGCGCCAAGTCGCCAACCCGTCATGGCATATTTCTTGGAAAACGTATACAGAATCACCGTGCGCTCTTGCATACCGGGGATACTGGCGATACTCTCGCTGCCACCCGCGTAACGAATCTCAAAGTATGCTTCATCCGAGAGGACGATGAGATCATGCCGTATGGCAATTTCGGCCAGGCGCTCCATTTCTGCGTGACTGGACTCGGTGCCGAGCGGATTTTGCTGATTGTTGTAGATCAGGACACGCGTCCGTGGCGTGATCGACGCCACCAGGTAGTCCATGTCGATCTGAAAGCCCGTGCTGCCTTCCACAAAACGATACGGACGTGCAATACCGCCGTGGTACTCGATTTGCGATTCGTAGATGGGATAGCCGGGATTGGGGTAAAGGACTTCGTCGCCGGGATTCATCACAGACTGGATGAACTTGGTGACGACCGGCTTGCCTCCAGGTTGCACGGCGACATTTTCCATAGCATAGGCGATGCCACGCCGCGCACCCACGTCGGATGCGATCATCTCTCGCAACTGCGGGATGCCGGCACCCGGCGCATAGCCCGTCTTTCCATTTTCGATGGCCCGGCATTGGGCTTCAACGATGTTCGATGGTGTGGGGAGATCGATATCGCCAAGATGGAACGGATAGACTTTATGCCCTTGGGCTGCCCAAGCGGCGGCCGCATCGGATACGGCAAAGGCGGTTTCGGTCCCCAGGTCGGTTAAACGCTTCGCTAACTTCATGGATGTGCCTCAAACTTCTGGCGGGTTCTCGCAGGCGTGGAGCCATTTTGAGAGCGCTTTTGTATCTATGTCCTTGCTCAAATGATGAAATGCCCTTAAAGTTAACAGGCACGACATATCCTATCATGGTTACCGCCCTGCATACCAGTATTCCGGGAGAAATTTGGCCCATACAGGCAGGCAGTTCGCGCATCTGCCAGCTCGTTTTCCGGGGATGCGGGGCGATGCAGGAGAATGAGCACAATGGTGAAACTTGAGCACGGCGAGTATGCTGGGATGGCAGTGACGTGGGTCAGCAACGGCCACGTCCGCCTGGCCGTAACCACACAACGCGGGCCGCGCGCGATCTTTCTCGGCTGGCCGCAGGGAGAAAACCTCTTCGCCGAATTGCCAGACGTGACGATCCCTTCCCAGAACGGACCTTACCACCTGATCGGCGGTCACCGGCTGTGGCACGCACCCGAATGGAGCCTGCGCACGTACTGGCCCGAGACACAGCCGATCAAGGTTGACGAGAAAGCGAACGGCCTCACAGTTACCCTGGCGGCAGATGGCGCCGGGATTGAAAAGAGATTGGACTTCGTGATGGAGGCCGAGAAACCTGTCGTGACCGTCACGCACACCTTGCACAATACAGGGCTGTGGTCAGTCGAACTGGCGACCTGGGCGATTACACAATGCCGTTTGGGCGGCATCGTGTTGCTCCCACAACCCATCGATCCTGCCGATCCTGAGAGTTTATTACCGAATAAACGCTATAGCTTCTGGCCCTACACCAACTTCGCCGACGGGCGCTTCGTGTTTGGAAACGAAGTGACGCTTGTCCACGCAAAAGCGGCGCCACCCACCAAGCTGGGCTATCGCAATGTGCACGGTTGGGCCGGGTACTGGCTAGATGGCACACTGTTCACAAAGCACTTCGACCCGCAACTCGGCGCTGACCACCCGGACTACGGATGCAACTGCGAATGCTACTGCAACGATCGCTTTGTCGAGGTAGAGACGCTCGGACCGCTGGCTCCACTGGCCCCAGGTGCGTCTGTCACCCACATTGAGACATGGCAATTGCGGGCTGGCGTGCAACAGCCAAACAGTGAGGCTGTTGCCCTACAGATCGCGCGACAACTTTAGCTGGATGGCGGCCGATTGGGTCCGCCATCCAACTCATTGCCCTCCCGCCACAACCTTATCCACACGCCAATTCTCGCCTTCTTTGACCATCGTGAGCGTGCGAATGCTCGCACCTGACTCATACGTGAGTGTGGCCTGTAGGGTGACGCTTTCCTCACTCTTGCCAACCATCACCACCTGAAACGAGTTATAGCCAGGCTGTATTCCCAAGCCGGTTGGCAGTGCCCAGTTATCGCTGATCTCTGTTCTCAACCGCTGGCTTAAATAGGACACACTGCTCGCACCGGATGGGTCACGCAACAGCGAGTAGAGGAAGTCGATAGACGCCTGGATAGGTTCAGGTGTATCGGGGCCAGGCCCATCAACGACCAGGGGAGTTGTGGAAGCCGGCACAGTGGTTTGTGCACCGGCAGTTGGCGTGGCTACAACATCCGTGGTAGGTTGGGCTGACCCGTCTGAAACTGTCGCAACGGGGGTCGCGGCTGGAGCGGTGGCGTCGAAGTTGAACTGAGCCAGCGCCTTGATCCTTCCATCCTCTGTGCCAGCCAACACGATCAAGGTGCGGTCTGTGATCGCTCGCCCGTCGGGCCATGCTCCCGGCATCACAAATGATAGACTCGCACTCCCATTGGCATCGGTCTCGACATTTGCGTAGACCTGTGGATTCGCACCCGCGCCAGGCACACCGAGTTGAATCACAATACGCGTATTGGCCGGGAAACCACTGGCACTCGCCGCGACCGTTGTATTCGCGCCGCCCGTATCCGGCACGAGCGCAAGCGATGGTCCTGCCACAGACGGATCATCGGCGGGATCAGTCGCCTCGGGTTGGGGCATGCCTTCACCACTGGGAGCACTTACGTTGGTGAAACCAGCCGTGGCAGACAATGCCTCGTCGGCTGTGATACCCGTGAAATTCAGCGTCCGGTCAGTGATGGGGGTTCCATCTGACCATACGCTGGGAATGATGAAGATGAGCTTGAATTGGCCGCCTTCGTTTGTAAGCACTTCGCCGATAAACTGAGGGCTCCGATCTGTATCCGTGGCATCCATGTGCACACGGACTTGAGCGTTCGCCGGGAACCCGGCGCCGTCGATGGTGAGTTGGGTATTTAAGGTGCCGCTGGCAGGTGAGAGCCTGAGCTGCGGGCCTGTAGCCGTCGGTGTGGCCGTTTGCACCGATGCCGGCGTGCTCCCCCCACCACAAGCAGTCAGCAACAGGCCAACTGTCACAAGCAGAGGGCTTACCCAGCCTCTCCAATCATTCTGTAGGTTAAACGTCATTCGCGAGTCTCCTAGCAGTGCAAGTCATTGCTCGCAAGATGCCTATATTGTGCCCGATCTTGTTACGAGTGCGACCCAGTGACAGACACAGCTACCGTAGGTTGCGCCGATGAAGGCCCTGAGAAGTGATATAGTAATGCAAACAGCAGCGGCAGCCGTAGCCTCTCCTTCATCGTTATATCACAGTCGCACGCCACCCCTCCGCACACGCATCCATTGCCACACACTTGTGCTGCGACTCTTACACAAAATGGATAAAAGCAGGGGAGGATAATTGTGAGTGATGCGGTGTCCTTCGTCCATGAAGACAACCACGAAGATGACCAGCACGGCGCAGATAACAGCAGCCTCGATCCAGATCATGACGACGACATGATTGCCGGTCTCACTCAACGGCTGTCCGAAGCAGAAGCGATCCTGCAAGCCCTTGTGACCGGCCAGGTAAACACGGTACTCAACAATGACGAATTGGCGTCCGTCCTGCTCCGCCATACACAACAGGCTTTGCGCCAGTCCCAGGCCAGTTACCGTCATCTTGTTACCCGAATACCTGCCGTCGTCTTCGAATTGGCCCCTTCCGGGACGACCCTGGCTGTCAATGAAGCAGTCACAAAAATCACTGGCTATGCGCCGGATGAGTTGATTGGCAAGAACTGGTGGGACATCTTCATCCCCGGTCAGCAGCGCCATCAGGTAGATCAGCTCTATCGGCAGTGGCGCTCAGGGGATGTCACCAATGTCGTACTCGTGCTATCTGCAAAGAACACTGCACCAGTGACGATTGAACTCACGTCGGCCAATCGCTACCACCCTGACGGATCACTCGCGAGCATTGTCGGCGTCGGGGTTGATATCAGCGAACGAGATCGCATGGTGCAGGAACTGCGGACCTCGCGCGATCAACTTGCGATTATCCTGCAAGGTGCAGCCGATGGTATCACTGCGCAGGCGCCGGACGGCAGCCTCATCTACGCCAACGCCACGGCCGCACAGTTGCTCGGCGACGAATCGCCGGCGCACCTGATCAGCACCGACGTTGGCGCCATCCGGCGCCGGTTTGATATCCTGGATGAGGACGGCAAGCCCTTAAGCTACGATCGGCTTCCAGGGCGCATTGCGTTGCAGACGGGGCAAAGCGTCTCAGCCATCATCCGGTTCCGCAAGCGCGACAATGGCGTCGAGCGGTGGTCCAATGTCAAAGCCACCCCGGTACTTAACGAACGCGGGCAGCCCACCTCTGTCGTCAACATCTTTCAGGATATCACCGACATCAAACGCAGTGAACAGGCTCAACGCCTGCTGGCCAACGCAGGCAACATCCTTGCCACCTCGCGTGACTACGAGACGATGCTTCAAGATGTGGCCCAACTCGCCGTGCCCGACATGGCTGACTGGTGTGCGGTTCACTTGATCGAAGAAGACGCATCCGTGCAGCAACTGGCCGTTGCGCACGTCGATCCAGGGAAAGTGGCTGTGATACTGGAGTGGCAGCGGGACCACCCATCCAACTGGGATGCTCCGACTGGCATCCCCAGCGTGTTACGCACAGGACGATCAGAGTTTTACCCTGATATCCCGGATGAACTCATCACTGCGACGATCAAAGACCCTGAGCGCCTGGCAATCGTGCGCAGCATCGGCTTCTCATCCGTCATGATCGCGCCGATGATCGCGCGTGGCCGCACGTTGGGCGCCATCACGTTCGTCTGGGCTGAATCCAGGCGTCACTACACCGGCGACGATCTGGCGTTGGCCGAAGAGATTGGCCGGCGGGCGGGATTGGCCGTCGACAACACCAGACTGTTCCGCCAGGCACAACAGCTCAACAGCGAGTTGGAGCAACGCGTTGCCGAGCGCACGGCACAGTTGCGGGCGACAAATGTCACCTTGCAGACGGAAATCACTGAGCGGCGGCGTGCCGAGGCAGCGGTGCGCACGTTGAACGCCCAACTCGAACAGCGGGTGAACGAAAGAACGACCCAGTTACAGTCAGCCAACCTGGGACTACGACGGGAGATTGCCGTGCGGCGGCAGGCACAAGAAACGGTCCGCAGCGTGCTGCGGCGCACGAGGGAACTGTACGACGTAAGCCAGCGCATCGGCCTGGCGCGCACGCCCGAGGATGTGCTGAACGTGTTGCTTGCGAGCAGCTATCTGCGACCCGCAAGTTACGGCTCTGTCACCTTGCTGGATCGACCACACGCCGAGCATGAGTCGCCACCAAGCAATGCATTGGTGCTGGTCGACCAGAGTCGCGAGACGGGCCGGCCCCACTTCGCCGGCACACGTTACCCCATTCACCCCGATAGTGTTGACATCGTTTTTCCCCGCACCAAGGTCATCCAGGTCAGCGACCTGAATGCGGCGCCCCACATCCCGGAGCAGATGCTGTCGCATCTGCCGGATCTTGGCTCTCGCAGCCTGTTGTCATTCCCACTCATCGCCAACGGTCAGTGGAACGGCGCCATGTCTTTTCATTTCCTGTCGCCCGGCATCCTTGACAAGTCAGACGTCCGGCACATCCAGGGATTGGTCGACCAGGCCGCGGTAGCGATTCACAACATGCGCCTGCTTGAGATGGAGGCAGAAGCACGCCGCGAGGCCGAAAAGGCAAATGAACTCAGGCTCAAGTTCCTGGCCATGATCTCACACGAGTTGCGCACGCCGCTCACCTCCATCAAGGGCTTCGCCACCACCCTGCTGGCGCAGGACGTCTCGTGGGACGAATTGAGTCAACGCGATTTTATTAGCACCATCAATGAAGAAGCGGACAAGCTCACCGAGATGATTGAGCAGTTACTCGACCTGTCGCGGCTCGATGCGGGCCTGTTGCGCGTCCGGCCGGCACCATGCGCGCTCAGCGATATTGTCTCAGCAGCCATGTCTCAGCTCCAGGCGATTACGTCCAACCACACGCTGAACATCCATATCCCAGATGACTTGCCGTCCATCAAGGCGGACACACAGCGCGTCGCTCAAGTGCTCACAAATTTAGTGGATAATGCAGCCAAATATTCGCCACGCCGGAGTGACATCGCAGTCCGGGCATTTACGCAGGGAGACACCGTCCAGGTAGACGTGAGCGATCAGGGGATCGGCATCCCCCCCGAAGAGCGCATTTACATCTTTGAAGCATTCCGCCGTGGTGAAGGCGACAGCAACAAGCGCACCAAAGGTGCGGGTTTGGCAATCTGCAAAGGGTTGATCGAGGCGCACGGCGGAAGGATCTGGATCCAGGAACGTGAAGGGCCTGGGACAACGGCGTCCTTTACACTCCCTGTCGCCTCGACCGTTTAGCTTCCATCGCAATACTCAACATGTCATAATTCCGTGCGAATGGACGAAAAGAAACCCGATTTCGGCGCTGGGTACAGCGCGGAGAAATCGGGTTTCTGGAACTGAAGTTTCTGGAACTGAAAGGGGGTTTATCTGTGATGACGGTTCTGATCGTTGATGATGAGGCTAATATTCGTAAGTTTGCAGCGGCCAATCTCACACGGCGCGGATACCGTGTCATCGAGGCTGGCGATGCTGAGGAGGGATTGGAGCGGTTGCGGCATGGGACAGCGGGTGATGTGGCAGAAGTGTTACTGCTCGACATAAAGTTACCGGGCATGAGCGGATGGAATCTTTTGGAGGCGATCGCCGGGGACCCGGATGTTCCACAGAACATCCCCGTCGTCATCATGACAGCGTCGGTCACAGACGCCAGTATCAGCACTGCGGCGTACCCCAACGTCGTCGAAGTGCTCGTGAAGCCGGTAAGTACAGATCAACTTTTGCGGGCGGTACAAAACGCATTTACGCGAGTCACGAACTAGGAGTCAAACGATGTGGAAGATACTGGTCGTCGACGACGACGCACAAATTCGCAAACTGGTCCGTGTCAATCTGGAGGGGCGTGGCTACGCTGTCCAGGAGGCGGTTGATGGCAACGACGCGCTCACCCGGTTGAAAACAGAGTCATTCGACCTGCTCATCCTCGACCTGGTGATGCCAGGCATGAGTGGCATTGACGTGTGTGCGTGGGTACGCGAGCGATCGGATACGCCGGTCATCGTGCTCAGCGCGCATGACGAGGAAGAACTGAAGGTGCAGGCGCTCGATGCTGGCGCCGATGATTTTGTCACTAAACCCTTCGGCCAGGAAGAGTTACTGGCGCGCATCCGGGCCGTGCGGCGCCGCGTCCCCAGCAATATGCAGCCGCAACAGCAGCCCAGCAACCAGGTCAAGATCGATGGGCTATTGATCGGCCTTGACACGCGCAGAGCGTTCGTCAACGGCAGCGAGTTGCACTTGACACGCACCGAATTTGCATTGTTGGCGGAACTGGCTCAGAATCTGGACGCGGTGATCACGCACGAGGAGTTGCTCGCGCGCGTGTGGGGTCCAGAATATCGTGAATCCAGTCACTACCTGCACGTCTATCTGGGACGTATCCGCCAGAAATTGGGAAACCAGCACAGCGAGTTGCTTGAAACTGTCCCCGGCATTGGCTACATCCTACACTCTGAACGTAAGTCCACACTAAACCAGGCGGCCTGATCCGCGCGATTGTGCCTCTGACGCTGCTCGCGACGTAGAAACCCGAAGATCCGTTTTCTTCGGGGTTTTTTTCGCATTTATTGCCCTGTTTTTACGCGAGCGGATCTCTTCTTATTTAGCTTTTTTTAGGCAACCGTTTGGGACTTTTTTAGCGAGCGGGTGCTATTTTCACAAGAGCAATCCGAGTTGTGTTTAATCTGGAGGAAAGATGGCGAAGCTCAAGTCACTTCACGATTTGTATGTTAGCGAGTTGAAGGACCTTTACAGCGCGGAGAACCAGATTCTAAAGGCCCTGCCGAAGATGGCTCAAGCCGCTTCATCACCTCAGCTTCAACAGGCGTTTAACGAGCATCTGGAGCAAACGCGCCGACAAGTCGAGCGCCTGGACCGGATTTTTGAGCGCCTGGGCCAGAAACCAACAGGCAGGAAATGCCATGGCATGGAGGGTCTCCTCGAGGAAGGCAAGGAAATGATGTCCGAGAACATGGAACCGGACGTCATGGACGCCGGTTTGATTGTATCGGCTCAGAAAGTTGAACACTACGAAATGGCCGGGTATGGCTGTGTTCGCACATTCGCCAACATGCTGGGCGAGAGTGAAGCAGCCGAAACGCTTCAGCAGACACTGGACGAGGAGGGTGAGGCCGATAAGCGGTTGACACAATTGGCTGAAGGCATGATCAACCGTGAAGCCATCAACCAGGGTGGAAATGGCTTCCAGATGCGGTAAATCATCCGTTTTACGTTTGTTTGGCGGGGGAAAGTCGTAATGGGTATCCTGGCCTGGTTGGTTGTCGGGTTGATCGCGGGTTGGTTGGCGAGTTTGGTGATGAAGGGGGGTGATTCCGGCATACTGGGCGACATCATCCTGGGGATCGTGGGCGCGCTGGTGGGTGGCTTTTTAGCATCGAGTATTTTTGGCGTTGTCGATCCCATCAGCGGCATAAACATAACAACGGTCATCGTCGCTTTCTTGGGAGCCGTATTCGTGATCGCTATCGTCCGGGCGCTAAGTCATGGACGGGCAACGATCTGATCATTCTTATGACCGAGGTGAAATGATGCAAAAAGGTGATATGAGTGCCCAGTGGGGGTTGTTCGCATCCGGATTGGCCCTCGGCGGCATCATTGGCGCAGGGGTCGCATTACTGCTGGCTCCCCACTCTGGTGAGGAAACACGCTCTCTCATCGGCGAAAAGAGCAGCGGTTTGAAGGATCAGATTAGCGGCAAGGTGAATGAAGTGCGTGGCGCCGCACTGCAAGAGAGCAATGATTTGAAGGATCAAATCGCCGGTAAAGTCAACGAAATACGTAGTGCAGCCCAGCAACAGATGGGCTCAGTGAAAGAGCATTTAGAGTCCAGGTCCAATCAACCCAGCAGCGATCAACCTTTCTAAGTGCTGTCTACGCCGTCCACCTTGATTCTTAAAGTCTTTCTAAATAAGAGAGCTTTTTTGGGACTTTTTTAGGGGCTGGATGATAGTATACCGATAGGAGACAAGAACGAATAGGAGTTTCATAGAGCACAAACAAATCCCTATCGGTTCAGCTTACCCGAAAGTTAAAAACCTTAGAGCTTTATATCAAGAATAAAGACAAGGTGACAGTGAGTGGGTTGGTTTTTGGGTTGGCTGTATTGATGGAGAAGCTGTTTCAAGCCGTTTCCTAGGACATCATTGTGAGGCGTTGGGAGTAGTCTTTCGATTGAGTGTATGGCGGACACTTGCTCCCTTGGCTATACCAAGGGACAGGGAAGACAGCTCCCAACGCGAACTTTTCCTAAACCTAGACCTTTCGCACCATCCCTGACCATAACTTCCTACATGAGATCCTCCTTGAAGCATCGCCAAACCACATAACGTTACGAACGATCATCTTTCAACAGCATAGACCAAGGAGAGAGGCTCAAGCCTCTCTCCTTTTATTTCCAAAGAGTGCGCGTGTCGTTTTGTATTGATTTGCCTGGCATGAAAGGAATGCAGAATGATGAATAAACACAGGGATCATTCACAATGTTTGACCGCATCCTGACACCACTAGACGGATCTACGTTGGCAGAGTGTGTGCTCCCTCATGTCGTCGCCATCGCACGGGCGTTTCAATCAAATGTGACGCTCTTGCGAGTTGCCGATCAGACACAAGGTGTCGATCCAGCACCATCGATAGATCCAATACAGTGGCAAATTGAGAAGCGTGAGGCCAACGCTTACCTCGAAGCAATTGCAGCTCGTCTGCATCATGCTGGAGTGACGGCGGAAACGACATTATTGGAAGGCCGGGCGGCCGAACGCATCACCGAATTCGCCCATCATCAGCATACCGATCTCATCATCATGAGTAGCCACGGGCGCAGCGGTTTGAGTGGTTGGAATATAAGTAGTATCACGCAAAAGGTGCTCCTAAGCCCTGCTGCATCCACACTTATCGTGCGCGCCTATCAACCCACAGTGACACAGGTGGATAGCTTACAATACCAACGCTTGTTCGTTCCTTTAGATGGTTCCTTGCGAGCAGAATGCGTTTTACCTGTGGCCACGACGTTAGCGCAGCATTATAAAGCTCACATGATGATCATACACATCGTCAGTAAGCCGGAAATGCCACGACGCACCCCGCTCAGTGAAGAGGATGCTCAATTGGCCGCACGGATTGTGGAGCGAAACCGTGAGGAAATGACGGCATACTTCGAAAAACTGCGCGCACAGCTATCCACGCCCATCGAAACACGCCTGGTCGACGCCGACAATGTCAGCCCAGCTCTGCACGATTTATCAATGAGCGAAGGTGCCGACATGGTCATCCTCAGCGCTCACGGATATTCTGCAAATACAATGTGGCCTTTCGGCGCGATCGTAACAAACTTCATCGCCTATGGAACAACCCCGCTCTTGATCGTTCAGGATGCGCCACCTGAACCCAACCCGCCAAATTCAACTCTGCACCGCGCTTCAATGACCAGGCCGCCAAGTCCAGTAATGGACAGCGCGCCGATCAGATCACCTGAGAACTGATCACATGCTCAACTCACCAGTGACTGAAGCGAATTCGCCAGCCACGCCAGCGTCGTCTGCCTCCAACACAACCGAAAGCCTCATCCAACAAGCGCAGCAACTGGCCCGTGGCCATCACCAGGTCCGTTTCACATCACGTAAAACAGGCCTGCTCGCGAACCCCGTGTTGATGGCTCGCGTCCGCGCATCTGAGGAGGAGATACGCCGTTGCTATCTACATTACGCACAATCTCCAAAAGACGAGGTCGCGCTTTCGTATACCGCCGAATGGTTGCTCGATAACTTTCACATTATCGAGCAAACGATCCGCCAAATTCGTGAAGACTTGCCAACCGGTTATTACCGCCAACTGCCGATTTTAATAAATGGTGCTGGTGGCCTGCTGCGTGTTTTCGCAATCGCATCACACATCGTGCATCTCTTTTCTGCCGAGCTCAACATAGAAGAAGTACAGCAATTTGTCATCGCTTATCAGCAGGAACAACCACTCACGATGGGCGAACTATGGGCATTGCCCATCATGCTACGCATCGCGCTCCTGGAGCATCTGACGCAGGCCATTACTTCTGTCAACCCACCAGAACACCTCACACAAAAAGGGGCCCACACGCACGCCCCTGAACTCATCGCGGATGCAGAAGCAGGCACAAGAGTGGGCAATGGCATCACCGCGTTGCGCCGGCTGGCTGCACACGACTGGATGGCATTTTTCGAGCATGTCAGTCTCGTCGAGCAAACACTGCGCGATGACCCCGCAGAAGTGTACGAGCACATGGACGCCGATACGCGCAATCGATACCGCCACGTCATCGAGGGATATGCGCGGGCGACGGACGTCGACGAACAAACGATCGCCGCGCAAGCCGTGCAATTGGCGCGCGCGGGCGCTGAAGATCATCAGGGCGAAGGGCAACGCCGATTCAGCCACGTCGGTTTTTTTCTCGTGGATCGCGGCAGGCAACAACTAGAGGCTTGCATACATTACCGGCCTGCCTTAGGGCGACGCCTGGCGCGCTGGTTCTTATCCCGCCCTACCCTGACCTATCTCGGCAGCATCACACTCATCACGCTCGTACTCATCAGCATGCTGGCGCTGAGTATCGCAAATAGCGGTGGCACGACCGCCCAAATCGTGGTTACCGCCATTTTGTTCCTCATCCCAGCCAGCGCGGCCGCAATCAGCCTGGTCAACTGGATGGTGACCCTGGCAATCCCTCCGCGCACCCTGCCCCGCTATGATTTCAAGGCTGGCATCCCTGCGCCATATCGCTGTATGGTGGTCATACCCACGTTGATCACAAAAGAGGATGATGTTGACACACTTGCCCAGCAACTGGAACAGCACTACCTGCGCAATCCAGACCCCATGTTGGGTTTTGCGCTACTGACCGATTTCGTCGACGCCCCACAAAAGGAAATGCCAGGTGACACTGAACTCATCAAACGTGCCCGGACCGCCATCGAAGCATTAAACGATAAGTATCACGGTGATGGAGATGCACCGTTTTACCTCTTCCATCGCGAACGCTGTTGGAACCCTGTGGAAGAATGTTGGATGGGATGGGAGCGCAAGCGTGGCAAGCTCGCCGAGTTTAACCATCTATTGCGGCCACGCAACGATCAACAACCGGAACCGACAACGTTTACCACCCAGGTCGGTGCGCTGAACGTCTTGCACGATATCCGTTACGTCATCACACTGGACACCGACACCGTACTTCCACTGAATGCTGCCCGTCGCCTGGTGGCGACGCTGGCTCACCCACTCAACCAGGCGGCATTTTCCACTCACCCGCAACCCGCCGGCGATCATGATGCAGCCAAGCCAAGGATCGTCGCCGGCTATAGCATTCTTCAGCCGCGCACCGAGATTCAAATTGTTCCTGCCAATCAATCCTTGTTCACACGTATCTACGCCGGCGATATTGGGCTCGACCCTTATACACGTGCCGTCTCCGACGTATACCAGGATCTGTTTGGCGAAGGTGTGTATGTCGGCAAAGGGATATACGATGTCGACGCATTTGAGCGCAGTCTCCATCATCGCGTACCCGAGAATACCCTGCTCAGCCATGATCTTTTTGAGGGCATTCACGGGCGTGTCGGGCTGGTGACCGACATCGTGCTGCTGGAAGATTATCCCCCCCATTACCCGGCTTACACCCTCAGACAGCATCGCTGGATCCGGGGTGATTGGCAATTGCTGCCCTGGCTCATGCCGCGCGTCCCTCTCGCCAACGGTAAGTATTCCCCCAATCCGCTTTCGGTGATTGACCGTTGGAAGATCGTTGACAATCTGCGTCGCAGTCTGCTCGCACCCGCCTTGTTGGCGTTTTTCATGGCTGCCTGGCTGTGGCTTCCGGGGTCACCGCTGCTATGGAGCCTTGCCGGTGCCTTGAGCCTGGCGGTGCCTGTTATGACCAGCGCATTGATGACCCTTTTCGGCGCGCTCAGGCGCACATCCACGGACGACATGTCTTACAACGAGATCCGGCCTGCTGTGTTGGACGCCGTCCGCTGGTTGTTGGCACTCGTTTTCCTGCCGTATGAGGCATTGCTGGCATTGGATGCCATCATCACCACTCTTACTCGGTTGTTTGTCACACGTCGTGGGCTTCTGCAGTGGACAACCGCAGCCCACGCAGTACAGATGTTCGGTGGTGAGTTAACGCCTGGTTCGATCTATCAGCGAATGGGCGTAACGCTGTTCCTGATCGTCGCGCTGGTGGCTGGACTCGTGGTGCTTCGCCCCGCCAGCATGATTGGCGCCCTGCCTTTTCTGGTTGCGTGGTTGATATCGCCCCAGATCGGTTTCTGGATCAGCCGTCCACTCACCCATCGCATGACGCAGCCCGACAGTAAGCAGCGCCGGCAGCTACGCTGCCTGGCCAGACGCACCTGGCTGTACTTCGAACACTACGTCGGCCCAGACGACAACTGGTTGCCGCCTGATCGCTACCAGGAAGCTCCATTGGGTGTAGTCGCTCACCAGACCTCCCCAACCAACCTGGGGCTGTATCTCCTCTCCATCCTGGCAGCTTATGACTTGGGCTATGTGCGGCGGCGCGATCTGGTGGCGCGCCTACAAGCCAGCTTCGAGACGATGTCCAAACTGGAGCGATACCGCGGCCATTTCTTAAACTGGTACGACACACGCACCCTTGCACCGCTTCCACCTGCTTATGTATCCATGGTGGACAGCGGCAATCTGGCCGCATGTTTACTGGCGCTACGCCAGGCGTGCTTGCAGCTCCCCAATGGGCCCGCTATGCGCTGGGAGCGATGGGAGGGGTTCATCGATCTGATAGAGATCATCAAGCAGGTGGTTGATACGGCGCCCGATGATCAATCAAGCCACCTGCGTGGATACCTGACCAGCCTGCGCCAGAGCATCGAATCGGTGCGTGAGCGACCCGAGCTATGGGGCGATCTGCTGGTACTCCTGGTTACGCAAAAAAGGCCGGAGCTTGATGCACTCCTGGCTGAGTTCGTCGAACCAGCTCATGCCGCTACAGCGCAACCGGACGTCAACGTGTTGGGGGATCTGCGTGTGTGGGTAGATCGCTTGTCCTTTCACCTGTCCAGTATGCAGGATGAATGGAACCTGCTGCTTCCATGGGCGACAGCGCTCGGACAGGCTCCAGAGTTGCTGCGGCACGCGGACACCCAATCACCGTTGGGACAAGCCTGGCAATTGTTTGTTAATACCTTCTCGCCAGCAGTGCTGTTGGGTGATCTTGCACAGATGTACCAAGTCGCCCAAATGCGTCTCACCGAGTTGCACGTGCAATTGCGCATGACCCCCAGCGCAACGGAACAGCGCTGGGTGGCAGAGGAGTGGTGCCAACAGCTTGATGATGCATTACGCAGGGCGGAGGCAACCATAACCGATGTGCTCGCCAACTTACAGGAACTGACCGCCCAGGCAGACACCTATGTACAAGAAATGGATTTCCGTTTCCTGTTCAACGTGGAACGAGAGGTTTTCCACATCGGCTTCAACCTGGATAACAGCAGGCTCGACAACAACTTCTATGACTTGCTAGCTTCGGAAGCACGCACTGGCAGCCTGGTTGCCATCGCCAAGGGAGATGTGCCCGTAAGCCATTGGCTGCACTTGAGTCGCCCGCTCACGCGGGTGAGCGGGCGACAGGCTCTACTCTCATGGAGCGGCACCATGTTCGAGTACCTGATGCCTGCCCTGTTGTTGCGCTCGTATGATGGGCTTTTCCTCAATGAAAGCTGCCGGGCTACGATCCACCACCAGATCACCTACGCCCACCAGAGAAACGTGCCCTGGGGCATTTCTGAATCGGGCTATTACGCGTTCGATGGCGGTCAGAATTACCAATATCGTGCTTTCGGCGCGCCGGGTCTGGGCTATAAACGCGGCCTATCCGATGACCTGGTGATATCGCCGTATTCATCACTGCTCGCGCTTACGTTCGCCCCTGCCAATGTACTGGACAACCTCGCAGCACTCAACAGCCTGCAGGCGCTCGGGCGCTACGGGTACTACGAGGCGATCGACTACACGAGATCACGCCTCCCACCCGGCGAAAAACACGCCATCGTAAAATCCTACCTGGCGCATCACCAGGGCATGAGCCTGGTGGCTGTGACAAACCTGCTGTGCGGAAACGCCATGGTCGAGCGGTTACACGCAGACCCGCGCATCGAAAGTGTCGAGTTGCTGTTGCAGGAACGCATTCCGGTGCGCGCACCGATCGAGCACCCCCACACCGCCGAAACACAGGCGACACGCGTGGCGTACACGCCCGTCACGATTTCTCCCTGGGAGGTTCCTGCCGAAACGCCCTGGCCACAAGCGCACATCCTGTCGCAGGGGCGCTATGGTGTCATCATTACCAATGCCGGCGCCGGCTTCAGCCAATGGCAGGGAGTCGCTTTAACACGCTGGAACGCAGATCCCACACTCGAAGATAGCGGGTCATGGATCTACATCCAGGAGCACCGACTGGGCGACACGACCCTTGCAATGGATCGCTGGGCATTAAGCGATGTATGGTCAGCCACTTTACAACCCACAGCGACACTGCCCGAACAGCAGCGCGTGCTGTTCCATGCGCACAAGGTCGAGTTTCTGCGCACGGATCGTGGCATTTCCAGCCATACGGAAGTCACCGTGGCCCCGGAGGACGAGGTTGAAGTCAGGCGCGTCACACTGCTCAACAACACGGATCAGACGCGCCATCTGCGCCTGACCAGTTACGGCGAAGTAGTGCTTGCGCCACAGTCTGTGGACCAGCGGCATCCCGCATTCAACAAACTGTTCATCGAAAGCGTGTACATCGACGACTTGAACGCGTTACTATTCCGCCGCCGGCCACGTTCCGCCACTGAGAAGCCCATCTACCTGCTGCACACACTCGTCACCGAACCCGGTCGCCCAAGAACAGGCGCGTACGAAAGTGATCGCGCACGGTTCATCGGGCGTGGGCAAAACCTGCGTACCCCAGCCGCACTGGCACGTGGACCCGACTGGCTCACAGGCACCACGGGCGCAACTCTTGACCCGATCATGGCACTCGGCCAGGAAATTGTCCTACAACCACACGAACGTGCGCAACTTGCCTATGTCACACTCGCCGCCACCTCACGCCAGGCAGCGATCGCGATGGCCCGGCGGTATCAGTCGTGGCATGAGATCGACAGTGCGTTTGAACAGGCTTTCGCACAGGCGGGCATTGACCTGCGCCAGGCCAACCTTGGCACTCCGGACTTGGAACGAGTGGAGCAAGTACTATCCATGTTGCTCTATTCACAAAGCACACGGCGTGCTGCCCCAGAAACGCTGTCAGCAAATGAGAAGGGACAGAGCGGGTTATGGGCATATGGCATTTCGGGTGATTACCCTATCATGCTCGTGCGCCTGGATAAAGAGGGGGCACCCATCATCCGCGATGCGTTACGAGCACATGCCTACTGGCGCGAACGGCATGTGACCGTCAATGTGGTCTTCCTGAACGAGGGGGATACAGGATACAACCAGAATCTCAGCAACTATCTTCACCGCGTCATTTCTGCCACCGGCCATGCGATGTGGTTGAACCGGCGGGATGGCCTTTTCGTGATACGCGCGGATAATCTCAATGAGGACGATCGGTTAAAGCGACTCACCAGTGCTCGCGCCGTATTCGTTGGATCAAACGGGACACTGGCCGAACAACTGGGCAACCTTTACGAACAACCCGTCTGGCTGCCCCCACTCATACCCATGCCGGATACCCCAACATCCGTTGGACCACCGCCAACTGCGCCGATTGAGCGGCCAGCCGGTCTACGCTTCGACAACAGCCTGGGTGGGTTCGATGCGGATGGACACGAGTACGTGATGCATCTTGCGCCGGGGGAATCGACGCCTGCACCCTGGACGAACGTCATCGCCAATCCAGAATTTGGGTTCCTCGTCACCGAAACGGGCTCAAGTTGTACCTGGTCCATCAACAGTGGCGAGAACCGTTTGACGCCCTGGAATAACGACCCGGTCCGCGATGAGACGGGAGAGGCCATCTACCTGCGTGACGAGGAAAACGGCGAAGTGTGGTCACCCACGCCGCTGCCAATCGGCGCGACAACGGCTTATGTGATACGGCACGGCGCAGGATACACCATTTTCGAACACGCCAGCCATGAATTGGCCCAACACTTGCGCATCTACGCCGCACCCGATGCCCCCGTCAAGATCATGCAACTGCACTTGCGAAACACCTCACACAGATCCCGGCGCATCACGGTCACTTATTACGCCGAGTGGGTGCTCGGCACCACGGCAGACGCCATGCGTCCTTTCATTGTGCCGGAGTATGACAGCGAGCACCAGACACTGCTCACGCGTAACCCGTACAGCGCCGAGTTCGGCCAGCGCGTTGCATTTGCCACAGCCAGCAAACCATTGCACGGCGTGACGGCCGATCGAACCGAGTTCCTCGGACGCCTGGGCAGCGTACGCACGCCGGCTGCCCTTGGGCGCATCGGCCTCTCAGGGTCGGTGGTTGCCGGTTTTGATCCATGCGCCGCGTTGCAGGTTCACCTGGATCTACAACCGTGGGAAGAGCAACAGATTCACTTCGTGATCGGACAAGGCGCACATCGCGAAGATGCGCTGCAACTGGCCCAGCGCTTTGCAGATCCCGCTCAAGCCGATATCGCATGGCAGGCAACTGTGCAGAAATGGGACAACCTGCTTGGCTCCGTACAGGTGCATACACCTGACCCCGCCATGGACGTGCTGTTGAATCGTTGGCTGCTCTACCAGGCAATCACCTGTCGCCTGTGGGGCCGAACAGCCTTCTACCAATCCAGCGGCGCGTTCGGTTTCCGCGACCAATTACAGGACGTCATGGCCTTGATGCACACGGCGCCCGAGCTGGCCCGCGCTCACCTTATTGAGGCCGCACAACACCAGTTCGAAGCCGGCGACGTACTCCACTGGTGGCACCCCCCTTCAGGGCGTGGTATTCGCTCGCGTTGTTCTGACGATCTGCTCTGGCTGCCATATGTCACGGCACACTACATCGAATCCACCGGCGATCGATCCGTCCTTGACGAGCAGGCACCCTTCTTGCGAGGTGAACCACTCAAATCCGAGGAGGAAGAGCGTTATGGCCAATTCTCACCCACCGTGGAAACGTTCAGCCTGTATGAGCACTGCCGGCGCGCCCTGCGCAAATGCTATGCCCTGGGCCCACACGGCTTGCCTTTGATGGGCAGCGGCGACTGGAACGACGGCATGAACCGCGTCGGCATCGATGGGCACGGTGAGAGCGTGTGGCTGGCATGGTTCGTCTACGGGACGCTCATGCGTTTCGCGCCCATCTGCGAGTTGCTCGGCGACACGCAACAGGCTGGCGCATACCGCAGCCAGGCCCAATCCATGCAGCGAACTGTCGAGGCAGCGGCATGGGACGGGGCGTGGTATCGCCGCGCCTACTACGACGATGGTACACCGCTGGGGTCCGCAACCAATCGCGAGTGCCAGATTGACTCCATCGCGCAATCGTGGGCCGTACTTTCAGGCGCAGCCAACCCACAGCGCGCGACCCAGGCCATGCAGTCCGTCAACGAGAGGCTGGTGCGGAGAGCGGACCAACTGGTGTTATTGTTTACGCCGCCGTTCGACAAGACGACACGCGATCCAGGCTACATCCGGGGTTACGTGCCAGGCATTCGAGAAAACGGCGGCCAGTACACGCACGCGGCCATCTGGGCCGCATGGGCATATGCCGAACTCGGCCAGGGAGGCAATGCCACCTCGTTGTTCCAAATGCTCAGCCCGATCCACCACAGTGACACGCCAGAAAAGATGCTGCAGTATATGGTCGAACCGTACGTGATTGCGGCGGACATCTACGGTGTTCCGCCGCACATCGGGCGCGGCGGGTGGACGTGGTACACCGGCTCGGCAAGCTGGATGTATCGTCTAGGGTTGGAGGCCATCCTGGGGCTGCGCCGAACCGGCGACGGGTTACTCATCAGTCCAAATATACCGCGGGAATGGCCCGGTTTTGACGTCGAGTATCGCTACAAGCGCACGCGTTATCTGATTCACGTCCTTAACCACGCTCACGTCGAACACGGTGTTACAGGGCTTCAAATGGATGGGCATACGCTGTCCGGCAGCCTGGTTCCGCTGGTCGATGACGATCAGCAGCACGAAGTTACCGTGCACATGGGCGACTAAGCCCGGTGCAACCGCGCCACCGCCCAACGTTCACAGACCACCTCGGAAAAGCGCGCCTCACCGCTCGGGCGCACTTGCGTACGCGGCTGCAGGCTGCGCTGGACTGAAATCCACTCGGCACGCGCGCGGAACTGCTGCACGTGGCGCAACTCATGCGCGACGATCAGCACAACCGCTTCACACCAATTCATGATGTCATAACGCGGCGCGGTCTTTAAGCCTGGATAATGATGCTGTAGGATTGGGAACCTATCCGGCACGCCGATCCGCGCGACGATGAGCCATCGCGTTGCCGGCTGCAACCGCAACCGGCGTGGACGGGCGAAAAAGGCCGTACCGCTGAAACAGCCCTTGCTGTTACGGATATGCACTTCCACGTCCGCAGTGTCAATCCCTTCCGCGGCAACAGCCAGAAGTTGCTGCACCTCACCGGTAGGGTAGCGGGAGCGATTGCGCACGTACACAGGGTTATTGTAGTGGAACGAGGTTGCCGGCCACCCTCCCGCGGGTTCCCGTAACGGTTTGCGGTCGTGACAGCAACCCGCGGGAGGGTCCCTTTCGCAAGTAGAATAGCGCCAACGACAATCTCATGGCTTTTACGTCTTTCGCCACACGCTTAGCGCGCCACCATACGCCACGGGCCACCCTGTGCACGCTGCTACCCATTGGCGTTATTCTGGCAGCCTGGCTGCTGTTCTTCTGGCGTATCCTCACCCCAGTGGCATCGGATCGCCTGACCTTTCAACAAGGTGACTTTACGCTGCAGTTCCTGGCTTACCGGCAGATGGCCTATCGCCAACTCAACCTGGGACAGTTTCCCATTTTTGAGGAATGTTTATACAGTGGGTACCCTTTCCAGGCTGATCCGCAATCACAGGTGCTGTACCCACCCGTGCTGGGCACAATGGTGCTCGGTCGCCTGCTCGGCTGGTCCACCTACCCGCTGCGTGCGCTTGAGTGGGAGGTCATGCTGCATGTACTCATCGCAGCCCTCACGATGTACGCCTTCCTGCGCTCCGCGCGGTTGCACCGGCTGGCCTGTGTCTTCGGGGCGCTAGCGTATGCGTTCAGCGGTTTCGTAACCGGTTACGCCATGCTGCAAACGGCCATCCTGGAGACCGCCGCATGGCTGCCGTTGATATTGCTTGCGTTGCGGCAACTGGCTGCCAGTAACACGTTCCGCCAGTGTGTGCGACCAGCTATCTTGCTGGCCGTCAGTGTTGCAATGGCGTACACCGCCGGGCACCCCCAGACACTCCTGTTTGTCGTCTACGCCGGAGCCGCAGCGTTTGGGTTCTGGGCCTGGCGCACACAACGATCCGTCAAGCAGGTCGTGGTGCGTGGAGGCTTGGCGGCCTTACTAGCCATTGGCCTGTCTGCTGCTCAACTCCTCCCCTCTCTTTCCTTCATGCTGGCATCGACACGCGCACAATTGCCTTTTAATGAGGCGGGCACCGGCTTTGTGTTGCATGACATCTCGCTGCTCGTGCTGACCGGCGTGACCAATGTATGGCAGCCGCTGTATGCCGGCATGGTCACACTGGTGTTGGTGGCAGTGGCACTCGCTTCGCGCCGCGCCGAGGTATGGCTGTGGATCAGTGTGAGTATAGGTGCGCTGGTCCTTGGTTTCGGAGCGAACGCACTAGGATTTGACCTCGCCTACCTGTTTGCGCCCGGTTATAAGCAGTTTCACAGCCAGGAACGCCACGCGCTCATCATCGTGTTTGCGCTCAGCACATTAAGCAGCATCGGTCTCCATACCCTTCTTTCACCCATGCGTCCCCGCGTGCGCTACCGCCTGTGGCGGGCGAGCAAACATGTCGCCGGTTGGGCTGTTGCGGCCTTCGCCGTGCTGATCAGCCTGCTATTGTTTGCGCGGCTGTCCAACCCAGCTCATCCCGAAATTGGGACCCACAGTGACCGGGTGGCGATGATCGCGCTGGGGCTGCTTGGAACAGCCGGCCTGCTGGCCTGGCGATCGAGGCTGGGGCACACACCACGCTGGCTGTGGGCAACATCACTGCTGGCACTGCTGGTGTTCGACCTGTTTTCGATTAACCGCTATACGGCCACTCAGCAACCAGCAGACCCCCTCCCCGCCCTGCCTTTAGTGGCACCGATTCAGGCGGCCGAAGACCTGGCACCAGGATTGAAATCCACTGGCGCCTACCGGCTGTATAACCATTACGGGCTGCCACTCAACGGCGCTTGCGTCAACGGGCTCAGCGAGATCAGTGGTGGGTCGCCGATCGTGTTGCGCGATTATCAAACGTTTTTACAGCGCGCGCCGGAAGACGTCTATTCACGCCTGCTGAATGTCCATTACACCGTGACCTGGCGTGGCGGCATGGGTACTGATGACGGACGGCGCATTCCAGATCGTAAGCTCGCGACGGATAAGTACCAGAACATCGAAGCAAACACGTTTCTGCTGGATTGGCCTGCGCCAGGCCCCCAGCCAGCCTGGGTGGTGACCAACGTCGTTAGCGTGCAGGATGAAGATGCCCTCTATCAACGGTTGAATGCGGATGATTACGATCCGTCGGGGGAAGCTGTCATTTATGCCCGCGATGGATCGCGCGTGCCGGGATCGGCAGGGGGCAGCGCCGGGCTGGAAGGCAAAGCCACCGGCTACATGAAGATCGCCGCGCACGCAGAGGGGCCAACCTTGCTGGTCGTGAGCGAGGCTTATCACTGGAACTGGACAGCCCTGGTCAATGGCACAGAGGTTCGCCCGCTCATCGTGGATGGCGCGCTACTGGGCGTGCCAATTCCGGCCGGGAACAGCACTATCGAGCTGAGCTACCGGCCCATGGATCTGTACGTTGGCGCCGGCATCAGCGCCATCACCCTTGTGATCACGATCGTCTTACGATCCTTGCCCGTAAAGCCCGTGCCTTTAGGCCGGGGATACAAGGGCACGCCGTAAGGCGCTCCGAGTGTTGACACGGGCGTTAGTTTGCATATAACTATAGCTAATGCCCGCCGACAGGTACGACAAGACGCGCTCCGCAACGTTCAATATCGGGTAGTGTCCCTATAACGCGGCACGCTGGAATCTGTGCGTGCGCGATAGCATGATTCCTTGGCAAACAAAGCCAAGGGGTCAAAAGAATGGATCTGCGGACATGCCATTGTCGGAATCGACAATGCACCAAGTGTGGTCGGATGGAAGATGAATCGCGGCTGCGGCGACATGGCAGTGATGGCGGTGAGCCGCGCTTTCAGTGTGCTGAGTGTGGCACGGTGATCGAAGCCCGAGCAGGCACTGCGTATGTGGGCATTCGCACGGACTTGCAGGCGTATGAGTTGGGCGCGAAGTTGATGGCGGAGGGGATGAGCATTCGAGCAACAGCGCGCATTCTGGAAGTTGACAAAGACAGCGTGTGTCGATGGGTCGTGCAATTGGGTGAACATTGCGCAAACGTGATGGCCTATTACTTCCGCCGGCTTCACGTGACGGAATGCCAGTTGGATGAACTGTGGACGTTTGTGCGCAAGAAAGAAGACCAACTGTCCCCGCTCGAACAGATGATGGGAGTGTATGGCGATGCCTGGATTTGGGTAGCCTTTGCTCCAGTGAGCAAGGTGGTGCCGGCATGGCTGGCGGGTAAACGCACGTTGAAGGAAAGCAAACAACTCGTGAAATGCCTGAAAACCAGGCTGGATGGGCATATCCCGTTCTTCACCAGTGATGAACTGCCCCACTACGCGGACGCGTTGTTGGAGGTCTACGGAGAGACGATTGATCCCCCACATACCGGGAAGCCAGGGCGCCCACGTCAGTCCTACAAGGTTCCCCCGGAGGATCTGTTGTATGCCGTTGTTTGTAAACGCCGTGAGGGATCGCGCGTCGTTGAAGTCACGACCGAGATCATCTATGGTTCTCCGCAGCGCGTGGCTCAGGCCTTGCAGGGCTCCTCGGTGTCCCAGATGATCTCGACATATGGTGTTGAGCGCAACAACCTGACGATCCGCCAACATGCACGACGCATGGGCCGCAAGGTGAATGCTTTCTCCAAAGATCATGAGTATCTGCAACATCAACTGGCACTCTCGTTTGCTTACTATCATTTCGTCATACCGCATGGCGGACTTCGACAAAAGCTGTCACGCCCCATTCCCACCAAAGGCAGCGGTTCGCCCAAGCTATGGGCACCACGCACGCCAGCCATGGCAGCCAGCCTCACCGATCACATCTGGTCGATGGACGAACTGCTCAGCTTTCGCGTGCCACCCAAGCATCTTTGGTCGAGTTAGCGGTGTACCGCGATATAGGGACACTACCCAATATCGGGTATCACCTGATTTGGTGTACCAAGTATCAGCGTGCGGTGTTATCGGACAGGATTCAGGCGCGGGTGAAGGCGGTGTTAGCAGTCAAGGCAACCGAATTACACGTCCGCATCGAACGTATGGAGATCATGCCTGACCACGTGCACCTGTTGGTGAAGGCCAGTCCCGCCGATTCGGCGCATCGCATCGTCAAGTAGAGACGCAAAATCTTGCGTCTCTTCAAGGGCATCACCTCCTTCATCCTGCGCCGGGAGTTCTCCGAATCGCGCTGCCAGCTGCATGCCTGTGGACGCGCAGCTACTACGTGGCGTCGGTGGGACATATCCGCGAAGCCATGGTCAAGCAGTACATAGAAGATCAGACGTCGAAGTAGGTCATGACCTAAAGGTCATCTTGAGATGATCAAGCACTTCAGCTACAAAATCTACCGCAAGCCGAAGAATAAGCACCTTCATCGGCTGGTGAATCTGCACGCGCGTCTCTACAATCACTGCATCGCACTGCACAAACGCTACTACCGGCTGACCGGCAAGCACCTCAACCAGTATGCGCTCATGCGTCACATTGCCAGGCTGAAGCAACGCGAGGGCTTCGAGTGGATCGGTGGGTTGGGGTCACAGTCCGTGCAGGATGTGATTCAGCGTATCGAACGCGGCTATGCGCTGTTCTTCAAAGAGACCAAGCGGGGCAACAAGCGCATCCGACCGCCGTCGTTCAGAAAGGCGCGCACGTACCGCTCCTTCACGCTGAAGCAGGCCGGTTGGAAACTGGTTGCCGACAACATTATCAGGATCGATGGACGGACGCACAAGTTCTCTCTTTCCAGACCGATTGAAGGCCAGATCAAGACCGTGACCACCAAGCGCGATTCTGTTGGGGATTTTTGGGTTTGCTTCGCCTGCGACGTTGGAGACGTTGAGCCGACCCTTGCCGCCACGGGTAACACCGGGGGCATGGACTTTGGGTTGAAGACGTTCCTGACCTTTGACGATGGCAGCACGATTGAATCGCCCGAGTGCTTCAAGCAGGCCAGCCGTTTGATCGGCGCGGCCAACCGCAGTTTGTCGCGCAAGAAGTTGGGTTCGAGGAACAGATCGAAGGCGCTTAAAAGACTGGCGAGAGTCCACCGCGACGTTGTGCGCAAGCGAGACGACTGGCAGTGGAAGGCGGCGCGTGCCGTTGCCACGACGTACGATGTCGTGTGGATCGAAGACCTGAATCTCACTGGGATGAAAGCACGGTGGGGGCGTAAGGTGTCCGACTTGGCGTTTGGGGGCTTCGTGCTGAAGCTGGACTACGTGCTGAAGTCCAATGGCAAGACGTTGAGCAAGCGGGATCGGTACTTCGCGTCCAGCCAGACGCATTTTGCGTGCGGGTTCGTGAACAAGGAACTCACACTTGCGGATCGCGAGTGGGTCTGTCCGCTGTGCGGCGAGACTGTCCAACGGGATGTGAACGCCGCGCGGATGCTCAAACACGGCAGGGCCATGCTTACAGCACTTTCAGTGTCGTGGGGTGGAGATGGCATAAGACAGGCGTTGCCTGCTGCCATTGTGGATACCCAAGAATCCCCGTCGCTTTAGCGCGGGGAGTGGTCAATCGTGCTTGGCCGTACGACAAGCAGGAGACAGCGTACTGGCAGCACCGGAGGTCATCGCACATGACGTCAGCAAAAACCAGAATGAGCCCGCGCGAGCGTGTGCGGACCGCGCTACAACACCAAACACCCGACCGGGTGCCCTTCGCCTGGAATTTCGGCCCGACGCCCGAGATGACCGTCGCTCTCGAACGGTATCTGGCCTCTCGGCGCCTGGACTGGCAGCGCCTGCGCACAGCAACGGACGATATTTTGCAGATAGCGCCGGCATATATTGGACCCGAACTCGCGCCACACACAGACATCTGGGGCATTCAACGCCGCATCATGAGCTACGGGACAGGCCAGTACGACGAAATCGCCGTCTACCCGCTGGCGGGATTATCAAGCGTGACCGGTATCGATACTTACCCATGGCCGGACCCTCATGCCTATGCCGACGCCGGACTGCGCGAATATATCCTTTCGGCGGATCCAACCTGTCACCTGGCGCACAAACTCGCCATCCAGGTATGCGGAAACCCCTTCGAAATCTACTGTTGGATGGCCGGCCTGGAAGAAGCATTGGTCAATATGCTGGCTGCCCCCGAACTCGTTCACGCAGCTCTCGAGCACATCACGCAATTCTTTGAGACTCGTTTACGCCTGGCGCTGGCGCGCTGCGCTGACCTGATCGACATCCTGTACTTCGCCGACGACCTGGGTGGGCAAACCGGTTTGTTGCTTTCGCGCCAAACCTACCGTGCGATTTTGCAACCCTACCATCGCCGGTTGATGCGCCTGGCAAAGCAACTCGCCCCACACGCGCATGTGATGTTCCATAGTGATGGCGCCGTGTTCGATATCCTGCCTGATCTCATGGCAGCCGGTGTCGAAGTCCTGGAAGCCGTCCAGACCGATGCAAATGGCATGCAGCCACAGCAACTCAAGCAGGCGTACGGCGCGCAATTATGCTTTCACGGCGGCATCAGCGTGCAGGCGTTGCTGCCCTACGCAGACGAACAGATGGTCTTTGCCGAGTGCCAGCGCTTGACCGCCACTTTCGGGCAGAATGGGGGTTACATCGCTGCGCCTTCACACGCGATACAAGTCGGCACCCCGCCCCAAAACGTTATGGCGATGCTGCGGGCCATCCTCGGCGAAAACGATTACGCCAGTGCGCTTGCCTGCGCCGGGCTTTTACCAAAAATCGAACGGAGTAGGGGGTTGCATCGCTGCGAGTAACCCTTAGAATGAACTACAGTGCTGGTCACATCATGATGGCATGGCCGCGCAGCAATCGATCTCAGCGGTTATGCATTACCGCACCGCGTCATTGAGGACAAGTCTGGTTCACCGAATCAAACAGGAGCACGGCATCGTGTAGGGCTACGGTCTGACACGAGCCGGAGGTGACAAATGAACTGTCCATACTGCAGCCAGGAAATGACGGTCACGGATACCCCTTCCCTTTATACGTGCAGTGGGCCATCCTGGTCGCCTCACGACCCAGTTGATTGGGATGCGATCGGGAGTGTTTTCCAGACCAAGAGCCAGAGTGTGGCCATATGGTTTCGCGAAAACGGTTTCACGGTAAACAACGCTGGAACAGCCTATTTGATCAAGCAGAAGAAGGGTATCCTGTCCCGATTGTTGCAACGATAAAACAAAGGGCAACCTGCGAAGTTGATGCAGATAGCACCCAGCGCGGTATGCCCCTGCAATCCAACAAAATACCCGGCATTAGCTGGTGATCACCACCATGGAGTTCGTGCCGCACCTTGACGGGTGCGACATAGTGGTTTCTATTGATCTCATCATGACCATTCGCATCCAGGCAGGCAATGCCGATCTCTTGCCCAGCTATGCAGCCGTGCCCATCGCTTTTCGTGTTGACTCATTGTTCCGCATGGAACGGGTAGACAGCGGACTCGGTGGCATCGTGTTGCGCGAAGAAAAGATCGCATCTCCTTTCATCAAGGATTACGACGCTTACGAACAGCCTACAGCATGGCCGCAACGATTCAATCTACGCAACTGGTGTGTGCTACTGGCGCTCGACGGCGAGCATCCGGTCGCTGGTGCAACATTGGCATTCGACACGCCGGGGGTTCACATGCTGGCGGGTCGAACGGATCTGACCGTGTTATGGGATATCCGCGTCCACCCGGATGTGCGTGGGAAAGGTGTGGGAACACAACTTTTCACTCGCGCTGTGGAATGGGCTCGCACACGGAAATGCTGCCAGTTGAAGATTGAGACACAGAACATCAACGTGCCCGCCTGTCGTTTCTACGCGCGGCAAGGCTGTCACCTGGGCGAAATAAACTGCTACGCCTATGCCAACGAGCCGTCAGTGGCAGACGAGGTCATGTTGGTGTGGTACCTCAATTTATAGCCTCTCTTATAGCCCCACCACCAGTTATCAGGGATCGCAGCGCAGAGGGCAGTTTGTGGTAAAACCTGCATCAGCAGTCTGCAGACGCAAACTCAATCGGAGGCAAGATGATTCCTGAACTGATCGCGGACTACGCATGTGAATGCGGTGAGGGACCAATGTGGCACCCCATGGAACAGCGCGTGTACTGGGTGGATATCAACACGGGACGCATGTTCCGCTATGACCCCGCTACGGGCAAGCACGAACAGATCTACCAGGGCGACACCATCGGCGGGTTCACCATTCAGGAGGATGGGGCATTGCTCCTGTTCATGGACCGGGGTGCAGTAAAGATCTGGCGTGACGGCCAGTTCACCACAGTCATCGACGAAATCCCTGCCGAGCGCGAGACCCGTTTCAATGACGTGTTCGCGGATCCGGCCGGTCGCGTATTCTGCGGCACCATGCCCACCAAGGATCGCAAGGGACGTCTGTATCGCCTCGATCCAGATGGCACGTTAACCATCATGCTGGAGGACATTGGCTGCTCGAATGGCATGGGCCTGACACCCGATCGCAAGCACCTCTACTACACTGACTCGAACGCCTACACGATCTATCTATTCGACTATGACGAACGCACCGGTGCGCTCACCAATCAACGTGTGTTCGTCACAAGCCCGGAAAGCGAAGGCCTGCCCGATGGCATGACCGTGGATGCGGAAGGCTACGTGTGGTCCGCACGTTGGGATGGCAGTTGCCTGGTACGATTTACACCGCAAGGCGAGGAAAACATCCGCATCCGTTTCCCAGCCAAGAAAGTGTCGAGCGTGATCTTCGGTGGCAAGGACTACACCGATATGTACGTCACGACGGCGGGCGGAGATCAGAAGAACACGGATGGCCCATTGGCCGGCTCACTCTTCCGCGTCAATCTGGGTATCCGTGGCGTGCCAGAATACTTCTCAAAAGTCAGCGCGAAATAACAAACCTGAATGCAAACGAAAGACGGAAGACGAAGGGCCACGTGTTGTGATGCTTCGTCTTCCAACTTCTTTGGAGACACATCATGACAACGTCAAATGGGAAATTGGCGGGCAAGCTCGCACTGATTACCGGTTCAGGAACGGGCATCGGGCGTGAAGTGGCACTGGAGTTCGCGCGCCAGGGTGCAAACGTCGTACTACACTACGCCGCCAGCAAACACGGCGCAGAGTCAGCGGTCGAGGAAATCACTGCGAGTGGCGGCAAAGCCTGCGCAATACAAGCCGACCTGGGCAACGTCGATGAGTGCTTTCGCCTGGTGGACAGCGCAGCGACGTTCTTGGGTGGTTTGGACATCCTGGTCAACAACGCCGGCATTACTGAAGTGTGGGATTTCTTCGACGTCACCCCACAACAATTCGATCAGCTTTACCACGTCAATATTCGCGGCCAGTTCTTCTGCGCACAACGGGCTGCGCAACAACTATTGAAGCGCGGCGGTGGCGCCATTGTCAACATGACCTCGGTGCACGGTTTCGCAGGCATGCCGGGCCATTCGGTATATGCAGGCACCAAAGGCGCCATTTGCGCGTGGACGCGCGAAGTCGCCATTGAACTGGCGGGTAAAAACATCCGGGTTAATGCCGTGGCACCAGGTTGGATCGAAGTGGAGAGCCACTACACCAAGTACGACGGCTACGACGTCAATAGTGGGGCGCGCCAGATCCCACGCCGGCGGGTCGGGCAACCGATCGACATCGCCAAGGCATGTGTTTTTCTCGCCTCAGAGGACGCCGACTTCATCATCGGCCATGTCATGTTGGTGGACGGCGGTACCACGGCATTGATGTCGCTCGCCACACTCTAGGCCCATCAGGATGGCTGTAAACTTGGCCCACAATCATGAGCATCTACAAAGCATGTGACGTCCGTGGCCGCTACGGCACCGAACTTCTCGACGAACACGCAACCCGTCTCGGTCTGGCGCTTGCACAGCATTGCGGCCACGTCGATATCCTTGTCGGCGGCGACGGACGTCTTTCCACGCCCAGCCTGAAAGCTCATCTCGTCGCGGCGCTCAGCCGCGGCGGGTGCCGGGTCATCGATTTGGGTATCCTGCCGACGCCCGCGCTGTACTACGCGCGTCGCCATCTCGGCGTGCCGGCAGCGATCATGGTCACGGCCTCGCACAACCCCGCGGCCGACAACGGCTTTAAGATTGCGCTCGGGCGCATGCCAATCACGCCTGAAGAGCTTCGCACACTGGCCGGCATCGCAGAGGCAATCAATCCGGGAGACTTCCAGGATGCACAGGGTACAGAGGCACTCGCCATAGATATCCTGCCTGACTACATCACTTTTGCGCAAGGCCAGGCAACAAAGCTGGCGGACATGCGCGTCGTCGTAGACTGCGCCAATGGCGTATCAGCGCTGGTGGCACGGAGAATCTGGGATCACACCGGCGCGCAGGTATCATACCTGTTTGATACGGTTGATGGCAACTTCCCCAACCACGCCCCGGACCCGAGCAATGCCAGGAATTTGCAGGCGTTGTGCCAGGCCGTTCGAGACGTCCATGCGGATTTCGGCGTCGCCTACGACGGCGATGCCGATCGGGTTGTGTTCGTCGACTCGCTCGGGCGCCCGCTCTCCGGCGATCGCGCCATTGTGTTGTTTGTGCGGCAGGCGCTGCAAGACGGCCCAGCACCCATCGTATACGATCAGAAGTGTTCGCTGATCGTGGCCGATGCCATCCGCGAACTGGGTGGCGAGCCGGTGATCGAGCGATCGGGGCATACGTTCATCAAAACGTCATTTCTACGCCGCGATGCCCCCTACGCTGGCGAAATCAGCGGCCATCATTTCTTTCGCCAGTTGCAAGGCGACGACGGCATCATCGCCTCCTTGTACATGGCCAACATCGTGCGCCAGTCTGGCCACAACCTGGCAGAGCTGGCTGACGTCATTCAAGCCTACCCCATTACGCCCGATATCCGCCTCCGGATGGAGGACACCGCCGCTCGCCGGGTGCTACAGAACCTGGGGTTGGCGCTCGACGGAGAAGCGAGTCTGATCACCCTGGATGGTTTGCGCGCCGAGTTCCCGGATGGATGGGGCATTGCGCGCCTGTCTGTCACTGAACCAGCCATCACCTTGCGCTTTGAGGGCAAGGATCAAAAAAGCCTGGATCGCATCATGCGTCGTTTCGAACAAGCCGCACCGGATCTGGCAGGGCGTCTGCCGGTGGAGTCCGTCTCCAGCGCGAACGGCCCGACACCCAGTGTACCCACAGCAGGGTAATGGCCTGTAATGGCCCATTCCTTCATCATCACATCGTTCACCCAGCTTGGCGCCGCCTATCGCGAGTGGCTCACGCTGTTTCGCCGTTCGTGGTACAGCTCCGTCGTCAGCATCGCCGGCCAGACGCTCGCCACCATTACGGTGGCGCTGGCTGGGCGTGGCCTGGGTGCGTCGTCTTACGGCGATGTCGTCGCCATTGTGGCCTTCTACGGCTGGTTTAGCCTGATTTCAGGCTACACCACCCACGCACTGTTGCCACGCATGATCGCGGACCCAGAGATGGGAAAGACGGCGAAATCGGCCGCATGCGCAACCACCTTCTGGCTCACGACCAGTCTGACCGCCCTGGCAACCGTGCCGGCCGTCCTGCTATTGCCCGCTGGTGTGCGGCAGTTCGGCGACGCGGCCTTGCGCCCGGTGGCAGTGCTCTATGCGCTCGTGTTCGCGCTCGGACAGATCAACAGCGTACTCCTCGCAATCAGCCAATCCGCCGGTTGGTTGCGGCAATGGTCAGCGGTTGGCTTGCTGGGTGGGATATTGCCGGTCACACTGCTATTGGGGTACCAGGCGTTCAGCGGAGACATGACCCCTCTGACTTATATGGGAACGCTGGCCATCACCAGTCTACTCACGACAGGCTTTTCATTCGTCCTCTTTGTGCGCGGGCTGGGTGGCTGGCACTCGCTGCGGCCCGACCGCACCCTGGTGCAGCCAATGCTACGCGCAGGCCGAGGACCCTGGTTGGCGACTTTCAGCAATGTCATCGCCAGCTTCGGCACCAACACCCTCATCGTCACCCACCTGACCAGTCGTGACCTGGGCCATTACGACGTTGCCCTTTCGCTGCACACCTGGGTGACGACGATTGGGCTGGCCGTTACCATCCCAGCCATGGCAGATTGGTCACGTAAACTGGCATCGCGAGATTACGCCGCAATCCGAGCCGATTTCCGTCTGCGCCAGGTGAGCACCGCCGTCGTGCTGGGCAGCGCTGCCATTATCGTGTTCGTGTTCGCAGAACCGATCCTTTACCAACTCTATGGGCCGGACTTCCGCGACGCGGCGCCGGTACTGCGCCTCCTGGTGCTGAGTTGGGTGATCTCGGGTTTAGGGGGTTGGTACTGGTACTTCATGTTTGCCAGCGGCAATCCGGGGCGCGTTGCGCCGCCCAATCTTGCCTTCGGCATTCCCAGCTTCCTGCTCACATGGGCCCTGCTGAGCTTTACACCGATTGGACTCACTGGCGCCGTCATCGCCCGCCTCATCGGCCTGATCGCCTGGCTGTTAACTTATGAATTCAACTTCCGGAAAGTGATACGCCACGACTTCATGCTCGTACGTTGAATGATTCACCATACACATTCTCGCATCTGCTCAAAGCCCTGCCTCGAGGCGCTCGTGGCAGTGCATCCAGCAGGCTTTCACACGTGCTCAGCGCCCGTCTCGGGGCGCTGCCTGGGTGGGCAACCATTCGCCAGGCGCGGTTCCATGCTTACCACCGGCCCCGAGACGGGGCCGGGAGCTGCGATGGCAGAGGTGCTCTGCCCACCCCAATTTAAGCTGAGCGCCCCGTCGCGGGGCGCGGTATGGGCGGGTGGTCATTCGCCGGGTGCGGCTCTACGCTCACCGACGGCCCCGAGACGGGACCTTGAGCAGCAACGGGTTACACGCAGCTCCCGGCCAAAACGCACCGAGATGGGAATTTAAGCGGTTACATCGAACCCGGATGAACCAGGCATACTACGCGACACTCAATCCCCAGCGCTCCCTGGCATGCCGCTCAAGGGGGCTGAAAACCAGCCGGTCCACCACCAGCCCGATGGCGACGATCATGAGCATCGTCGCGATGACCTGGCTCATGTCGTTCAGCTCGCGCCCCATGGTCAATAACTGACCCAAGCCGAGACTGACATACAACAGTTCGCCAGCCATCAGCGAGCGCCAGGCAAACGACCAGCCCAACTTCATCCCAGACAGGATGGCCGGCAGCGCAGCCGGCAGAATCACGCCACTGTAGAGGTGCCACTGC
This sequence comes from Chloroflexota bacterium, assembly GCA_023488685.1. Taxonomy (GTDB): domain Bacteria; phylum Chloroflexota; class Anaerolineae; order J036; family Brachytrichaceae; genus CAIXPS01. The sequence continues at coordinate 9,203 of JAMDDR010000542.1, read as the reverse complement.
CGTGCACCCATCGTTCGCGCCGCGCGGATATACAGAGGCGGTGTGTTGCGCACGCCATCAGCCGTCGAGAGGGTGACCGACAATACCGCACCCATCACCACCACGAACAGGATGGCTGTCTCCGATAATCCAAACCATAACAACGCCAACGGCAGCCAGCAGATGCTCGGCAGCGCCTGCAGCCCGAGCACGAGCGTGCCGATGGTATCCTGGACCACCCGGATACGCCCGAGCAGCAGCCCAAGCGGTATACCGACCCCCAAAGACAACCCATAGCCTATCAGAATACGCCGCATGCTGGTGAGGATGGCCAGACTGTAACTGCCATCTCCAAAGCCACTCAGAATCGACTGCACCACATCCACCGGCGAAGGGAACACATAGGCAGGCCACAGGCGCAGGCGCGCAAGCCCTTCCCAGATCACCAGCAGGATAACGAAAAACAATAACTTAAGCCGCCAGCCGTTCACTACCCACCTCCTGCTTGGCAGCCATAACTTCTTCGCGCAAATCGGCCAACACCTCGCGCGCCACATCCACGAGCGCGTGATCCTCGATCTGGCGTGGGCGCGCCAATTGACAACAAAATTCACGCTTAATCCGCCCCGGCCGTGCCGACATGAGCAACACCCTATCGCCAAGCACCAGCGCCTCGCGCACATTGTGCGTGACGAATATGATCGTCTTGCCACTGTGCAGCCAAATGTCCTGCAACTCGGTGTGCAACAGGTCACGCGTCTGCGCGTCGAGCGCAGCGAATGGCTCGTCCATCAGCAACACCAGCGGATCGAGCGCGAGAGCGCGCGCCAGTGCCACACGCTGTTTCATCCCGCCGGATATCTCGTACACATATGCCTTCTCGAAGCCGCGCAACCCCACTCGCTCCAGGTAGCGGTCGGCGATGGCAAGTTGTTCCGAACGGGGCAAACCGGCCACATTCAAACCAAATGTCACGTTGTCACGCACGTTCAGCCAGGGAAATAGAGCCGCCTCTTGGAAGATCATCACGCGATCCCGCCCGGGTCCAGTGACTGGCTGATCATCGATCAACACAACACCTGCATCCGGCCGTTCCAGTCCGGCGACGATGTTAAGCAACGTCGACTTGCCACAACCGGAGGGACCGAGTAGACACACGAACTCCCCCGAAGCTACCTCGGCGGTAATCTCTTGCAGCGCGTACGTGTTCCCGCGCCTGGTATGGAATGTTTTACTGATGGATCGTAGTTCGAGTTTCATACGGACTTAGCTGTTGACTAGGGTCGGTTAGCAGGTGGCGACCGTGGAGTAGCACCAAGTATAAGCGGAACGGAGATCGCATTACGAAATCAGTGAACCGATGGCAACCCTTTTGCTGTCAGGATTTCGTTCAACAATGTCAGGTCATAAATACCGGATAGATCCGGTTTTGTCTTCAAGAAACCGGCCGTATAGGCGGATTCAGCCGACTTTACCAATGAAGCCGATATGGGGTCATATGTGATCTGCATGCGTGACAACGCGCCGTCGATTACCGCTTGTGGCAACGACTTCCCGGTGAGTTTCTTGATCTGGTCATTGGCTTGCTGCCTGGCTTGATCGGGGTTTTGTTGCTCCCATAGGGTGATCTCAACATGCGCCTGTAAAAATGCTTTCACCAGGTCAGGATGATCCTTCAGGAACGCGGTACTGGCAATGATGTGTGCGGTGACAAATTCACCATCCGGCCATAGATCGCGTTCGTCGAGGAACAACTTTCCCCCACCATCTACGATCAGGCGGCTGGCCCACGGCTCAGGCACCCACGCACCGTCGATTTGATCTTGCTTGAACAGATCAAGGATCTGTGGGTTATCGGTCGGGATGACTTCGACGTCACCGCCCTTATCCTTGGGCTTCAGACCGTGTTCCGCCAGGTAAGCCCGCAACGCCACATCCTGGGTGTTACCCAACTGAGGCGAAGCCAGCCTCTTACCGGCCAGGTCTTCAGGCTTGCTGATATTGGCCGCGGACCGCACGATCAGAGCGGCGCCGCCGCTGGTGGCGCCGGCGATGATGCGCAACGCCGCGCCATCGCTTTTGACATAGCCATTGATCGCCGGGTTGGGGCCAATGTAGGCGAGGTCCAGTTGACCAGCGAAAAGGGCTTCGATCACAGACGGCCCCGCGTTAAAGACTTTTGTGTCCAGCGTTGCCGCCGTTCCCAGTGCCTTCTGAAAGTCACCTCGGGCAACTCCTACCAATGCCTGGCTATGCGTGATGTTTGGGAAATACCCCAGGCGCACAGTAACGGCTGGCTTGTTGGCAGGCTGGCTTCCTCCCGCAGTCGGCGCAGGTGCGGCAGAGCAACCCGCAAGCGTAACAGCCGCCAGAGCAGCCACAATCCAACCACGATTAAATGGATCAAGAGTAGATACGAAACGCACGATCATTCCTCCTATGAGTTCAATAGCGCACGGTGTAGGGGTGTAGGGATAAGGGGTATTCCTTCCACACTAATCGGATCTGCCGTTTCGGCGAGTCCGCGTTTTTGTCTGCGCCAGTGCGTCGGCCAACGACATGGTATCCACCACGCCCACGATGGCATCGCGCACGCGATTCATCGCTGCACGTAATGCACAAGTTTCCATATCAGGGCAAGTGCATGGTTCGTAAGCGATCTGGCTTACGCAGCCCACCGGAGCAATGGTGCCGTCCAATACGCGGATCACCTCACCCAAGGTGATTTCCTTCGGCAGGCGCGCAAGATGGTAGCCGCCTTGCGCGCCTACCCGGCTGCGGACAACCCCGGCATTGCGCAACGCCAGGAAGATCTGTTCAAGAAACTTCACCGGGATGTTATTGCGCTTGGCCAGTTCCTTGAGCGTTACCGCGCCATCGTCTACGTGAGCCGCCATATCCAACAATGCTCGCAGCCCATATTTGCTTCGCGTCGAGAGTTTCATATTGCAATTACTACAATTCCCACGGAATTAGTAGGGATTCCTGCATCAAAATCAGCCCGGCTACGCAATCACGTTTCGCCGGGCCGTGGAAAATTATAGCACGTATACTTGGTAGCGTAAAAATTCACACCGTCGTTATTGCAGTCGTCTCGCGTCAGAGTCTGTCAGTGGCTGTTGTTGTTTATAAACTTGATGTCGATGTAATGGAGGGCTGTTATATGGCGACCCGGCTGTCTGAACAGCAAATGGCGTTCTACGCCGCGTTTGGATTCTTGCACTTTCCCGGTCTGCTGCGCGAACGGATAGGGGCGATCACCGAGGAGTTCGAAGCCGTCTTTGTCCACAGAGGGGGAGGACACAACGGCCAGCCACATGATGGCAAAGCGCGCTCTTGTATCGTCCCTTTTATCGATCAGAGCGAATACCTCAGCAGCTTGCTTGACGATCCACGCATCCTGTCCATTGCGACCAGCTTGTGCGGCGACGATTTCGCCTACACAGGTAGTGACGGAAATTATTACGTTGGCGATACCGGCTGGCACTCCGACACGATCTCGCCACAGCACCCCTACGTGAAAATAGCGCTTTATCTCGACCCATTGACACGCGATACTGGAGCGCTGCGTGTCATCCCAGGCAGCCACCTGTTTGGCGATCGTTTTGCAGACCAGGTGCATCGCCAGATCGGCCGGAGCGAACAGTTCTGGGGGTGTGCGGGCAGCGACGTGCCCGCTCTGGCCCTGGAGACGCAGCCCGGCGATGTGGTTGCATTCAATCAGAATCTAAAGCACGCCTCATTTGGTGGCGGACAGTGGCGGCGCATGTTCACCATCAACATCACCTCGCGCTTCACCGCAGATCGCATGGAGGATATGCGCACCTACATCAGTTCGTTCGCGCGCTTTTGGGTGGATCGTGTGTATGGCGATGCGATGATCCGCACCGCCGGTCCCGAACGCACGCGGCACCTGGAGCAGATCATGGCGAATGACGGATTCCTGGCAGAGCTATCGCGTAAAGCGCGTGAAACCATGCCGGAACCGTCGCGCGGCTGACAACCATGCAATGACAGCCTTCTACGTGAGCATGCTGCATGAGTAAGCTCAATGTTTGATCTCGTATTTGATGCGTACAGATGAATAGATGGAATGTGAATGTGAAGGAGGTTTGGAGATGACGATACAAGGTGAGCGTGATACACGCACGATTGAACCCGTCTCGCGCCCTGAGCAACGCCAGGCTGCGGCCGAACGCCGCAAGGCCTACCCCTACAAATTCCCACGCGACGGTCGCAAAATGGGCGGCAAGTTCACCGTCGAAGAGAATGCCCGCCGGATGCTACGCTGGTTTTATTTCGAGCGCCGGCTTGCGCACGGGCTCGGCTCGTGGACGCTCACGATCCCGGATTTTGAGGTAAAGATTGAGACCGGCCGGCATATCTTCTGGCACATGGACGCCGCGCGCAAGCTGCGCGACCGGTTGCTGGAACAGGAGACACGTAAAGCCACAATCGACAACTTCCACGACGCCGAGATCGACGCCTTCATGGATGAATTGCTCTCCGCCAGCGATACGCCTGAATTGCTGGTCGGCGTGCACCAGGTGATCGGCCGCGCGCTGGAAGTAACCTACCGCCACCACATCGACGACACGTGCCCGGTCACCGACACACCAACCATTCGTGTGTTGCGCCAGATCCTGCTCGACTACGAACCCATGCTGGCCTGGGCCGAGCAGGCCGTTGCCGCTTACGTCGACGGTGGCGTGGACGAGGATCGTCTGGAACGTTGGCGTTGGCACCTGGCGCGCCTGCTTGCCAGCATCGGTGACACCACGGGTGCGGAAGCGCGTGCCGAGCGCCCCGCCCCGCTGCGCATCGACAGCAAACCATACGACCGCGGCGACGTGCCTTGCCGTGACGAGCGTTTCGCTACGTTCCGCAACACGGGCGATTACAACGTGGCCGATGGCCAACCGCGCTACGAAGCCGGCAGCTATGAGGACGCGCGCCTGCGCTTTGTGCGCACACAGCGCGACGAGGTGGACGCCATCGAGGCGTTCGGCACGTTCTTGTGGGACATCCGCTTCAAGGATTTCCAGGCCGAGTATGACCTGGCGCGCATCACCTGGGATGAGGCACGCCACACCGAGATCGGGCACCGTTCAATGCTGGCCATGGGCTACGATCCGTTCGAACTGCCCAATCGCCTGACCAGCAGCACCTGCCGCGGCCCAATGGAGCCACAGTACGCGATGGCCGAGATCAACTTGTTCGGCGAAGTCGGCGTGCTCAAGACGATCAACGACCTGGTGGACAAGGCACACGACCGCAACGACGCGCTGTTGACCCACATCAGCGACTTTGTGCGCGCCGACGAACGCACGCACGTGCGCAAGGGCCAGCATATCCTGCACGTGATGACGGATATGGGCATGCAGGAGCTGGAGCACCGCACGCGCGAGCTGTTCACGGAGTGCCTGGTGAACCTGGGCGTCGTGAAAGCCGGGGAAGGCTTCAACATCATCACGCGCGAGGAACTGGAGCACTACGTCGGGGAGTAAGCATAAGGAAGCGCTAGAAACCCGACTTTTAGTAAAAGTCGGGTTTCTACTTTATCGCGTCAACCGCCGGTGCACCAGCCGGTGCGGGGTGTCCGCCTCCGTGCCCAGGCGTTTGCGCCGGTCGGCTTCATAGTCGCCGACGTTGCCGGTGAACCACGTGACACTGCCATCATCCTCGAACGCCAGCACGTGCGTGCAGATGCGGTCGAGGAACCAGCGGTCATGGCTGACAATCAGCGCACTGCCAGCGAATTCATCCAACGCCTCTTCGAGCGCACGCAGCGTATTCACGTCCAGGTCGTTGGTCGGCTCGTCGAGCAGCAAAACGTTCGCCTGAGACTTGAGCATCTTCGCCAGGTGCACCCGGTTGCGCTCACCGCCGGACAGCGCCTTCACTTTCTTCTGCTGATCCGTGCCCAGGAAGTTGAAACCGGCGACATAGGCGCGTGAGTTCACCTTGCGCGGGCCGAGGGTGATGACTTCCTCGCCGCCCGAAATCTCCTCCCAGACCGTGTTCTCACCATTCAGTGTGTCGCGGCTCTGATCCACGTAGCCCAGCTTGACCGTCTCGCCGATGCGGACGGTACCGCTGTCAGGTTGCTCCACCCCCGTAATCATCTTCAGCAGTGTTGTTTTGCCCACGCCGTTCGGTCCGATGATGCCAACCATCGCTCCGGGCGGGATGGCAATACCGAGATGTTCGTAAAGCAGCCGGTCGTCAAATGACTTCGACACGTCGTTGAAATCGATCACCACGTTTCCCAGGCGCGGCCCAGGTGGGATGTAGATCTGCATGTCCTCGCGGCGTTGCTCGGTTTCCTGGCTCAGCAGCTTCTCGTACGCGCTGACACGTGCCTTGCCTTTGGCCTGGCGTGCGCGCGGTGACATGCGAATCCAGTCCAGTTCCCGCTCCAGCGTGCGGATGCGCTTTTCGTCGGCCTTCTCTTCAACACGCAGGCGCTCCTGTTTCTGCTCCAGCCAGGACGAGTAATTGCCCTTCCACGGGATACCAAAGCCGCGATCCAGTTCCAGGATCCATTCCGCCACATTGTCGAGGAAGTAGCGGTCGTGCGTGACCGCAATCACGGTGCCCTGGTAATCGCGCAGGTGGCGTTCCAGCCATGCCACGGATTCGGCGTCCAAATGGTTGGTTGGTTCGTCCAGCAGCAGAATATCCGGCTCGGTCAACAGCAAGCGGCACAGCGCCACCCTGCGGCGCTCGCCACCCGACAAGATCGACACCGGCGTATCCGGCGGCGGGCAACGTAACGCGTCCATCGCCAACTCCAGCTTGTTATCAAGCGTCCAGGCATCGTGCTTGTCGAGCTGCTCCTGCAGCCGGCCTTGCTGCTCGATCAGCTTGTCGTAGTCAGCATCCGGCTCGCTAAACTTGTTGCTGATCTCCTCGTACTGCTTGAGCATGTCGACAATGGGCCGCACAGCCTCTTCGACGACCTGACGCACGGTCTTATTGGCGTCGAGCTGAGGCTCCTGCTCAAGCAACCCGCGTGTATACCCCTTTGAGAGAAAGGTCTCGCCGACATAGTCGTTGTCGTTGCCCGACATGATGCGCAGCAGCGAACTCTTGCCCGCGCCGTTCAGACCAAGCACGCCGATTTTCGCTCCATAGAAGAATCCGAGCGAAATATCGCGCAATACCTGCCGGTTGGGTGGATAGATGCGCCCCACGCGCACCATCGAGTAAATCACTTGTTGTGTTTCTGGCATAGCTTTATTGCCTATAGGTTATCACGTCACTTGCTGGGCATTTCCAATCCACGGACAAAGTAAACACGCTCGTCCAGCACAGGCTGAAATCCCATTGCCTTGAAACGCGCCACGGAGGCACGCAGATGCCCCTCGCTGCCAAGCCACACATCTAATGCCGATGGCAGTTCAGCAAACGTGCTCAGCGCCGATCTGAGGCATTCGGTCTCCTCATACGTGTTCCAGACCGCCTGGTCGAGCCAGAGCGACACAACCGGATGCGTCTTTGGGCCAGTGACGTGTACACAGCCGGCCTCCCGGCCATTCACGAGACAGCGCCACACCTGACCGCTCTGAGGCAGCAACAACGGCAGCAATTCCGCCTCAATCAACGGTTGTACCCAGGCATCGCCACAAGCCACTTCCGTGCCGTACCACTGTGTCATCACGTTGGCCGCCTCGTCTCCACCAACAGTCTCCAGGTGTGTGTGATACCCCCCGGCGGGGATCGACTTACCAAAGCCGCGCCGCAAAAACTGAGGGCGATAACGCCGGAAGCCACAGGCCAAGGCGCACTTCGTCGCGGGGACGTTACCCGATGGGATATGCATCCATAACCAGCGCAACCCACGCTCACGCACCCGCCGCTCGGCCTCGTTCAGCATGCTCCGCGCCAAGCCTTTATGTCGCAAGTCCGGCGAGACAGCCAGGGCACGGATCTGTGCCGCGATGCGGCTGCGGCGCAACACAATCAATCCCGATGGTTCGAGGTTATACAGACACACATATGCGGAATCGACAACAGGGAGTCTGGCCGCCAGCAACTCACGGCCAAGGGGTTTTTCCATGCTCGCACCGAGCGATGGGTCGAGCTGTGCCAGGTCGCTGGCGCTCAAATCCAGCAAGACGCGCCGCAGTTCGTTGACCCGCGCTGGAACGATTTGTGATCCAAGAGTGCGCATCGGCATTGATTGTATCCGTAGATGTTGCGAATGACCTTGATGAGTCGCGCGTTTTTGTGCTTGCCAGCGCTGCGGGTTCACGCACTGGTTTCAAGCAATTGAGTTATAAATGGGGCTATCCGCACCTGAAGCAAATAATACGCTAAATGAAGGAGTACAAGCAATGGCTAGACCCGTGACGCTCTTCACTGGACAGTGGGCTGATCTCACACTTGAGAAAGTTGCCGAAAAAGCAAAATCATTCGGTTACGACGGCCTGGAGTTGGCCTGTTGGGGTGATCACTTCGAAGTCGATCGGGCTTTGAGCGAAGATGGCTACTGCCAGTCACGTTGGGATATCCTGAACAAGTACGGACTGAAGTGTTATGCGATTAGCACACACCTGGTTGGCCAGGCTGTGTGTGATGACCCTATCGATGAACGGCACAAGGGCATTTTGCCGTCACGCCTGTGGGGCGATGGTGATGCAGAGGGCGTACGGCAGCGAGCCGCCGAGGAAGTCAAAAACACGGCGCGCGCAGCCGCAAAGTTCGGCGTCAAGGTCGTAAATGGGTTCACCGGCTCCAAGATCTGGCGTGTCGTCGCGATGTTCCCGCCAGTCCCGCCGGAGATGATCGAAGCGGGTTATCAGGACTTCGCCGATCGTTGGAACCCGATCTTCGATGTGTTTGACCAGGTAGGTGTGAAGTTTGCGCTCGAGGTGCACCCATCAGAAATAGCGTATGACTTCTGGACGACCAAGCGGGCTTTGGAAGCAGTGAACCGCCGCCCCGCCTTTGGCATTAACATTGATCCCAGCCACTTATATTGGCAGATGGTTGATCCGGTGGCGTTCATCCATGAATACGCGGATCGCATCTACCATATGCACGTCAAGGAATCGGTTCGCGTGCTCGACGGGCGCAACGGCATCCTTGGCTCACACCTGTTCTTTGGGGATTACCGGCGCGGTTGGGACTTTGTGTCGCCAGGCCGTGGCGGCGTCCCCTTTGAGCGTGTCTTCCGCGCCCTGAACAGCGTTGGCTACCAGGGACCGCTGTCGGTCGAA
>JAMDDR010000335.1 GCA_023488685.1 Chloroflexota bacterium | reverse complement strand
CCTCGGATCGACTCATGTGAAACCACTGGGTAATGAGCGCAAACGCGCACGTTACTACCTCTTTCAGTATCCGCCCTCGGATCGACTCATGTGAAACCAGATGTGCTCACCATCTGCCAGCCGCCATATAAGCTTTCAGTATCCGCCCTCGGATCGACTCATGTGAAACTGCTCCCGGCGTATGGCTCCACATAGATGCGGTGTGGCCTTTCAGTATCCGCCCTCGGATCGACTCATGTGAAACCGGCTTGATGCGAAACCGCACCGGGATACTGATTCTTTCAGTATCCGCCCTCGGATCGACTCATGTGAAACCCCACCCGTTTCGTTCCTTGCGGACGCTCTGTGTTACTTTCAGTATCCGCCCTCGGATCGACTCATGTGAAACGTGGCTGGGGCTACGCCGAGGTAAATGTTAAACCGCTTTCAGTATCCGCCCTCGGATCGACTCATGTGAAACCGTATGGAGAGAATATGGCATTCGATGGCATTATCGTGCTTTCAGTATCCGCCCTCGGATCGACTCATGTGAAACGTCAGCGAGATGTGCGGTGTCAGACGTATACAGGCTTTCAGTATCCGCCCTCGGATCGACTCATGTGAAACCCGCCCTAGCGTTTCCGGGTTCGCAGGTCCAAAATGACCTTTTGACGCGGGAACAGGCCTCTGCGCGCTTCCTGGAGCACGTTCTTCCTTCGGCCACCGGCACTCCTGCTACCCCGTAACCCATTTTCTCGCAAATCCATTTCTGCGCCAAAACCGGCCTCATTTGCGAACCGGCTCAAGGCAAATAAACTACACCAACTACAGCACATCGTTGCAAAAACGCCGAAATTCGCACACCACGCACTTATTCACCTGCGCGGTAGGGGCCGGCATCCCCTCCCGATTCAACATCGCCATCATCCCATCGCGGGCATTTGCGAAACGCGTGCGCAGGCGCCGATCTATTGGCACCTCCTCCGCCCGCCGTAGCGGGATCAGATACAGAAAGCCACGCCGCACGCTGCAGCCCCACGCCTCCTCCAACATCAGCGCATAGGCGACCAGTTGCAGGACAAAGTGCGGGCCGGCCTGGTCCGAGTCCTTGAAATCCACCGGGATGACCTCGCGGGCGCCCCCCGCGTCGACGTCGATCACCATGTCGGCCACGCCGCGCAGTCCCAACCGGGCCGAGGCCAGCGCCACGTTATAGCGACGTTCGCCGCTCGTGAGCCCGTACACGCGCAACGAGCGGCGCTCCTCCAGTTCCTCGGTGTGTTGTCCGGCCTCGCTGCCGGCCCGCATCTTGTAGGTCACCGGCCGCACGGCCGGCAGGCAATAATGGTAGTACAGCACGCGCGGGCAGTACACCCACTGTTTGAAGTCCGTCACGCGAAATGGGATGTCACTCGGATCGTCCAGCATCTTCGGCCTCCTTGGCGACCGCGCCCTCGGCAACCGCTCCCTCGGCAGACACGCCCTCGGCAGGCACGCCCTCGGCAGGCACGCCTTGGGAAGTCCCCGGCCTGGCAACCACCTCCTGGGTGCCGGGCGCACTTTGAACGATCACCTGGCGCGCCGCCCAGTCGCTGTCGCACAGCGGGAAAAGCTGAATGTTGCCCGCCTTGCACCCCAGCACCTTCTTGAGCTTCACCATCAACTCGGCCTGGTGCGTCGCATGCAACTTCCCCAGGAACGCCGAGTACTGGATTCGGTCCAGGCCATAATCCATGCACACGTCCGCGATCTTGTCGCGCTTGCGATCATCGGGAATGTCGTAGACCAGCAGGCAATACATGAGTGCTCAGTGCCCAGTACCGAGTGCCCAGTTCCCAGTACACAGTCTGAGCGTTCGTTGCTGAGCACTGGGCACTGTGCACTGAGCACTCAGAACTCGGTACTCGGAACTCCTCTTTCACCAACTCACCACGAACGGCTCGTACGCCGGGCGTTCGCCGCGCAGGAACGTGGCCAGGTGGCGCGCCTGACTCTGGATGATGGCGCGCAGCGGCAGGCGCTTCTGCTCGTAAGGTTCGGCGCTCTCCAGGCGGTCCAGCACCTTCTCCGCCAGCATCCGCCGCGTCTCGTGCGCCAGCCGCTTCTGCTCATCCTGGTCGATCTGCGTGCCTTTGTTGACCAGCCCGAAGATGGTGCGATCCACCACCGCCTGGCGAAACTCCTCGATGAAGTCGAGCGTCAGGCTGGGCTTGCCGGGCCGGTCCACGTGCAAAAAGCCGGCGTACGGATCCAGGCCGGCCAGCACCAGCGCGCGCTCCACCTGGCCGTACAGAATGCCGTAGCCATAGTTGAGCGCCACGTTCACCGGGTCGGTCGCGCCGCGCCCCTCACGCCCCGGCCAGCCACATTCGTCGGGCAGCACCTGCTTGACCGCCCCCCAATACGCCTGCGCCGCGCGGCCCTCGATGCTCAACAACTGGAAGCGCCAATCGTCGATCGTGACCTTCTCGCCGCCGGCGATCTCGGGCCGGTGCGCCAGCTCGTCCAGTTCCACCTGGTGGTCGAGCACCTCGCCGGCGCGCACGCGCAACACGTCATACAGCGTTGGCGCCGTGTCCTTGCGGTACTTCGCCATGTACTTGAGCAGGTTGGCCTGGCTGCCAATCTTGCCACCGGCAAAGGCCAGCACCGCGAACAGGCCGCGCCGGTCGCGAAAGGCTTCCAGTTGCGCCCGCCGCGTCTGCACCGTGCCGGTCAGCCCGGCGCTGTACAGGCTGGCGTAGGCCTCGCCCGTGCCGCTGACGAAGTGGATCGGGATGCCGCGCTCCGCGCATTCGCGCACCGCCTCGGCGCTGATGCTGACGCCGGAACTGGCGATCAGCACCCCCTCCAGGTGCAGCAGCGGCGCCTGGACCACCGTCTCGTTCTTCTTCATCACCACCAGCCGTTCGCTGTGTTTGGTGACGTACGCCCCGTAACCCTCGACGATCAGATGTTGGATGATTGACATGAGAATTTAGGAGTCAGGAGTCAGGAGTCAGGAGTCAGAAGCCAGAACTCGAAACTCAGCACTCCGTACTCAGCACTCGGTACTCGGAACTCAGCACTCTGTAGACGCCGTTCCCCTTCACCACGTCTTTGCCCACTTGCGTGAGCTGGCCCCACAGCAGCCATGGCAACAGCGGCGCCCACACCTCCGGCGGCGCGGCGTAGGTCGCCTGACCCACAAAGCCGCTGATCCAGGTGGGCTCACCGCGCCGGGTGGAACCGCTCCTGACCTCCACCCACTGCGTGTTCGCGTCGACCAGCCGCACCCGGTCGGCGCCGCCTTGCAGCGCCAGCCGGTCGGCGTCGTCGCGCCGGCCGCCCCCACAGAACTGGCGGTCCAACTGGTCGATGCGCTCCAACAGCCGGGCGAATAGCACGCCAAAGTCAGGCATCTTGACCAGTTGTTCGCCGGCCACCAGCCGCATGGGTGTGAGGAAGCGCAGCCCCA
>JAMDDR010000041.1:1897-3439 GCA_023488685.1 Chloroflexota bacterium | reverse complement strand
GAGAGGGTCGAGAGATCGGGCACACTTCTGCGATCAGCGTTCATCCCAGGCTGTTGTAGCGGCTGGCCGTCGGCAACCAGATGCCACGAGGCAGGCCGGTGCATGGACAAATCTGGAATTCGGAGCAAAGTAAAGCAATGGCAGTGACTAATCAGGAACGACGTGAACGACGGCGACGGCGCGTGCGCGCCAAAGTGAGTGGTGTGGCCAGCCGCCCACGCATGAACGTCTTCCGCAGTCTCAAGCACATTTACGCGCAGTTGATCGACGACGAGGCCGGGAACACGCTGGCTGCGGCTTCGAGCCTGGACCCCGATATTCGCGGCCAGGCAGGGCTGAAGAAGCGCGATGAAGCGGTGGCCGTCGGCAAGCTTCTGGCGCAACGCGCGCAGGCGAAGCAGATCAAGCAGGTTGTGTTTGACCGCGCAGGCTATCGCTATCACGGACGGGTGAAGGCGGTTGCTGACGGCGCACGCGAAGGTGGATTGGAGTTTTAACCAATGGAACGAACCGAACGAAATGAGCGACCGGATCGCCGGCAGCGACGAGATCCTCGCCAGAGCAACCGACCGCGTGAAGAGAAGCAGGAAGAACTGGACCAGCGCATCGTCGATGTGACGCGCGTGGCCAAAGTGATCAAAGGCGGTCGTCGTTTCGCATTCCGCGCCCTGATCGTTGTCGGCAACAATAACGGCAAAGTGGGCATCGGCATCGGCAAGGCGCGCGGCGTTCAGGACGCCATCCGCAAGGCCACCGATCGCGCCCGCAACAACATGAGGGACGTCAACATCGTCGAAGGCACGATCCCGCATGAGGTCGTCACCAAGCATGCCGGCGCCGTGGTGCTGTTGAAGCCCGCGTCACCCGGCACGGGCATCAAGGCCGGCGGCGGTGTGCGCGCAGTCCTCGAGGCCGTGGGTTTGCGCGACGTATTGACGAAATCGATGGGTTCGTCGAGCAAGATGAACGCCACGTATGCCACGTACAAGGGGCTGATGGAACTGAATAACGTCGAAGCAGAGTCCAAGCAGCGCAACAAGTCCGTGGCTGACGTGCAGCCTTTCTGGAGACGTGGCAATGGCAGCAGCAACAGTGAATGAGACGAACAACGCGGCCGGCGGCAAGCGGCTGAGCGTCCGTTGGGTGAAGAGCGCCATCGGGTATAACGTACGGCAGAAACGCACGCTCAAGGCGCTCGGTTTTTCGAAGTTAGGACAGGTGGTTGAGCACATGGATTCACCACAGTTGCGCGGCATGTTGAACGCCGTCACCCACCTGATTGAGGTTAAGGAACTGTAGGGCAGCGAACGTTGCAGGCAACGGATCTGTTGCAGGCAATGTTGAGTTGTTCCTGGAGCGGTGATCATGAAACTACACGACATCAAGCCGGCACCCGGTTCGCGCAAGCCCAAGAAGCGCAAGGGCGTGGGCATCGCAGCCGGCCAGGGCCGCACGGCGGGGCGAGGCCAGAAGGGCCAGGCATCACGCAGCGGCGGCGTGAAGAAAGCCTATTTTGAAGGCGGCCGAGAACTTATGTGCTGT
>JAMDDR010000041.1:0-1887 GCA_023488685.1 Chloroflexota bacterium | reverse complement strand
GTTCCCCCATCCTTACCGCGTGGAATATGTGCCGGTGAACATCAGCGCGCTGGCGGAAAAGTTTGAGTCCGGCGCGGAAGTGACGCCCGACACGCTCGTGTCGGCCGGCGTGACGCGCCGCAGCGACAAGTATGTGGCCATCCTGGGGACGGGCGATATCACCATCCCGCTGAAGGTCACAGCACATAAGTTCTCGGCCGCCGCCAAGGCCAAGATTGAGCAAGCCGGCGGTAGCGTCCAGCAGATTGAGGTTGTTCGCGGCAATCGGCGCACGCGATGAGATGACACTCGTAATTCGTAAGGGGTGATTGGCAGGGGCGGACTGCGCTGAGCTTTGCCAATTACCCATTACCGATTAGCCCTTACTGATACCGATATGCTACAAGCTCTACGAAATGCTCTGGTATTGCCAGAACTTCGAAACAGGATCCTGTTTACCATCTTCGTTCTGGCGGTTTACCGCTTGGTCTCGCACATTCCTGTTCCAGGGGTGAATGTCGAGGTATTGCGCACCATCCAACAGAGCGTACAAGGCGGTGAAGCCGGCGGCTTGGGTAACCTGGTTGGCTTATTGAGCTTGTTGTCCGGTGGAGCGGTGGCGAATTTCTCGGTGTTGTCCATGGGGGTTTATCCTTATGTGACAGCCCAACTCATCCTACAACTGCTCATCCCCATCATCCCCCGTCTTGAGGAACTGTCTCGTGAGGGGGAATCCGGTCGTCGCAAGATCAACCGGTTGACTTACATCGCGACGGTCCCAATGGCGATGTTGAACGCGATCGGCCAGGTCAGCATCTTCGAACAGATAGGTGCGCAAGCGACCGGCGGCGTCGCGCGCGTGTTGCCCAACTGGGGGCTGGTGCCGGCGGAGAATATTTTGCCGACGCTGGTAACCATCATCACGATGACGGCTGGGACGATGTTTGCGATCTGGCTGGGCGAGCTAATCACCGAACAGGGCATCGGTCAGGGACTGTCCATCATCATCTTCGGTGGTATTGTGTCGCGCCTGCCGTTCAACATCGTCAGCATCGTGCAAACCGGCACCGACGCGGTGACCAGTATTTTGACGTTGGTGTCCTTTGCCCTGATCATCACCGGTATGGTGGTGACCATTGTGGTGATCCAGGAGGGGGAGAGGCGTATACCCGTGCAGTATGGCCGCCGTGTGCGCGGCCGTCGCATGATGGGCGGTGCAGGCACGCACATCCCCTTGAAGGTGAATTCCACGGGCATGATTCCACTGATCTTTGCCCAGGCGATGCTGGTGTTCCCCGCCGTGATTGCCGGCTTCTTCGTCAATAGCACCGACGCGACCGTACAGAACTTTGCGAACGGCGTGGTGAGACTGTTTACCGGCAGCCGGACCGGCGGCAGCGTCTCTGTCGAAGAGATCATCTACGCCGTGCTGTACTTCCTGATGGTCGTGGGCTTTACGTATTTCTACACAGACGTGGTGATGCAGCAGCAGAACCTGCCGGAAAATCTGCAAAAGCAAGGCGGCTTTATCCCAGGGATCCGTCCCGGCAAGACAACCGAGGTCTTCGTCACCCGCATCATGCGCCGGTTGACGCTGGTGGGAGCTTTGTTCCTCGGCATCCTGGCAGTGCTGCCCTATATCGTCGACACCTTCGCTACCATTAACGGTTTGCAATTCCTGGCCCCGTTGGGTGGCAACTCACAGTTAATTTCAGGCGCCGGTCTTCTCATCGTCGTTGGCGTCGTACTCGACACGATGCGCCAGATCGAAGCACAATTGATGATGCGGCGCTACGAAGGATTTATCAGATAACATGGATAGCCGTTGGTATGGCATCGTACTGCTGGGCGCGCCCGGTTCCGGGAAAGGCACCCAGGCAGTGCTCCTGGCGTCAACATTGAAGATTC
>JAMDDR010000203.1:2527-3440 GCA_023488685.1 Chloroflexota bacterium | reverse complement strand
ATAACTCGCCGTCATTGATGTCATACGAAGGCGGGATATCCTGCCCGCAGGATAGGCAGGGGCGGTGCCCGATGCGCGCATACAGCACGCGCAGATAGGTGAATACCTCAGTGGCCGTGCCGACGGTGGAGCGCGGGCTGCGGTTGGTCAGGTGCTGGTCCACGCTGATGGAGGGCGACAATCCGTCAATCGAATCCACCGGTGGTTTGCTGAGCGCATATGTGACCAGCCCCAATGATTCCATGAATTGGCGTTGCCCTTCCTTGTGCAGGATGTCAAATGCCAGAGTGGACTTACCCGACCCGGACAGACCGGTGAAAACGACCAGATTGTTCTTGGGAATGCTCAGGCTGATATTCTTAAGATTGTGCAGCCGTGCGCCTTTGATGACGATGTGATCTTGCATCTTATATCTCCTGCCTTTCACATCCTCCCGCAGGGGCTCACTGTGGGAGGATGTGCCTATGGCGCTGGTTATGCCCGGCACCAGGCCAGCGGTTTGTCTTGCAGGCTGTCGACGATGGCGGTGACCAGCGCGGCAACCTCCTCCAGTTTGGCTGGGCTGATCCAATCGATCGTGTCGTGGCGTTGATGGACCAGGTTGGCGCCGCCGGCGGTTGTGAAGGCGATGCTGGGCACGCCGCGCCACGCGAACGTCGAGTGGTTGCTTTCGGGCCATGGGGCGGTCCACGGGATACCGGGAGCCTGTTGGGCCAGCGCGCTGATGTGGTCCTGGAACGCCGTGGAGCACGCCATGGCCATGATGGTGTTCGTGCCCACAGCCTGTCCCACGCTGTCGATATTGATGCAGCAATTCTCAATCTGAAACCCGAACCAGGAAGATACAAGTCGCGATTGCGCGTTTATGTTACAGATGACGGCAAACATCAAGCTCTCATCCCCGATTTTACCT
>JAMDDR010000203.1:0-2517 GCA_023488685.1 Chloroflexota bacterium | reverse complement strand
GTTGGATGCAATTCGTGATCGTATAGGTCGATACTGAATGGCCGTAGACAGCGGATTTTCCGCAAAAAGGTGCTGGATTTTTCAGATTGAGAATCGCTGATATTGATGGCGGCGAGCATGCGCGCGAAGCCTTCCTCGCCGGCGCGTCGAACGTATTCGTCATCGCCCAGCGGCAGGTATTCTTCTTGAGTAAAGGCCACGAACTCCAGGCCGCAGGCGCGCTCGTGTGCCCCCAATGTTTGTGCCAGCGCCAGCAGAATGGCGACACCGGACCCGTTATCGAATGCGCCGGGGGTGTCGAACTTGGTGTCGTAATGGGCGCACAGCACGATGCGCGCCGTTCCCTCAAATGCCGTCCGGGCGACGATGTTGCAGGCATGCCCATTCGAACGGCGGCTGTGGATGCGCAGATGTGCGGCCGGCGGTTGCGCACACAGCAGCGCCAGCCCGACTCGCGCCGGCACCGTGGCCGATGGGATATTGAACGCTGCGTCTTCGATGATCCTGGGCAGATCTCCGCCGGCGGCTTGCACGGTGAGCAGCGCGGCCGGTGCCTTCTGCTCCAGCAGTGCCACGATGCGGGTGTCGCGCTCGTCTTTCAAGAACCAGTCCTTGGCTGCCAACGGCGCTTTCGTCAGTTCGCCATACAGAACGGCGATGCGGCCGTTCAGCTCGGCGGCTTCCAGCTCGGCGAGGCTGCCGGCGGTGACGACCGGCGCAACGACGTCGCATGCCGGCGAAAAGGTGTTGGCGGCCGCTTCCACCGTTTGACCATTCACGGTCAGGTGGGTTTCATCGCAGGCCCAATCCGGACAATCGAAGTCCTGTGGCTCGACCTGCAAACCTGCGTTGCTAAATATATGGCGAATGTAGTCCGCCGCCTGGTGGTTGGCGTGTGATCCGCCTGGGCGTGCGCCGATGGCGACGCACAACTGTTCGAGATGCTGCATGATGCGTTGGCTGCGAGTTGTCATATAAACCAAACCCCTTTCCACTTCCTTGTGAAATGACATTGCCCTGATGGGCAGTTTCATTTTATAACCCTGGTGGGCTTATGGAGGGTTTGGTGACATAAGGATCGGCGGGTAGCGCTATCATGCGTTCTATTTGCCGTACGAGTTGCAGCGCGCGTTGTTCTTGCTCGGTTAACGTGGTCAGCCAGTGATCAGCCGCGGTGAGGATGTCCTCGTCTGGCCGGGGGGTATCGAGCGCCGCGCGCAGATCGGCATTTGTGCCCTGATCCTGGTCCAGCGTGAGCAACGTGCGCAAAATGGCCATGGTGCTGTAGCCGCTGCGATAGAGCAGGCGAATCACGCGTAACCGCCCGACCTCCGCCGCCCCATAACGGCGGTAGCCATTGTGCAGATCACGCGCTGGCTTGACCAGTCCGTTGCGCTCCCACGAGCGCAAGGTGTCGATGGTCAGGTCCAGGAGCGCAGCCGTTTTTCCGATCGTCGTTGTGCCAGGCGACGCACGTTCGGAGCGGCTCTGTCCCCAGCGTTGCAGAAAATCGGCTGCAGATTCGGCCTGTGCGCGCTCGGCCCGTACGAGCGAAAGATGATGGTGTGCCAGCGCCAATGCCGCACTCAGATCGCCGGATGCAGCCTGGCGCACCAATGCCAGCGCGGATTGCCGGATGTTGCGTCCGGGCCAGCCACCATGTAGGGCCATGCGCGCGAGCCGCATTTGTTCCAGGTGCAGGGGCGTGTACATGCGATAACCGCTGGCGGTGCGCGGGATGGGCGGCAGAAATCCCCACGTCTCGTAAATCCGGACGGTGTTGGGATGGACACCGACGGCCTTGCTGACGTCAGATGTGCGTAGGTATTGGCGCGGTATACAGATGATGGTTCTGTTGTACTGGAGAACGAGGAACGCCGCAACTGGTAGAGACGCGCCGTAGAGACGCGCTGCAGCGCGTCTCTACCTCGGACCATGGCGTCAGATGATATCGGCCATTGGACGGATAAAACAGCGCCGGGCTTTCCGTACACTGTGACTGGACTCTGCAGGGAGGTGAACCGGCATGTTTAACGTCAACCACTACTCGTTAGACGAAATACGCAAACTGTCCCCCAGCGATGGTTACAACCACGATTACCGCCTGGCCCGCAGAAGCACGCCGGCTCTATTCAAACGCTCGTATCAAGGGCATGCTCAGGCGTGCGTGGGGTGCGTTGGCACGCCGGCCCAACTGTCTTATGAATCTGGGTGCCTTCGCCGCGCATCTGGGGGCAGGGGCCGGGTACTACATCGGTACACACGCCGTGCCACTCAGCCAGATTCTTGGTAGCGAGGGACGGCTAAATGACTTTGACCGACACTTCCATCCCCTTAGGATGCATAACCAACAACGCTGGCTTGGCGTGGCCATGGCACGATTGCAAGGGATGACGCTTCCCCCGGTGGAACTGATCCAGGTTGGCGATATCTACTTCGTGCGCGATGGACATCACCGGGTATCGGTGGCGCAGGCGCTGGGCGAGATGGACATCGACGCCGAGGTTCACGTGTGGC
>JAMDDR010000233.1 GCA_023488685.1 Chloroflexota bacterium | reverse complement strand
TGCTCCGCCCGTCTTGGGCAAGGGCTGAATGGGCTCGTCCAGCACGAGCGTCACGAAGTAGCGCCCGGCGCCGTCCTTGGTTATCGTGACGGTGCTGGGTTCACTCGTGAACGTTCTCGACCAGCGCACTTTCAGCCGGCCCACCTTGGCGATTGTCAAGTGGCGGTGAGCCGCGTCCCACTTGAACGCGCTGCGGGTGTATTCAGCCGACTGCGTGCCACGCTTCTTCTTGAACGACGGATAGGCGCTGCGCTGCTCGAAGAAGTTGCGAAAGGCGTCTTGCAGGTGGCGCAGCGCTTGCTGAGTGGGTACAGAAGAGATGTCATTCAGCCAGGCATGATCAGGTTGCTGTTTGAGCGCGGTGAGCGCCGCCGACGAAGCGTTGTAGTTGACGGTCACCCCGTTACGGTGATTATCGGTGCGCAGGCGCAGCGCCCAGTTGTAGACGTAGCGGCAGGCGCCAAAGGTCCGGGTAAGAATCCCTGCCTGCTCTGGCGTGGGATAGCAGCGGAAACGGTAACGCAGTTTCACAAGTTCAATATAGCTGTGATAAGGCAGACTGTCAAAACAGCCGACGGAGGGGCGCATTCCTCCGCCCTCTCAAGAAGGCGGAGGAATGCGCCAAATTCTATGAGAATTGATAACTTACCCTGGAAACCCGAACCCGATTACACACGCTTGTTGCGGGCGTTGCAGCGCAAAGGTGATCCTTGTGACGTGCCCTTCCTTGAACTGTTTGCCGACCAGGAAGTGATCGCTTACGCGCTTGACGAACCGATTGTCCCACCGGATGTGCAGATGGATGATCGCCAGATGCTGGAGAGGGTGGTAGATCAGAAGATTCGTTTCTGGTATCACCTGGGTTATGACGCATTCTGGCAAGGGCCACTTGTCAATTTCCATGACCCACACCTCGAGTCCGAGGATACCGCAGACGTGCGTAAGACAAAAAGGTTATGGGTCAACGAAAAGGTGGGCATCATCACCAGCATGGCTGATTTCGATCGGTATCGATGGCCCGATCCCGCCGATGTGGATTATTACCCGCTGGAGTATGCGGCGCGTCACCTGCCGGATGGCATGGCCATCATCCCACAGATTATGGGCACCCTTGAACATGTCATGTGGTTGATGGGATATGAAACCTTTGCCATGGCCATCTACGAACAACCTGAACTCATCGAGGCGATGTTCAGCAAAATGCGCGAACTATCGATTCCTGTTGCGCGCGCGCTGGTCCAATCGGATCGCGTCGTCGCATTATGGATGGGCGATGACATGGGATTCAAGACGGCGACCATGGTGGCGCCGAAGCATCTACGTGAATATGTGTTCCCCATTCAAAAGGAGATTGCCGCGATTGCCCATGCGCAAGGAATCCCCTTCATTTTGCACTCGTGTGGAAATCTGGAATCAATCATGGGTGATCTGATCGACGATGTGAAAATCGACGCCAAACACTCGTTTGAAGACGTGATACAGCCCGTTGAGTCTTTCGTGGCTCAGTATGGGGGTCAGGTCGCCGTCATTGGGGGTGTTGATGTTGATCTTCTCGCACGCGGCACGGAGGAACAGATTCGCGCGCGCACACGGCAGATCCTGACGCGATGTGCTCCTGGCGGTGGGTACATCCTGGGCAGCGGCAATACCTTTGCTAATTACATTCCCCTGCAAAACTTTCTGTGTATGCTCCACGAAGGTTGGCGATATAACCATCAATGATTTCATTTTGATCCGGTAGAGCCTGATTCCTGAATACCCCTGGAACTGTTCGCTGCACCCTAATACCACAAAGAGTCTGGATTCATCCGTTCGCAACGAGTGGATGAATCCAGTAGACCGTGAAATCCCAGTGGCATTACGCTGAACCCCAATCAGCTTGACATTGGCGTGCCCAGAACTATACTGGATTTGGACATGCTTATGTCCGCTTTGTCGCACAAGGCCTGCGCGTCTTACTCTGGTCGGAGCATGTTGTGGTGTGTGTCTGACATGCGCTCCCTGCTGTATCTATTGCACGTTCCACATGCTGTATGTATGGCATCACATTGAACCAGTAAGCCCGTGTACGGCAAGCGTCAGATTCTTGAGATGAGGAGGTGAAACTGAACCTACCGAATGGTATGCGCTACGCTGATCGACTTTCATGAATGATCGCTAACAAAGGAGGATATCGTGAAGAGCTCGAAGCAGTTAAGACCACTGTTCACAATGATTGCAGTCGCTAGCATAGTATCAACCGCTTGTGGCGCCGTTGCCCCTGTCCCGGCGCCATCGTCGACGCAGGCCCCGGCGTCCGCCGCAACAACGGAGGCCACCGCAGCCCCACAGACCGAAGCCAGTACGAACGAACTTGGCGTGCCACTCCCAGCCGATGCTGCCCCATGGGAGCAACAGGTCGATGTCACTTATGGCGAGTTTGGCCCCTGGGAGCACTGGGCAGAGGGTATCTACGGCCTTGGCACTTCCGTCAACTATTACACCCAGGAACCCTTGCTCACCATCAGCCCCAACAATGAGTTGGTGCCCTACATGGCTGAAAAATGGGAGTCCAACGATGATGCCACCGTGTGGACCTTCTATCTGCGCAAGGGCCTGCAGTGGAGTGATGGCACGCCGATCACCGCGAAAGACTGGGTCTTCACTTTTCAATACCAGGCCGATCCGGAGAACGGTTTTGACTTCAACTGGTATTACGATCCGATCAAGGGTCTGGCCGATGCCGCCGAGAAGAAGATCAAGCCCACCGAGATAGGCGTATCGGCGAAGGACGATCAGACGCTGGTCTTCGAAATGAAGTCGCCCACGCCGTACTGGCCGTCGTTGGTTGCCTCCGCCTTCCCGCTGCCGAAGCAGGCGATCGACAAGTGCGGCAAGCGTGTGTGGTCGATCAAGCCGGAGTGCTTTGTCGCCAGCGGTCCCTATATCCTGACCAAGTACGAGCGCGACCGCATCATCGTGCTGTCGCTGAACAAGAACTACAAGGGCATTGCCAAACCGGTTGTGAAGCACTACGTGCACAAGTACACGCCGGTCAAGGACGTCCAGGGCTGGGCCCTCTACGAGAAGGATGAGATCACGGGTGTTGCGCTTGGCTCTGCGCCGGCCAACATGCAGGAGGAGATCCGCAACGATCCGAAATACACCGATCAGCTCTACTTCTCGAAGGGCAACTATACCGGTTACATCGTCATGGACCCGACCAAGAAACCCTTCGACGACGCGCGCGTGCGCAAGGCGTTTGCCCTGGCAATGGACCGTGAGACGTTGTGCAAGGACGTGCTCAAGGGCGGCTGTGAGGCCGATTATGGCCTGCTTCCCGTTGGCTTCCCCGGTGATCAGAGTGAAGCGCTGAAGCCGCTCACGGCTTACAACCCCGACGAAGCGAAGAAGCTGTTGTCCGAGGCCGGCTATCCCGATGGCCAAGGCTTCCCTGAGCTCACCTTCTACGTCCGTTCCGACAGCTCGCATGGCGCCGAAGCCGTCGTCGCCATGTGGCAGGAAACGCTCGGCGTCAAGCTTAACATCCAGTCTTTCGACCGCACCACCTTCATGCAGAAGATGGCGACGCACACCTTCGAGATCGCCCAACTTGGCTACGGCGCGGACTACCCCGACCCGATCAACTTCCTGGGGTTGTTCCTGTGTGCCACCAAGCGGCATGACTGGTGCAACCAGCAGTACGACGAACTCATCGATCAGTCGTCCAAGGAAACCGACACCGCCAAGCGTTTGCAGTTGATGCACGACGCCGAGAAGATCCTGATCGAAGATGTCGGCGTTCTCCCCATGCTCACGACGGTCAGCGTCACGTTGAACAAGCCCTGGTTGGTGTCCGATGCTCTGAAGGATTGGAAGGCAGGCGCCCCTACCGCCGGCTTCTACTGCTACTTCCTCCTGGCGAACCAGTACTACACCAAGGACACGCCCAAGAACTGGCCCCCAGTCGATCCACAGGACTTGCAGTAGGCATCCGTCTTGAACGGTTGCGACCAGCCTGGGTTTGCTGGTGCTGTTGCAATCGTGTCTGAGGAACCCGCCCTCGACGAAGGGCGGGTTCCTCAAAACCTTGCGGACAGGAGAAAACGTCGATGTTACGTTACATTGGTATGCGCATCCTCGGGCTCATCGGGGTGGTGCTTGCCATATCGTTTGTCACGTTCATGTTGATGCACTCGGTCCCTGGCGGTCCATGGGATGCCGGCAAATTCCCCTTGACGGGAACGGCGCGTGAGAACATGCTGCACCTGTATGGCATGGACAAGCCGCTGATCGAGCAGTACCTGATTTACATGCGCAACGCCTTCCGGCTGGACTTCGGCACCCCGTTCACGGCGCCGGAGGAAACCGTGACCCAGGTGTTTGCCCGAACCTGGCCGGTGAGTCTACAGTTTGCCGGCTATACCATCCTGATCTTCTTCCCGCTCGGGATTGGATTGGGCATCTTGAGCGCCGTGAAGCGGCAAACGTGGATCGATTACGCCGTCACTGTGCTCTCGCTGATCGGTATCCTGATTCCATCCTTCGTGCTCGCATTCGCCTTTATCATGGTGTTCGGGGTGGCCTTCGACTGGCTGCCGATCCTGGGATGGAATGACTCGCGTGAGTGGCTGATCCCGGGTGTCATCAATAAGACCTGGATCATGCCTGTGGCGATCTGGGGCCTGGGCATCATGGCGGGTCTGGCACGCTACACCCGCGCGGCGGTCATCGAGGTCATGAGCAGCGACTACGTGCGTACGGCGCGGGCGAAGGGGTTGTCCGAGCGATTGGTGCTTTGGCGCCACATCATGCGTAATGCCATGTTGCCGATCATCGCCGTGGCCATTCCGATGATCCCCGGCATCATCACCGGCAATTCCTGGCTTGAAAAAATCTTTGGCATTCCCGGCATCGGGCGGTATTTTCTCGACTCGGTGCTGAAACGCGATTACGTCATGATCATGGCTGCGATGCTGACTTGGTCATTCCTGCTCTCGTTGTTCAACCTGATCGCCGACCTGATGTATGCGGTCGTCGATCCCAGGGTAAGGCTCACAGGTGGGCAGATAAAATGAGTGCAACACCGAGTATGCCAGCCAAAACATCGGGTGCCCGGCACGGCGAACCCGCCGCAAGCGCACGTGAGCGCTTGATCTTCAAACGCTCCAGCCCCTGGCGGCGATTCCTACGCAATCCTCTGGCCATGATCGGGGCAATCGTCCTGTTGTTGCTGATTCTGTCCGCCGTTCTTGCGGATGTGCTGGTGCCGTTTGACCCTTATAAGGCGGTTTTCCAGGAAACGCTGCAACAACCTTCTGCTAAACACTTGCTCGGTACCGATCATATCGGTCGTGACGTGCTCAGCCGCATGCTCTATGCTGGACGTTATTCGCTCTTGATAGGCTTCGCCGTGCAGACCATTACGCTGCTGATCGGTTTGCCGTTAGGCGGGTGGGCTGGGGCAAAAGGTGGGCGCACCGATTTCGTCATTATGCGACTGTTGGACGTCATGGGCTCGTTTCCGACGCTGCTGTTCCAGCTCGTGCTGGTGTCGGTGTTGAGCAACTACGTGCCGGCGGGCGTATGGACGGTCGTGTTAGCTCTGTCATTGACGGGTTGGATGGGAATTACCTGGTTGGTGCGGGCGCAAGTATTGAGCCTGCGCGAGCGCGAATTCATCGCTGCGTCACGCGCGCTGGGTGGAAGTGAATGGCACATCGTCCGCCAGCACCTTATCCCCAATGCCTTGGGTCCCATCATCGTCGGTATCAGCTTCGGCGTGCCGGGCATCATCGGTGCCGAGGCCGGCCTCAGCTTCCTGGGCCTGGGCATCAGCCCGCCGACGCCTACCTGGGGCCAGATGCTGGGGGACGCCGGCAAATATATCCAGAGTATGAGTGGTTGGTACATGATCATCCCCCCTGCCGTGGTGATGGCTGTCGTGTTGCTGTCGTTCCAGTTTGTCGGCGATGGTTTACAGGATGTTTTCAACCCTCGAAATTCGAGCCGCTAGACCTGGCGCCGGATGTTTCGAGTACCGAGTACCGAGTGCTGAGGACTGAGTGCGCAGTGCTCAGTCGTTCGGCTCGTCCGAAAAGCTCCCTCTGTCGACCTCCACGCTGCTCACAGCCCCCGTCTCAGCCCCGAGTGTTCAGCCTGCATCTGAGGATGCAGACTGAACAAGGCAGACTGAACGAGCCGGGGGGCGCCATCCGCCTGAAGGCTCGCCCTCCAAGTCGGACATCCCAGTCGCTCTACGCGCCCAGCCACAACGCCCCGGGGGATGCGGCTTGGAGCAAAAAGAGAGAGACAGGGCCGGGGACGCGTAGCGTCTGAGCCGATGTCGACAGGGATCCCTCCGAATGTGACGAGTTGCCCTATTGACTTCTACGAAAAAGGCTGTATCCTAATTCTGGAAGTGCTTCCATAGAAACACTTCCAAGAGATGCCAAAGGTTTAAGGTGGACATAAATGCCAGACACTCAACCCACCATATACGATGTCGCCGAATTAGCCCAGGTAAGCATATCCACGGTTTCTCGAGTGCTCAACTCGTCGAGCAGTGTGAGCACGAAAACGCGCGATAAGGTCATGGCTGCAGTTGACAAGCTTGGCTTTGTTCCCAAAGCCGAAGCACGTGCGCGGGCAATGCAAGGTGTCGGTAGGATAGGGGCAATCACACCATTCTTTACTGCCCCCTCCTTTGTCCAACGTATGCGGGGTGTTGCCAGCCAGCTCATGGGAACCGATTATGAACTGGTGGTCTATACCGTAGACTCAAAGGATCGGCTGGAGGGTTATCTGGCCAAGCTTCCGTTGGCAAAGACCCTGGATGGCGTCGTCGTGATGTCACTGCAAATCGACGACGTCCAGGCGAGACGGTTGATCGATCACGGTCTTGAGACAGTCTTGATCGAATTTCCCCAGCCCGCCTTTAGCACTGTTGAGATAGATGATGTGGCTGGCGGGCGGATGGCGGCACAGTATTTGTTGAGCAAGGGGCATCGCCGGCTTGCGTTTCTGGGGGACACTGATTTACCAGAATATGCCATTCATCCGGTCAGTCTCCGTTTAGCGGGTTTTAGGCAGGTGCTAAAGGATGCTGGGATTGCCCTGCCTGATGAATTCGTGGTGCTGGCGCCCTACACGCAGGACCAAACCCGCCTGGTGGCCCGTCATTTGCTGAGCCAACCCCATCCACCCTCCGCTATTTTCGCTGCGACCGATTTCCAGGCCATTGGCGTTCTCAAGGTTGCGCGTGAACTCGGTTTGAGTGTCCCGGGCGACCTGGCAATTATCGGCTTCGACGATCTTGACATCGCCGAAATGATGGAATTGACCACCGTTCGGCAGCCACTGGATGAATCCGGACGGCTCGCGGTGGAGTTATTGCTCGGGCGCCTGGCAGATCCCAATCGCCCTCCCCAACATATTCATCTTCCATTGGAAGTCATCGAAAGAAAGACCGTCTAACCAGTTCAGACGTGGCCACGTCAACCAAAAGGAGGTGTGCACAGAACGGATGAGATAAGCCCCAAACATTCTCGGCCACGGAATAGCCCCGCTAAGTTCAAGATCGAGGAATCAGCAATGAAAAAGTCAATTTCACCCTTTCTCGCATTTTCCGCCGTAGGCATCCTTGCCCTGACAAGCTGCAGTCAAGCTGCAACACCAGCCACTATTATTCAAACCCAGGTTGTCAAAGAGACTGTGGTGTCGACCGTGAAGGAGACTGTCGTGGTCGCACCGACGGAAGAGGTTACTGAGGCCCCTGCAGGCCCTGTCACCATCGATGTTTGGTTTCACTCCGGAACCGGTGGCGAGCATGACGCCTTGACCGCGACGGTTCAGAAGTTTAATGAGGAAAACAAGGACGTTCAGATCAACCTGGTCCTACTGCCGGGCGGCAGTTACAACGACCAGGTCCAGGCAGCGGCATTCTCCCGCAAGATGCCGTGTGTGCTCGATTTCGACGGGCCCTATGTATACAACTACGTTTGGGCCGGCCTGCTCCTGCCGCTGGATGATTTTGTCAGCGCCGATATGAAGGCGGATATCCTGCCATCCATCATCGCGCAAGGCACCTTCCAGGATAACAAGCTCTACAGCCTGGGCCAGTTCGACTCCGGTCTGGCGCTGTGGGCTAACAAGGACCACCTCACACAAGCAGGTGTGCGCATCCCCACGATTGATAAGCCCTGGACGAAAGATGAGTTCGAAGAAGTGCTGGCAAAGTTGAAGACAGTGCCGGGTGTCACGTTCCCGCTCGACATGAAGATCAACTATGGCAAGGGTGAGTATTTCACCTATGGTTATTCGCCAGTTCTGCAGAGTTTTGGCGGTGACTTGATCGACCGCTCAGACTACCAGAGCGCCGATGGCGTCCTGAACGGGCCCGAGTCCGTGGAAGCTCTGACCACGATTAAAAGCTGGTTTGATAAGGGCTATGTGAACCCCGCGCAGACCAGCGATACTGACTTCGCCGATGGCAAATCCTCATTGAGCTTCGTCGGACATTGGGTGTTCCCCGATTATCAGAAAGCCCTGGGCGATAACCTCATCCTTGTTCCGATGCCCGACTTTGGCAAAGGTGCCAAGACCGGCATGGGTTCGTGGAACTGGGGTATTACCAAGGATTGCCAAAACCCCGACGCGGCCTGGCAGGTGTTGAAGTACTTCATGTCGGCTGAAGAGGTCAAGCGAATGACCGCTGCAAACGGCGCCGTTCCTGCGCTCAAATCGGTGCTCGAAGCCGATACGCGCTATGCCGAGGGCGGTATCCTGAATGTGTACTACCAACAGCTCGACAAGGGGTGGGGCGTGCCACGCCCGATCACGCCGGCCTACCCGACGATCACGACTGCGTTCGCTGCGGCCTTCGACAACATTCGTAATGGCGCGGACATCAAGGAAGAACTCGATAAAGCCGTCAAAGCAATTGACGACAACATCGTGCAGAACGGCGGCTATCCACTAAGCCAGTAAGCGTTTAGCAGGCGTTTAGCAAACGTTTAAAGTGAGTGAGTGAGTGAGTGGCGCGCCACGCCCAATGGTATGGCGCGCCGTCTTGAAGAGTTATCTATGGATCTGGCAAAAGTGGATCGGAAAATAGCGGTGAGCCGTAAGGCTTCGACGTGGCGCCAGAGGGAACAGTGGTGGGCCTGGGCTTTCGCCGCGCCCGGCATCATCATGGGCACTATTTTCATCATCGTGCCCTTTCTCATGGCATTTGTCATGTCGTTTACCAGCCAGCGCCTGCTCGCAAATCCAAATCTGCCTACCCGGTTCATTGGATTGACCAACTATGTGCGTTTGTTTACGGACGATCCGCTTTTCTGGCGTTCGCTGCAAAACAATGCGTACTTTGTCGTGGTGGTGGTGCCGTTACAGACCTCCTTTGCGCTGCTCCTCGCGCTGCTGGTGAACCAGAAAGTGCGTTTTGTGAACGTCTTTCGCGCAGCATATTACACGCCTGTCGTGTTGCCAATGGTGGTTGTCTCGACCATCTGGATTTTCCTTTATACATACAACCGTGGCGATACCAACCAGGGGCTCATCAATTCAATCGTGCTGTTCCTTTCGGGTGGAAGGTTGGGCCCGTACTACTGGCTTGGTGATACGCGATTTGCAATGCCCGCCATCATGTTGCTCTCCATCTGGCAAGGGGTCGGCTTCCAGATGATCATCTTTTTGGCCGGATTGCAGGAGATACCGACCGAGATGTATGAGGCGTCGGCAATCGATGGCGCGAACAAGTGGCAGCAGTTCTTTTTCGTGACGTTGCCGTTGCTGCGGAATACCACCATCTTTGTGGTTGTGACGACGACGATTTTTGCCTTCGGGTTATACGACCAGGTCAATATCATGACAGGAGGCGGTCCCCTCGATTCCACCGCCACGATGGTCTTCACCATCGTCAATTACGGATTCAAACAGATGCAGATTGGATACGCTTCTGCGCTCTCGGTGGTGTACTTCGTGATCGTGCTGGTTCTGTCAATGCTGCAGCGCAGGATCGTGCGTGAAGAAAAGGCGGTGCTGGAATGACCACTGCAATAAAGCCCATACACGCTGCAACCTATCAGATCAGGAAGGCGCTGAAGAACACCGTCACTTACGGCGTGCTCGTTGCACTGGTCTTCTTCTTTGCCTTTCCGATCGTGTTCATGCTGGTGAGCTCTTTTAAAGCAGACAACTTGCAACTCCTGCGGGACTTCAGTTCACTTAAATCATTCGTGCCCTATGGGGAACTTGGTCTCGACAATTACGCCAAGGTGTTTGAGCGTCTGCCGTTGTTTCCGCGTTACTTCCTCAACTCGATGCTGATCGTCGGTTTGACGGTCTGTTTCAACCTGTTGTTTGACAGCATGCTGGCGTACGCGCTGGCGCGACTACGCTGGAAAGGTCGCAACCTGGTGCTGACGGTGATTGTGGCGTTGATCATCGTTCCTTTCCAGGCCATCGCCATCCCGCTTTTGTTGTTGGTCAACTGGTTTGGCTGGCTGGACAGCTACCAGGTTCAGATCGTGCCATTTCTCGTCACACCCTTATACGTCTTTCTCTTTTACCAGTTTTTCGTGGGCTTGCCGAAGGATTTCGATGAAGCAGCGATCATCGATGGCGCCGGCTATCCAGCCATTTACTGGCGCATCATCATGCCCCTGTCGCGTCCAGTGGTTGCGACGGTGACCATTCTCAATTTTCTGGGGGGATGGGGTTCTTATCTCTGGCCGCTCATGACGATACACGATCCCGAGTATTTCCCACTCATGGTGGGGATGGGGTTTTTCATCGGCCAGACGCCGCAGATTCCGGGCCAGCTCCTGGCATTTTCATCGATGGTATC
This sequence comes from Chloroflexota bacterium, assembly GCA_023488685.1. Classification (GTDB taxonomy): domain Bacteria; phylum Chloroflexota; class Anaerolineae; order J036; family Brachytrichaceae; genus CAIXPS01. The sequence continues at coordinate 6,639 of JAMDDR010000233.1, read as the reverse complement.
GATCCCGATATTGATCGTTTTTGCGCTGTTCCAGAAGTCATTCATACAGAGTGTGGCTGCGTCCGGCATCAAGGGCTGAAACGGTGGCACGCTGTCGTAGTCGTTTCATATCAATAGCAGAGGTAAAACATCTTGCCCGTCAAGAATCAGGTTCAACTCATCACGTATCCCGACTCATTAGGGGGGAATCTTAGAGCACTTAACGAGCTTTTGCTCCGATACTTTGCGGATGTTTACGAGGGAGGCCTTCATATTCTGCCGCCCTTTCCGTCTTCAGGAGATCGAGGGTTCGCGCCGTTGAATTATAAAGAGATCGATCCGCGCTTTGGTACGTGGGAGGATATTCGTCGCATCGGCGAGCGCTTCGATGTCCAGGTTGATCTGATGGTCAACCACATCTCACGACAGTCGGCTTACTTCCAGGATTTCGTCAGGCGAGGCAGAGCGTCGGAATGTGCTGATCTGTTTATCACACTGGACAAGATATGGCCGGATGGAAATCCGCCCCAGGCGGACGTCGCTCGGATATTTCTGCGCAAGCCGGACAACCCGTTTTCCACCGTTACGATCCAGGAAACCGGTCAGGTGGAACGGATATGGACCTCCTTTGGCACAAAGGATTGGTCGGAACAAATCGACCTGGATGTGTGCTCGGAAGCGACGAGGAACCTGCTTGTCGAATACCTGGCCTTTTTCAGCCAGCAAAAGATAAAGATCGTGCGGATGGACGCCATCGGGTACGTCGTCAAGAAGCCGGGCACCCGTTGCTTCATGGTTGAGCCGGAGATCTATGAGTTCATCGATTGGATCACCGGGGTGGCTCACTCGTTTGGCCTGGAAGTGCTGCCCGAAGTTCATGACCATTACACGGTGCAGTTCAAACTGGCTGCGCACGGGTACTGGGTCTATGATTTCGTCCTGCCTGGGTTGATCCTGCACACGTTGCTCGACAAATCCAGCCGCAAGCTGCGCGACTATCTCAGGATCTGTCCCCGCAACCAATTCACCACGTTGGACTGTCACGACGGCATACCCGTACAGCCGGACCTGGATGGCGTGTTGACCGTGGACGAAGCGAAGAAGATGGTCGATACCTGTCTCCAGCGCGGCGCGAACCTCAACCGAATCCTGTCGCCGCACGGTGCGCCGTGTGATTTCGACGCTCACCAGATCAATTGCACCTATTACTCTGCCTTGAACGGCGATGACGATGCCTATCTGGCGTCCAGGGCCATCCAGTTTTTTGCGCCGGGTGTGCCGCAGGTCTACTACGTCGGCGCACTGGCCGGCAGGAATGATCAGCGCGCAGTGGATCGAACTCGGGAAGGACGAGCCATCAATCGGCACAACTACAGCGTTGCAGAAGTGGAGCAGGCATTGCGCACGCCCGTGGTTCGGAGACTGGTCAAGTTGATTCGATTTCGCAATCGTTGCACGGCGTTCAACGGAGACTTCACCGTTTTGGATTCTGATGACCAGCACCTGAGGCTGTGTTGGCGCAAAGACACTCAACAATGTGTGCTCACGGTGGATCTGGCCACCTGCCGGCCGGTGATTGAATATCAGGATGAGACGGGCCAGGTGAGCGAATATCTACCGTAGGGTGATGCTCATGCACGTCGTGTGATGCGCCTAAATGCGTGCTCAGCGCATGCCAGTGTTCGTTCGATGTCTTCGTCGCTGTGTGCCGACGATAGAAAACCGGCCTCGAACTGCGACGGCGCCAGGTACACACCCTCTGCCAGCATAGCCTGGAAGAATGCCGCATAGCGTTGTGTGTCCGATTGCCTGGCCGTGCTCCAATCGGTGATGGGGATCGCGCTAAAGAAAATCGTCGACATGCTGCCCACCTGCTGCACGGTCACATGAATGCCAGTGCGCTGGGCTGCTGCCATGATCCCCTGGCCCAGCCGGGTGGTGCGCGCGTGGATCGCATCCCATACGCCAGGTTTCTGCAACTCGGCGAGTGTCTCGGTTCCCCCCACCATTGCCAGCGGGTTGCCGGAGAGCGTGCCCGCCTGGTACATTGGTCCGGCGGGTGCGACCATTTGCATGATGTCGCGCCTGCCACCATAGGCCCCGACGGGTAGCCCGCCGCCAATTACCTTGCCCAATGTGGTCAGGTCGGGCGTGATTCCATACAACGTCTGCGCACCACCCGGATGCACTCGAAAGCCGGTCATCACTTCGTCAAAGATGAGCAGTGCGCCGTGTGCCTGGGTGATCTCACGCAGCCCACCCAGGAAACCGCCGGTGGGGGGGACAACCCCCATGTTGCCGGCGACTGGCTCCACGATGACGGCCGCGATATCGCGGGGGAACTGCGCGAAGCAGCGCGCCACGGCCTCCAGGTCGTTATAAGGCGCGATCATTGTGTTCGCAACCGTTGATGCGGGGACGCCGGGCGAATCGGGCAGGCCGAGTGTGGCCACACCGGATCCTGCTTTGACGAGCAACATGTCGGCGTGACCGTGATAGCACCCTTCGAATTTGACGATCTTGTCGCGCCCGGTGAACGCGCGCGCCAGCCGCAGCGCGCTCATGGTCGCCTCGGTGCCAGAGTTGACGAAGCGCATCATCTCGATGCCTGGCATCGCCTGTTGAATCAGTTTTGCCAGCCGGATTTCGTGCACGTTGGGGGCGCCATAGCTGGTGCCGCGCGAGGCAGCCTCGACTAATGCGGCCACGACGCGCGGGTGGGCATGGCCGAGGATGAGCGGCCCCCACGACAGCACGTAATCGATGTAACGGTTGCCGTCCACGTCGTACAGGTAGGCCCCTGCGCCCCGCTCGATGAAGCGGGGCGTGCCGCCGACAGCGCGGAATGCGCGCACAGGCGAATTGACGCCGCCTGGAAACAGCTCTTGCGCCTCTGCGAAAAGTTGCTCTGAATGGTGCGTGTTCATGTGGTGATCACCTCTGCTATCGCCAGGGTGGCGAGATGGTCGATTGCCTGTACCGCCGCCGACTCACCCGAGGTAATGCAGTCGGGGATGCCGACGCCGCGATAGGCGCTGCCAGCCACGAAGAGACCGGGGTGTGCGCGTATGCTGTGCTCGATGGCTTCCAGGCGGCCGAGGTGTCCCAGCGTGTACTGTGGCATCCCCTTGGCCCAGCGGAAGACGCGATACAGGTGAGGTGGCGCTGTGATGCCGAGCACCGTGCCCAACTCCTGGCGCGCTACTTGCAACAGATCCTCGTCTGATCGGTCGACGACTCCGTCACTGCCCGCGCGACCCACGAATGCACGCAGCAGTGCCATTCCCTGTGGCGCGCGATGATCGTACTTGGTTGAAGTCCAGGTGCAGGCCAGCACGGGCCCGGCCTCGCTGCGTGGAACGATGTAGCCATAGCCATCCAATGGGTGAGGCACTTGCGAGAGCGGGTAGGCAAGTGAAAGGGTCGCTACGCTGGCGTAGGGGATCTGGCGCAGCGCTTGCGCTGCTTCGGGTGCGATATCCGACACGAGATCAGCGGTAATGAAGGCAGGCGTCGCCAGGATCATGGCGTTGACCGCCAGCGTTTCGCCCCGGTCGAGCACGAGCCGGTAGCCAGGATGGCCTGGTTCGTGTGCGATGCGAGTCACGCGCGTGCATCGCCGTATGTCAACCTCGTTCAACTCGGCCTCAAGCGCACCAATCAGCTCCCCCATGCCGTCGTGAAGCGTGACAAAGGGAGGCCATTGCGTAGCCTCGCGGGGTTGCGTAGGCTGCGCAGATGCCTGCTTTACCGCCAGCATATGTTTGATCAACCCCCCGTGCTCCCGTTCGGCCTGGCGTAAGTTAGGGAAGGTGGCATCCAGGCTCAGTTGGTCGCCATCGCCGCCGTAGATGCCACTCAACAATGGCTCAATCAGGCACTCATAGGCTTCGGCTCCGAACCGGCGCCGCATGAATGCTCCCAGCGACTCTTCCTCGTCCACCCGGCGGGGTGGGATGAAGTAGTCCAACCCCATGCGCAACTTGCCGAGCGGAGATAGCAGGTCGCTGCTGACCAGTGGCGCAAGCCGGGATGGGATCAGGCCTGACAGCCCTTCGGGCAGCCGATACAAACGGCCATGCCGTGACACATAGGTCCGTCGCGCGCTTTCGTTTGTGCCGTGTAGATGGTTGCGCAGGCCGAGTTCACTGGCCAGCCCAACCCCGCGCGGCTTGCGCGATAGGAAGGAATCGGGTCCACCTTCGATGACGAAATCATCCACGCGCTCGGTGATGATCTTGCCGCCCAGCCGGTCTGTGCTCTCGATCAATAGCACCTGCGTATGCGGCGCATGCTGTACCAGGTGTCGTGCGGCCGACAGGCCTGTGATGCCGCCACCGATGACGGCCACACGTTGTTGGCGCTCATCAGTCATATCCATCCCGCCGCCATTGCTTCAGCACGCACCAGATCCGCCAGCCCGGCGATCATCGGCGGGGCTGTGTTCAACATCTCTATACGCTCCAGGTGCATGCCAAGCGCAAGCGCCTTTTGTCTAAGCGCGATGTCGATGTCGTACAGGATTTCGATGTGCTCACATACAAAGCCGATCGGCGCGACCAGGGTGTGTTGATACCCTTGCGCCGCCAATGTGCCAACCACTTGCGCGATATCCGGGCCGAGCCAGGGCTCAGGGGTCATCGCCGCGGACTGAAATGCAAAATGATACGGGAATGGCCCAAGCCGCTGCATCAGCGCCGCGACCGTGGCTTGCAGTTGATCGCGATAGGGATCACCCCACGCGAGGATGCGTTCGGGCAGGCTGTGGGCGCTGAAGATGATGGGCACATGATCACGCACTTCGGGTGGGAAGCGCGTCAGCGCGCTGCGCACACGGTCCGCCAGAGCATCCAGGTAACCCGCCAACAGATGCCACTGTTCGATCCTGCGTATCGTAATGGGTGAACGTGTCGTCTGCGCCGCCTCGACCTTCTTGTAATAGGCGTCCACGCTCATGAGCGAGTAGTGTGGCGCCATGACCAGGCCTATGGCGCGCTCAATCCCCGCGCCAGTCATCTCTGATAGCGCATCCTTGATGAACGGATGCCAGTGGCGCATGCCAACGAACACGCGGAATCGTTTGCCTTCCGGGTCCAGGGCTGCCTGGAGTGCCGTGGTCTGGGCCAGCGTGCGCTCCAGGATGGGCGACCCGCCGCCAATGGCCCTGTAGCGATCGCGAACTTCCGCGATCGTTGCCGGTGGCGTTGGGCGCCCGCCGCGGATATCCATCAAATACGGCTCTACATCGTCCAGTGTCTTCGGCCCGCCGTAAGCCATTACCAAAACGCCAATCATGTTCACGTCAAATCAAAACCCCGCTGCACAGATGTCATCACTTGGCCGCGTGCTTGCCTTCACCCTGGGTGTTTACCGCTCATTCCTGCTGATAGCTCGTGCACCATATCGACCACGGCTTTGACGTTGTCAACTGGTGTCTCCGGCAGGATGCCGTGCCCCAGGTTGAAGATGTGTCCGGGCCGCCCGCCGGCCTCCTGCAGAATAGCGCGCACGCGTTTTTGAAGTTCGTGGCGCGGCGCCATCAACGCCACTGGGTCCAGGTTGCCCTGGATGGCGACGTCCTTCCCCAGCATCTGCCATGCCCAACCCAGCGGTGCGCGCCAGTCGACGCCGATGACCGTTCCCCCGGCAGCCTTCATGAGTGGCAGAAACGCGGCCGTGCCTGTCGCGAAGTGAATGACAGGCACGCCGCCCAGGCGCGGGTCGCACAGCACGGTCGATGAGTGGGGCAGCACGTACGTGCGATAGTCATCGGGGCTGAGTGCGCCAGCCCAACTGTCAAAAAGCTGAACTGCCATTGCACACGGCCATCCACCACCCGGCAGAGGAGACGCTCGGGTTATGGGAATAATGGACAACAGATGGGATCAGACTCTCAGACTCCCGGAGACTCGGAGTCTCCGGGAGTCTGAGAGTCTGCAACCCGCTCAACGGTTTCTGCTCGCGTGCCGGCGGCAGCCGGCCGACGCCACGCCAGTCTGGTTCATGCGCCAGGCTGGGCGCTACATGCCGGAATATCGCGCCATTCGCGCACGGCATTCACTGCTCGAAATCTGCCGGCAACCCGAGCTGGCCGCCGAAGTGACGCTGCAACCCGTGAAAGCACTCGGCGTGGACGCCGCCATCCTGTTCGCCGACATCCTGCTGCCTCTGATCCCCATGGGCATCCGGCTTCACTTTGGCGAGGGCGAAGGGCCGGCGGGCGCAGGACCAGTGATCGAGAACCCGGTGCGCCTGCCCGGCGATGTTGCCGCCTTACGTGACGACGTGGCCCCGGCGGAATCACTCGCCCCAGTGATGACGACCATACGGCTGGTGCGGGACGAACTGGCGGGTCGCGTGCCGCTGATTGGCTTTGCCGGCGCGCCGTTTACCCTGGCCAGCTATGTGATCGAGGGCGGCACGTCGCGCAACTACGTGAAGACGAAACACTTGATGTATCACGACCCGGACACATGGCACGCGCTGATGGGCAAGCTCGCGCAGGTGGTGGCTGACTACCTGGCCTGCCAGGTGGCGGCGCACTCGGCGTGGACGCCGCCATCCTGTTCGCCGACATCCTGCTGCCTCTGATCCCCATGGGCATCCGGCTTCACTTTGGCGAGGGCGAAGGGCCGGCGGGCGCAGGACCAGTGATCGAGA
>JAMDDR010000353.1 GCA_023488685.1 Chloroflexota bacterium | reverse complement strand
TGGCGCTCAGCCAGTTCCTGTGTTGCGGTCACACCGCGGGCGGCACGCGCATCTGGGGCATCAGCTATCCGCGCAGTTGGCGGGTGGATCTGATCCCCAATGACCCTGACGGCTTCCTGGCCGCCATGTTTTCGTCGCCGCGCGGCGACATGAAAATCGTGATCGCGCCCTCGGCCTGGACGCCGATAGGTACGGTGATGGACACCGGCGACGTGGACCAGTACCTGAACGGTCTGGCGGCCACACGGCGCCAGCAGCACGCTGGCTTCACAGAGTTTCTGCGCCAGCCGGTGCCGGGTTTCCCCAACAGCAGGGTGTGGTCGGGCAACTGGCCCGAAGACCACCGCCGCATGTGGGAGAGCTATCTGGCGATGGTGACCCCCATGCCCTATGTGGAAGGCATGCCGCGTGGCGCGCTGATGTTGATGGGCCTGTACGCCGAGTCGTCGCAATGGGCGACGGCGCGCGCCATCTACGAGCGCATGCTGGGCACGCTGCAGGTGCAGGTCATCTCCACGGGCGCGGCATACATGCCACCCAAACCCGGCCCATCCAACGATCCCGAGGAGCGCAGTGTGGGCGAGTCGGGTAGCTCGGCCACCCACTTCTGGGAACTGGTCTTTTGCCCCAAAGCGTGCGAGTGGCAGTATATCGATGTGGCCAACCAGCCGGCCGGTGGCGTATGGACGTGCACCGACGGCTGTGTGGGCCAGTTGTCTGAAGTGGCGTGCACGCCCGACCGATGCTATTAACGGCACGCCACTTGATGAGATCCAGACATTCAATGATTGCCGATGATCTGCTATCAGTCGATACCGCCGGTTAACCAAGCAGTAGGCGAAACCTCTTCTTCAATGAGCACACCAACGGCAGGGAATCGCTCCAACATCTCTGCGCTGTGTGGGGCATCAGCCATTTCCAGGGTCAAGTCCGTGCCGGCCTGGTGCGATGCCCAATGCCGGCCCCCTCTCCAATGATAGCTGCTACTCACATCGTAGACCCTGCCTTTGTAGGCCACAAAGGCAGGGGCGCCATTTTTGCCGTTGTACTGGGCCAGTTCACTCAATGTCAGTGTGCGTAACGTCATTTTCAGAAGTATGTGAAGCTGACCAGGCTAGTTCATGAACTTGTCAACGAATGGCGATGGCGATCCACGCCGATTGAAGTGACCTGAAGGGCCTTCACCCAGGAACTCGGAGAACCACGACTCGTGCTCGATCTCTTCATTGAGAATGGCGAGTGACAGGGCATAGGTGCGATGGTCTTTGCCGGCGGTGAGACTGCAGATGTACGAGTAACCACGCACCGCGCAGCGCTCCGCCTCGACCAGCACCTCCAACATGGCCTTGATGTCAGTAGGATCGGCTGGCAGGCTGGCGGGTGGGCAGGCAGAAACGTCATGGAATTCATTCATGTTGCCCGGCAGCTTGCCACCCAATTCGTAGATGCGGGGCACCAGTGCTTCAAAGTGATTGCGGTCTTCGATACGGGCGGATTCAGTGATTTCCTTCAGTCCTTCCCCTTCCAGACCGATCAGGTTCACCCGCAAGATCGTATAGTAGTAATACGTCGTCAGCTCAGCAGAGGCATTTTTGATCAACAGTTCCACCAACTCATCCACATTGATGCCCGCCTTCTCGACCATTTCTCGTGCTACTCTTGCCATTATTACCCTCCAATTGCTATTGCCGAAACAGGTGTGATTGACTGAAGCGCTCTCACGCCGCTATCGTGCGCTGCTATCGCGCAACGCTATCGCGCAACGCTATCGCGCAACGACCACGTTGATTGGGTGTGAGGCGCGTTCATTGACGAGCCCATCCTACAGCGCCATGTTATAGTTGTAAATTATTGAAAGTCTATACGGCCATAGGTATTTCCTATATCAAGGCGACCGCGCGTAAAGCGACCGCGCGTAAAGCGACGCATACAAAGCGACAGCACATAAACAATGGGTGGATGAACGATGGAACTTCGTCAGATTGAATATTTCGTAGCAGTTGTCGAAACCGGGGGGTTCAGCAAAGCGGCGGAAAGATGTCACGTCGCCCAACCTTCGCTGAGCCAGCAGATCTCCAAACTGGAACAGGAGTTTGGGCAACAACTCTTCGACCGCATGGGACGGACGATTGCACTCACAGAGGCAGGCAGGACTTTTCTGCCGAGAGCCAAAGCCATTCTTGCGGAGGTTCAGCAAGCCAGACACTCTGTGAAGAACGGCCTGGACCTGGGACGCGGGAAGCTATCTGTTGGCATCATCCCAACACTGACACCCTTTATTTTAAAAGGATCGTATCAGCGCTTCTCCGCACGCTACCCTGACGCAGAAATATCCATCTGTGAAGATGTGACCGAAAGTCTGCAGGAACGGCTGGTGAATGCCGAACTCGATATTTGTTACATGAGCATTCCGCTGGCGAACAAGCACATCGTCGCCGAAGAGATATTTACGGAGAAGCTGCTCCTGGCAGTCAACGCAAACCATCCATGCGCAGACATGGCTGCGATAAAAAGTGAGTCACTGGGCCATTACCCATTTGTGACGCTACACGATCAGCACTGTTTAAGCCAACAGATCAAGTCCTTTTGCTACGTCCATCACATCAACCCGCCTGTCATGTATCACACCTTTCAACTGGCGACCGTCCTGGAGTTTGTCAGGGCGAACATCGGTGTGGCGCTGATTCCCGAATGTGTCGCTTTGAACGACCCATCTGACGATATCGTCATCAGGCCGGTGGAAGGAATAGCGCCCGAGCGCACCATCGTCGCGGCTCGTTACAGCGGGCGAATCGCCTCACAAATGGGCGCTTGTTTTACAGAGTGTATCAAACAAGAATGGCTCTATCTGAAGGGTGTGGGCGCGGGGCAGAACAGGACGAATTGGGCCAGGACAGCGGCATTGCCCGTACATATCGATCCAGTTATGATGGGCACTCATGAGAAAGTGCCCCGTGTGTAAAACAGCCGAACTCAGCCAGCAATTCCTGGAGGATGGCCTGCCGGCATATCAGTGCCACAACTGCAGCGGCTTGTGGATTTCGGCCGACGAATACGTCTCGTGGGTAAAAACACAATCTCACCAACCCGTGGATGAGAGCGACATCCACACGCCCATGCCTAAATCGGACGTCAAACGCGCGTTGATCTGCCCGGAATGCGGGCACATCCTGCATAGCTACAAGATCTGGCCTGATATCGACTTCCAACTGGACCGCTGCGAGAATTGCAATGGTGTGTGGTTCGACCGTGACGAGTGGGCTGCGCTCAAGGCGCACGGGCTGCACGACCAGGTGAACCTGTTCTTCACCGAACCATGGCAACACAAATTGCGCCAGGAGGAAACGCGCCGGCGCTTCGAGCGCATGTACCTGGACCGCTTCGGTCCAGAGGATTACGCCGAAATCAAACGCATTCGGGCATGGCTCAAGCAGCACCCGCACGGTGCAATTTGTGTTGCCATGG
>JAMDDR010000560.1 GCA_023488685.1 Chloroflexota bacterium | reverse complement strand
AACTCGTCGCCTTTGCCGTACTTTGCTTGGAAAACATCTCGGACTACGATCATCTTGAACCTCCGTAACTAAGCAGCCGCGCATCCTCGGCCAGCGTGTGGTGAGAGGGCAGGCTGCGTTTGGCCATTGGGTTTTTAATCCCCGCGCGCTGCCTGGCTGGTTGTCCATCGAGCACGCGGCTCCTCCCCTTTACTGTGGAGCCGGGATTGCGCCAAGTTGTTGCAGCATGCCCAGCGCATCCCAATTCAGCCAGCCTTCTTTCACTTGACCGTTGGTCACGCGATGGATGTTCAGTACCGTGACGGTGACCCACCGCCCGGTGGGTGGGATGTCGGCAAACTCGCCCTGCTGCGTGCCGCCGATCGTGAAGCGGGTGACGACTTTGTCGCCTTCGGCCACCTGGTCTTCCACCGTGATGCGCAGGTCGGGAAACGTGCGGCGCAAGTAGGCGACGAACTGTATGAGGCCTTCCCGGCCGGGCGTCTCCCCTGGCACAGGGTTGTGGTTGTCATAATCCGCGGCGACAATCTCGTTGGCGACCGCCAGGTTGCCCTGGTTGAAAAGCTCCTCGAAGAAGCGGCGTAGGATGAGTTTATTCTCAGCGAGTAGCATGTCTGACTCCTTTTGAATGTCGCGAACGTCCCGGATCTGAATCACTCCAACCGATGTGTGGATAGGATAACGGCGCCGGGCTTGCATTTCATGCCATTTCTTGTCAAAAAGGGCTCGCTGCTACCGTCATTGCCGTGTCCGTCTGATCTATAATGCCACCACTTGGGCGCGCTGATCCTGTGGATGGAGGTGTGGCGTGACCGTCTCCCGCGTTTCGCTCATGAGGTTTGCCACCCTGGGGGAGCTGTTGAAGTTCCTGCGTCGCCGCGCCCGCCTCTCCCAGCGCGAACTCTCCATCGCGGTCGGTTACAGCGAATCTCACATCAGCCGGATTGAGAACGATGAACGTCCGCTCGATCGCACCAACCTGCTGGCGCTCTTCGTGCCCGCGCTGCACCTGCAACATGAGCCAGAGGTCGTCGAACGTCTGCTGGCCCTTAGCACGGAGCGCCCGGCCACTCCCGACGACACCCCGGTATCGCCCGCTGTCTCGCGACCCGCTGCGGTCACCCGCCCACCTGCCCGCCACAACTTGCCAGCTCAACTGACATCGTTTATCGGGCGCACAGAGGAAGTGGCGGAAGTGCGCGATCTGCTGCTCAATCACAGGGCTCGACTGCTCACCCTCACCGGCGCAGGCGGCTGCGGCAAGACCCGTTTGGCCCTGCGCGCCGGTGCGGACGTGGCGCAGGATTACGAACACGGCGTATGGCTGGTGGAACTGGCGCCCCTGTCCGACCCGCAGTTGCTGCCCCGCACGGTGGCCTCTGTCTTCGGTCTAGGCGAATGCACTGGCAACCCACTTTGCTCCATCCTCATCGACTTCCTGCGCCCTCGCCAGGTCCTGCTCATTTTGGACAATTGCGAGCATCTGGTGGAGGCCGCTGCCCGCCTGGCCGATGCGCTCCTGAGAGCATGCCCACAGGTGCAGATTCTGGCGACCAGCCGGGAAACCCTGGCGGTGCCCGGCGAGATCAACTATCACGCCCACCCCCTGAGCCTTCCACCTTCGCAGCGAGGTGCGCAACCGTCACGCGCAGCAGTGCAAGATTACGACGCGATCCGGCTGTTTGTGGAACGCGCACGCGCGTCCCTGCACACCTTCAACCTGACCGACGAGAACGCGCCTGCCGTGTCCCGCATCTGCCAACGTATGGACGGCATCCCCCTCGGGATTGAACTGGCTGCGGCCTGGGTCAATGTGCTGACGCCGGAGCAGATCGCCGGTCGACTGGAAAAGGATCTCGACCTGTTGGTAAGTGGAAGCCGCACTGTGCTGCCCCGGCACCAGACTCTGCGCGCTGCCATGGAGTGGAGCTATGCGCTGCTGCCGGAAGTAGAGCGCATGCTGTTGCGCCGGCTCTCGGTCTTTGTGGGTGGGTGCAACCTGGCCGCGGCTGAAGCTGTCGTGTCATCCGTGCCCGGCGGCGGCGCGTTGCTCACGGGAGACTCCGTGTTGGCCCTGCTCAACCGGCTGGCCAACAAGTCCCTGGTGACGGTCGATCACGTGTCGGGGGGCGAAGCACGTTATCGACTGTTGGAACCCGTCCGGGAATATCTCCATGACAGGCTGGTGGAAGCCGGCGAAGAAGAACCACTGCGCGAGTGCCATCTGGCGCACTACGGCGCGCTCGTTGAGGCAACTGGGTCTGAGATTCAGTCACAAGCTGACCTGGTCAGTCTGCCTTGTCTGGGTCGGGAACTGGAGAATCTGCGAGCAGCTCTAGGTTGGAGCATCTCCCATGGAAAGCCCGAGCAAGGATTACGGATGGCGTGCGCTCTCGGGCGATTCTGGTATCACCGCGGCCACTATTCGGAGGGACGGCGTTGGTTGCTGGTTGCGCTGACGCAGGTCCCTGAACCATCTCCGGTGCGCGCCCATGCGTTGCTCTGGGCAGGAATACTGGCACGACTGCAGGGCGATATGGGGGCAGCGCGCCCGTTGTGTGAAGAGAGCCTGGCCCTCTTCCGCACATGGGACGACCAGGTCGGGGCAGCCATGGCGCTGGAAAACATCGGTTGGACCGATGCAGCCGTCGATTCCAGGCGCGCGATTGACTATTTTCAGGAGAGCCTGGCCCTCTTTCGCCGCCTGGGTGATGGACGGCAAAGCGGACGTCTGCTGACTACCCTGGCTCAGATGAACAGGGAGGGCGCTGATCTCGAGTTGGCGGCGCAGCAACTACATGAGGCGCTCACGCGGCTCCGGGAAGTTGACGACCCGCAAGGCACCGCCCAGGCACTGAATGGCCTGGGTGAGCTGGCTTCGTTGGCGGGCGACTACGATCAAGCGGCGCGTTTGCTGACCGAAAGCCTGGCCTTGACTGTCACCGCGGGCAGCAAGCAGGACCTGGCCTGGGTCCACTGTGGCCTGGCTGAAAACGGCTGGCATCGGGGCGACTACCGGACAGCGCTCCGGCACGGTCAAGACAGCCATCAGCTTTTTGAAGAGTTGGAGAGTGCCGCGGGTCTATCGATCGTTTTACACCACCTGAGCCTCATCTGGCTGGCGTTGGACGACGTTGAACCTGCGGCGCAGTGCCTGCATCGGAGCCTCGCGTTGTGCCACTCGGCCGGGCGGGAATTCATGCAGGCCCGCTGCCTGGCGGGCCTGGCGGATGTGGCGATGCGCCGGGGCCAGGCGAAGTGGGGGTGCCAACTGTTGAGTGTGGCGACGGCGTGTTTTACCCGCTATCCACACCAACTAACACCCGCCGACACGGCCTTCTACGATCGGCTGATCGAGGAATGCCATGGCCAACTGGACGAGGAGTCTTCTTGAAAGCCTGGGAAGAGGGGAAGACGATGTCAGTCGAAGAATGCGTTGCCTGCGCGTCACAACGCCACGCCATCGGGCGCGCCTGATGGGGCGCGCCCGGTGGTACGGCACCCCCCCTCAACCCGAGAGCGGTTGTGTCGGCAGCCCCGCATCGATCCACGCCTGCACGCCGCCTTCCAGGATCTGCACACTGGTGAAGCCCATCTCCTTGAGCAGCTTGCCGCCCAAGGCACCCATCGGGCCCAGGATGCACGTCGTGATGATCTGCCGGGAGCAATCCGCCAGCCGCGCGTCCCGCCAGGCTTCAGGCACTTCGTGATCGGCCTTATAGGTCAGCGCCCCCAGCGAAATATTAACCGCACCGGGAACAGTACCGGTCTGGGCGATGTCGGCGGCGTCGCGCACATCGATGACCAGCAGGTCCGGCTCCTTCTTCAGGCGGCGATCGGCGTCCGCCGGTTTGATGGCGGGCACGGCCCGGTAGGCGGACTCGGCCATGCGGTTGAAGGTGCGGGGCGTGCCGTTCCACCGCGCCAGCCCCTCGCCCACCGGCGCGCGGGTCACCGCGGACTGGGCCGGCAGGTAGTCGAAGCCCTTGACGCTGACGTCCGTCCATAGGGGATACTTGACCAATTCGGCCACGATCGGCCCATCCACGTAAGCCTGATAGCTCTGCTCATCGGTGAAGAGATAGAGACCGCCGGCCTCGCCGCGCTCGCGGTTGATGATCCAGATCTTCCACAGCAGGCCGGGCACGCCCGCAAAGAATTGCGCCCCATCCACGCCGTTCTGGCGCTCGAACTCCTCGGCGGGGACCACTAAACGACCGTTAATCTGCAGAATCTTCTGAGACATTCCAAACTCCTTTCGCGTCGCACTGCATCGCACAAATGACTTGGTTGCCAGCGGGTACGCCGAGAGAATAGCCGTAGTGGGCTTGCGTTCTGTGCCATTTCTTGCCAAACGTGGCTGCGCTTTCTTGCGCAACCCGATGCCCCTTTACCCTGGAAGTGTGGCCCGACTCGACCGAGTCAGCCCTCTCGTTCTTTCAAGCATCAGGGACGGCGTTCGCGCTCACGTTGCCCTTCACCATGCAGCCACGTCCGGGCAGGCGCTCGGCCGGCTGACGAGTGCGGCACAGCACTATCGGCAGAGTGTGCGCCTGGGTCAAGAATCAAGGCGCGAGGCCATGGTGGTGCGATGCCTCATCGGGCTGGCGAGTATCACCTACTTCTGCAGGGTGCGCAGGTACGCGATGATGTCTGCCAGGTCCTGATCCTTCAACGCCGGATTGCCCCCGCGAGGCGGCATATCTACCTTGGTCGTGTTCAGTGGGTCGCTGCTGGGGCGCCCCTTGGTGAGGAAAAGGATGGCTTCAGCGTCGTGCAGGCCTTTAATGAAGGCGCTGGTGGTGAGGTCTTTGCCCAGACCCGCCACGCCCTTGGCGTCAGGCCCGTGACACGCCGTGCAAGTGCTCTCGTATTTGGCCTTCCCATTCACTGAATCGCCTTTCAGCACCACGAACTTTTGCGCCTCCGTTGACACCTTCGGCCCTTCAGGAGTAACAGTGGGCGCGGAGCCACCCGACCCACAGGCGGCCAAAACCAGCGTCCCGGCAGCAAACGCTATGCATGCGAGTACGAAACGGTTTCTCATTCTGGATTTCCCCTTTTATATATGTATGATCCCTGGCGTAGCTCGCAGTTACGCCGCGCCAGAAACTACTTACCGGGAGCTACTGATGTTTGGCGATGCGCAGCATCTTGCGCGCCTCCTCAAACGTCAGCACACTGGTGCCCAGGTCCTGGGCCAACTTTTCGGCAGCCGGGCGCCTCACAAACGCGGCCACGCCGGTGCCCATGGGGCTGTGCACCTTTTCGTTCACCACGTAAAACGCGTTCTCACCGCGCAGCCAGGATTGGTCCTCGTAGTCGTGCACAAACCAGGCGCGCACCGGCTGGTCAGGATGCTCAACGTGATAGGCAAACATCTCGCCGGCATCATCGAACTTGAGTGTCTGGCCGTTTTCAAGCAGCATCGCCGCGGCGAAGCGTGGGTCATCGATCATCATCCCGCACTGTTCGCATATATCATGCCCGTAAGCGATGTCTGGCGGCACCGGTTCACTTCCTGCCGGCGCGCATGCAACAGCGATGAACGCAACCACGAGCCAGGTCACTATCGCTCGAAAGCGTGTCGCCCAAAGGCGAGAGGAATGACCGCTCATAGATCACCTCTTCGGTTGAACAACGCATAAGCCAAACCGAAACATAAGATTGCCCACCCCGCAAGAAGACCTGCCAGCAACCACGGCAGCGCCGCGCCGAAACGGAACACGGCATACTGTCCCGCCACCCCAAGCGTGTCCAGTGTGGCGCGCAGCCCGTACACCGCGCCCAGTTTGAACACCTGGAGCGGGTTTACCAGCAGCATGGCCAACAGTGCATCGGGCGAGGGGCGCAGCGACACCGTCACACCCATGACGCCCAGGTCGCCGGCAAACACCAACACCAGCCACACCACGAGTGCGACGCCGATGGCCGCTGCGCTTTTCCTCGCGAGCGTACCGATGACGAATCCCATCGCCAGCGCGGCGAACGCCAGCAGGAATGTGTAGACCACCAGGCTTAGGTAGACGGTTGCTCGTCCCGCTCTCGCCGCGGCCAATCCAAGCGCGGCCAGACCAAAGCCCAACGCCAGCGCGCTGGCAACGGCCACCGCTGCGCCCAATGCTTTGCCCCAGAAGATATCCGCCCGGCTCACCGGTTGGGCCATCAGATACGTCAGCGTGCCGCGCTCGCGATCACCCGCCAGAGTTCCAGCGCCGACACTCAGACCAATGAGAGGGGCAAACAGCAGGATGACATTGATGAGACTGGCGGCGGTGCGCCCGAAACCACCCAACCCTGCATATCCTGCCGTGGCAAGCCCAGCCTGGGACAGCGCCAGTGCTAGCACGGCGAAGCCGGTCGCAAAGAACCATAACCACTTGTGCCGCAACGCCTCGCGTAACTCACGCCAGGCAATCACCCAGACGAATGTCAGATCCATCGTGAACACACCCCATTGCGTCAATTTGCGTGGCTTGCGCACAGCGGAACTCACGCCTGCGGATCGCGCCGCGCCAATTCCAACTCGAAATCGATCACTTCTACGCCGCTCCCCGACAGCGTGCGCAACAGATGCACTTTGCGGTCCGCGCCAACCCGCGCGACGACAGTGCCCCTGCCGTTCAGATGGGCAGACACGCCAGCCTCATTCAAACACGCCAGCGCTGCCGAACGCTGGGCTGCCGGCACCCGCAGCGTCATATCCACATCGCCAGCGAGCGTCGCCCGTAGCGCCGCGGGGGTGAGAACGGCCCTCAACTCACCCTGTTCCAGCATCAGCACACGGTCGGCCAGCGCTTCCACTTCCTCCAGGCGGTGCGTGGCGAAGAGGAGCGTCTTACCTTGCCGGTGCAGTTCTGCCAACAGCGTGCGGTACTCGGTGCGTACCTGTGCGTCCAGGTTGGCCATTGGTTCGTCCAACAGCAGAACCGGAGGATTCCCGAGTAGCGCAACGGCCAGCGCTAATCGTTGTCTGAGCCCGCCCGATAGCGCCGGGACCGGCTTATGGGCGTGCGCGTCGAGACCCATCTGCGCCAGTAATGCAGTGATCTGGCCGGCGTCGGCCCTGCGCAGCGTTGCGTAGAACGCCATGGTGGCCTGCACGCTCCAGTCGTAGAAGATGACCTCCTGTGGAACATAGCCGATATTGCGCCGCGCGCGTTTTCCGTCACGGCGGGCGTCGTGACCGCCGACCTGTATCCGGCCACGGTAATCAACCAGACCCAGGATCGCCTTAATCAGCGTGGCCGCTACGGCGTGCACCTGATGTACTGCAATCGGGCGCGCATCGAGCGCAACCGGCTGCTCGACAACTCGGTGGGCGTCTTACCCGCACCGTTGGGCCCCCATAGCGCCAGCGCCTCGCCGCGCGCTGCCTCGAATGAGACGCGCCGCAAGACTTCCGTCTTTCCATACTGCTTCGTCAGTTGCTCCACTTGAAGCATCACGCCCTGCCCGACGACGGCACGGCCGGGTGCGTCATTCTGCCTGTTCGTAAGCCTGCCTTCCCCGATAACGGCGAGCGTGGCGCACAGCCCACTGCCAGCCAGCAGCGCTGCGGCGACTGCTGCCATCCCGGCGTTGTTTCTCTGCTGTGGTGCGGCGAAGTCCGGCAACAGCATGGGGTGTGTGCTCGGTGCCGCGTCGGTCATTTTGGGTTGCGGGCGCATCACTGGGAATGTGGCAGCGGCGAACTCCACCGCCTGCGCCGCAGGGCTATAGATCAGCGCGCGCAGACTGGGCACGCGATCCGTCATATTCTCGAACAATCGCTCGGAATGGTAGGGCACCTCACCATGGCCATCGTTGTCGGCGTCAAAACCTGTGTAGTCACTCCAGTAGTTGCCCTGCCAGGTGTTCACGCTGGCGGCAGCGCCGCCCTGACCCTGGATGGATACCTGTTCGACGTTCTCCCAGAAGGTGTTGCGCGCGAAGGTGTTGCCGCGCGCGTTGGTGAGCAGAATCACGCCCACGTCGTTGAATGCCAGTGCGTTTCTCTCGAAGCGGGCATATCCCTGGCCGAACGGCGTGTTGTCGAGGAACACACCGGCGCGGTTATCGACCAGCACGTTATCATGCACATCCACATTCACGCTATCCTTGAACCCCAGGGCATAACCGCTTGGCCCGCGCTGCCCGCGAATCAGGTTCTCGCGCACAATGGTGTCGTCGGAGTACATGGTAAAGATGCCCACCGAGTTGTCGAGCAGCCGGTTGCGCTCGATGCGCGCCCGATTGCAGTACATCAGGTGCACGCCGTAGCGGCCACGCTCGATGCTATTCTGCCGCAGCACCACACCCTCGGAGTACCAGATCACCACGTCGCGCGTTTCGTGTACGGTGTTGCCTTCAACCAGCGCGTTGGGGCTGTACCATAGCCGGATGCCATCGCCCTTACGCCCCTGTTCGTACTCTGGCTTACTGGTGATGTCGTTGCCGCGCACCACGGCGTTGGGCGCGTTGGCAACGTAGATGCCGAACAGCACATCGCGCAACCGGTTACCTTCGGCTACGACGCGGGGCGCTGTCAGTGTGATGCCGGCATGATCCTGATCCGGTTCCACTCCACTTCCGCGCACCTCAAAGCCCCGTAGCGTCGCGCCAGGGCTTGCCAGCGTGACGACAGTGCCTTGACCACCGTTATCGATGACCGGCCATCCGACGCCGTGCAGCGTCACCACCTTGTCAATCACCAGCGGCCCTCGGTAGCTGCCACCCCGTACCTCGATAGTGTCGCCGTCGCGTGCGTTGGCCAGCGCCGCATGAATCGACGTATATGGGCCGGCCGGCGAGACCACCAGCCGATTCCCAGCCGCCGCACGCGGCCCTGTGTAGGCATCACTGCCCAGCGCCGGCGCAGGGGTGAACAAGGCCAAGGCCAGCGCGAGTGCGTGCGCGAGAGCGTGGAGGATGACAACCACGTTTATTGCACTACCTCCTGGGCGACCGCAGTGCGCGCACTGTTGCGCGCGCGTTTGCGGGCGTCTACCAGCGGCTTATAGGCGGCGCGATGAAACCACAGACCAATGAGCATCACCATCACGGCGGCGATGGCCAGGTAAAAGCCAGGTTGGAATGAGGAGAAAGTGGCAAACTGCCCAATCTTGCCGAGACCCATGAGCGGGGGCGTGAACGCCTCAATGGCACCGCCCAGCGCCGACTGCGGGTCGATGCTGTGTCCGTACTGATACAGGATCAGCCACAGGTCAGCGACGAAGATCACCGGGAACGCGACCGCCGGGAGCGCGAACAGCGCTGCCCAGCGATTGTGGATAAACACCGCTGCGATAAGCAGCAGACCCAACACCACGATCGCGATGATGGAGATGGAGCGTTCCAACCGGCCGCCTTCGTCCAGCGGGGGCATACCCAGGTAATGGTTCAGTCCGTCGATTTCGCGCATATCGCCTTCCAGGTGATTCACATACACATTCACTGCCAATCCCTTCGGATACTGAGGTGCGTACAGCCTCAGCCGCCAGTACGGCAGGAACATCGAGATCATGAGCAGCAGCGCTGCAAGCATCAGCAGCGCACTTGGCAGCAGGTAGTCGATGAGCTTGTGCTCGCTGCCGTCGGGCAGAAGCACTTTCACATCCGAGTCCAGGTGTGGGATTGGTATCTTCATGCTTGCAGTCCCCATCTCACGCAAAGGTTACAGGTTCGAAGGTTCGAACGTTCCAGCCTGTGAACCTTCGAACCTGCAACGTCATGGCTACGGCTCCACCAGGAAGTAGCCCAGCATCTCCAGGTGAAGGGCCGAGCAGAACTCGGTGCAGTAGTAGGTGAAGGTGCCGGGCAGCACGGCGTCGAACTCGATCGTCTCGGTCTTGCCTGGTTCCAGGCTGAGATTGATGTTGTAGCCCGACAGGGCGAAGCCATGTGTAGCGTCGCGTGTGCGCTCGATGTTCGTCAGGTGCCAGATCACGTGATCGCCCTGTTTGACCTTAACCTGCTCCGGCACGAAGTGCGAGCGGACGACCGTCATCCACACCTCGACCTGGTTGCCTTCGCGGACGACCTTGGCCTGGTCGGCCTTGGTGATGGCGTTGGGGTCCACCTTCATTTGCTCGGCGTCCCAGCCGACCTCTGGGTAGACCTCGTAAGGCTTGAGACGGTCCGCCTTGATGATCTGCGCGTAGTGTGGCTCGGCCATGCCAATCGGCATGTCGTACAGCACCTTCATCTGCTCACCGCCCTTCGCGATATCCACGAGCTGGAAGTTCTGCGGCAGCAGCGGCCCGACGTTGGCGAAGCGGTCGATGCTCCACTTGTTGAGCGCCACCACAAACTGGCCGCCCGGCGTGGCAGTGTCGCCCTCAACGGCGGCAATGTGGCCGATGTTGTATTGCACTGGCAACTTCTGCACCAGTGTCCAGGCCTTCTCGGGGTGCTTGTCGGCATAGGGGCCGCCCAACGTCCAACGCGCCACGGCCGAATCGAGGAATAGCGACGTGTACGCGTAGCCCCGGTCGTCATAGACCGTGTGCAGTGGGCCAAGGCCAAGCTCGACCTGTGCCTCCATCGCCTTGTCAAGCGGGATCACTGGCACGCCATAGGTGTCTTTCTGCAATCCACCGGCTTCGATGGCTGCCAGCATCTTGCTGACTGAGTAGATCGTGACGTGCGGGTCAAGCTTGCCGCCCACCACCACGAATTCGCCGCCCGGCGTAACGTCGGCCCCATGAGGGCTCTTTGGCTCGGGCGTGAAATACAGCAGTCCCTCGTCGATGGCAGTCTGCATGCGGATGACAGCGATGCCGTTAATCTGCTCGACCTTGCCGGCCTTGAACACCGCGTCGGCCTTCTTCCAATTGATGATGTGCAGGTAGTCGGTGTCGTTCTTGGTGGTGCCGGCCTCGTAGGGTGGGTTGCCCGCCTCGACGCCACCGGTAGCCAATTCGGTGTTGAAGGAGTTGCAGAATACCCAACCGTCGCTTACCTTCTTGCCGGCGTCACACAGGTCCTGCCAGTACGGTGGCAACTCGATCTGGAACGACTTCGCCACATCCACGCGCCCTCTGGTGCGGTCGAAGGCCCAGAAGCTGATCAGGCCGCGGTACTTGTCCTTGTACTGATCCAGCGGCGCGTACCTCCAGCCGATGGGCGAGGCGTACTGCGGGCCTTCGATCACGTATTCGGTGTTGGGTGTGACGAACGCCCCGCCGTGGTCGTTGATGGCGTTGGGGTTCTTGATGATCTGCTTGGTGGAGAAATCGCGCAGATCGATGACGGCCAGGCGTGCGTTGGCCTTGTCATTGATGAACGCAAATTGGCCGTCGTAGCTGCCGTCCGTCTCTGAGATTGAGGGGTGATGAGTGTCGCCCCACAGCACGTCCTTGTCGTTAACCTTGCCGCCGGCCAGTACCTTGTCGCCGGACCCGCCGAAGCCGTAGCCTTGCCAGGGCTCCGGCGTGAACACGCCGATGACCTTGAGGATGCGCATAGATGGCACACCAATCACCAGCACCTGGCCCGACTGTCCGCCCGACGATATCATGATGTACGGGTCTGTTTTGCCGGAGGGGGTATACGTCTTGAGCGCAGCGTAGATATCATCAGGGGACAAGCCGCGTTCGGTGGCGATGGCTGCGGCATCGCTGGGCAGTGCGCCGGTGACGGCGGTGGCGCCGGTCGCGCCAGTGTCCACGGTGGGCATGGACGATGGCTCACTGTCACAGGCGGCGAGTAGCACGAGCGATACAACGATCAGACTAAGAAATCTCCTCACAGAATACCTCCTTGTCGATTCGGGGGTACAGCTTTACCTCATGCTGCACATTGCATTGAGCGTAGTGTGGCCGGAGAGCAGTGTCTTTGTGCTGGCGCAAAGACGAGCCAGGTGAGACCGTCTACCCTGTTTGTGAAAGGAATCACAAAGCCTCGGCGCCGGTGTTCAATTCCCCATCCTTGCTCGCCCCGTCCGGCCGCTCATTCAGTCGCACGATCTCCGCCTCGATGGCGCGCAGCAGTACCACCGGGGCGAGGTTGTGGTAAATGGCTGCCTGCTCAACTGTGTGGAACTGCGCCAGCGGGCAGGCCACGCACAGCAAGCCGTGGCGCATCAACAAGACCGCCAGCCTGGGATAACGATCGAGCAAGTCGTCCAGGGGTGTGTCCAGCCCAACCATGTCTCTCCTGGAATGAATCACTTCTACAATAGTGCGCGAGGGAGCGAGAGTCTTTGCGCCAGCGCAAGTTAAAAGCCCGAGTTGAGGAGGAGGATCAACATGTCCAGTCAATGGCCTGGGCAGGTGTACCGGCGTTACTCAGTCGACATCCACATCCCGGATTGGAACCCGGCGCTGCTATCGAACTTTGATGCGGCACAGTATGTAGGCACCATTGCGCGGGGTGGTGCGTTGTCATTGCTGCATTACACCAACTCGCACGTGGGGCTATGCCTGTGGAACACGAAGATTGGCCCGCGCCATGCCAACATGCCGAAGGGGCGCGATTTCTTCGGTGAGGTGGTGGGTGAATGTCGCCGACAGGGCGTGCACCCGTTGGCATACTTCAGCCTGATCCACGACAACTGGAATTACGAGCATCACCCAGACTGGCGCATCGCGCGTGCAGATGGCGTGGAGAGCCGCCTGCTCAGCCGTTACGGCGTATGCTGCCCAAACTCACCATATCGCGACTATGTGTTGGCCTGTATGCGCGAGATTGTATCGGGCTACGACATCCAGGGTGTGTTTTATGACATGACCTTCTGGCCAGAAGTCTGTTATTGCCCGCATTGCACCGCACGGTTCCTGGCGGAGGAGGGTAGGGAAGCGCCACGCGTCGTGGATTGGGATGACCCAATCTGGCGCGCGTGGCAGGCGGCACGGCAACGCTGGTTGCGTGAGTTCGCAATGGACACGACGAATATCGTCAAGACGGTCAAGCCCATCACGGTCAACCACCAGCTCTCCACTATTTTCCACAACTGGACGCTGGGTGTGCCCCTTGAAATGACGGACGCCTGCGACTACGTCGGCGGTGACTTCTATGGCGGCCCCGCGCAACACTCGTTGGCCTGCAAGGTGTACAACGGCTTGACACGCCATAAGCCGTTCGAGTTCCACACCTCGCGCACCCGGATTTACAGCGACCACGTCACGGTCAAGCCGATGGAGGAGATTCGCACCGAGGCGTTTGTGGCCACGCTGCATCATGCGGCGCTGATGCTGGTGGACTACATCAACGCTGATGGCACGCTTAACCCAGAGGTGTATGCTTTCCTGGGCCAACTCAGCGCGCAGCGTGCGGCGTATGAGCCATTCCTGGGTGGCGAATTGATGGCGGACATGGCTATCTACTTCGATAAGGAGTCGATGTACAACCCGGACGAGAATGGCGTGCACGTGCTCAAGCTTCGCGCGTCTGACCGTTGCCCTCATCGCGACGCAGTGATCGGCATGGCGCGCGTACTGCAGCAGGCGCATATCCCGTTCGGCGTCGTGACGAACGCCAATCTCGACCAACTCGGCAGGTACCGCGCTGTGATCTTGCCCAACGTGCTGGAGATGAGTTCTGAACAAGCGGAGACATTCCGCCGCTTCGTGGCGGATGGAGGCGCGCTATACGCCAGCGGGTCATCGTCACTCGACCGGGCCAATAAATGCTTCCTGCTGGAGGATGTGCTGGGTGCACACTATCTGGGCAGGCTGGGGACGAAGATCACCTATTTGACTCCGGATGCTCAAGAGGCACACGCCGCCATCTGGCCACAGGACCATGTGAGCTTCGCCGGGCCGATGATCAGTGCCGAGGTGCTGCCGGGCGCTGAGGTTTTGGCACATGTCACTCTGCCCTTCGTCGAGCCGGAGTTGGGCACAACCATTGGCAGTCGCTTTGCTGCGATTCACAGCAACCCGCCTGCGCTCAAGCCGGAATCCAATCCAGCTATTGTGGCTCATCGGTATGGCAAAGGCCAGGTCGCCTGGGTCGCCGCGCCGGTCGAGAGCACAGACGAGAAAGTGAATCACAGCCTGGTCAAAGCATTGCTACACTCGATCTGCCCAGGGCCATATTGCTTGGAAATCGACGCCCATCCGGCGATTGAGGCTACCTTGTTCCATCAACCGGAACAGCACCGTTATGTGGTGAGCTTGCTGAATTTGCAACAGCAGTTGCCGCAAGTGCCGGTGGGCGCAGCGCTCAAGGTGCAACTGAAGTCTGGGCAGATGGTCAAGCAGATGCTGCGTGTGCCTGACCAACATGAGATTCCCTACCAGGTGACTGGCGAGCAAGTTGCGTTTCTGGTTGAGCCATTCGACACGTTCGCGATGATGTTGATCGACTATAGTGCATCGTTGTAGGGGTGATTCTGCGCGGGGCAGGACGCATGGCATCGCAGCGAATGGCCATAGCAAGCTGTTATCGCGAATTGTTCGCCACGTCGGGCACCAGCAAACGCGTCTTATGTACCAGTGAGTGCAATGGGCACATCATTATGCTCGTCATTCCCGCCGCGCATATGTGGTATAATAGACATAACATGGTATTATGGTGCTCTTGGTTTTAGGTGTAAGCGGGGATATGGATGGTCGTTAAGAAGAAAATAGTGAAAACGCCGCACGATGTCATAGATCGATCTGCGGCTATAGAAGACATCGCGGTTGAGGAGTTATCCAACGAAGAGCAGCTCCTGAACGTTGGCCGCGATAAAGGCTATGTCACCTATGATGACATCCTGGCCGCATTTCCAGACGCCGAAAAAAATCTCGAGCAGCGGGAAGAGGTCTTTGCGGCCCTCACCGATGCGGGGGTTCCGGCCGTCGCGAGTGACGATGAGGCCGCGGACCAGATGGGTTATCACGACGACGATGACGACGACGAATCCACAGACCCGACCCACGACAGCCTCTTGGAGGCGATTGATGCCGACGATACGGTCGGCCTGTATCTGAAGGAAATCGGCCGTGTGCCACTGCTCACTGCGCCGCAGGAAGTCGATCTGGCGCAGCGCATGGAGCGGGGCAAGGCGGCACGTGAAAGCCTGTCACTCGCAAAACTGACCCCCGCAGACCTTGAGCGGTGCGAACGACTGATCGAGGACGGCCTTTCCGCGCGCGAGCAACTGATCAACGCCAATTCACGGTTGGTGATCAGCGTCGCCAAGCGGTACATCGGGCGCGGTGTGCCATTCCTGGACCTGATCCAGGAGGGCAACGTCGGCCTGATGCGCGCGTCCAGGAAGTTCGATTGGCAGCGCGGGTACAAATTCAGCACCTATGCGACGTGGTGGATTCGCCAGGCCGTATCGCGCGCGATTGCCGACCAGGGACGCACCATCCGCGTGCCGGTGCACATGGGTGACCAGATCAGCCGGCTGCTGCGCGCGACCCATCAACTGACACAGGAACTGGGTCGCGACCCGACAGTCGCGGAATTGGCCGAAGCCCTGAACGTGACGGTCCGCAAGGCCGAACAGATCATCCAGGCTGCGCACCAACCGATCAGCCTGGAAACACCCAACGACGATGAAGAAGAGAGCGTGCTCGGCGATTTCATCCCCGACGAAAATAGCCCCGCGCCGGTGGAGCTCGTGACCTATCTGATGCTACGCGAGCAACTGACAGATATCCTGTCCACCCTTCCGCCACGTGAAGTACGCATCCTGCAGTTACGCTATGGTCTGCTGGATGGCGAAACGTACACACTTGAAGAGGTGGGCAAGAAAATGGGAGTCACCCGCGAACGGGTGCGCCAGATTGAGGCTCAGGCGCTCAGCCGGCTGCGCCATCCTGCGCATGCCCGCAAGTTGCGTGATTTCCTGGGCGAATAGCCGCAGCCTCGAACACCCCGGCCTGCATCCTCGTGGTCACATTATTCTGTCCAGGAAGTCGCGGCACAGTTCCCCGACGGTCTCCGGCCGCTCAAGGTAGTCACTCGACGGCTTCACAACGGTTAGGATGGCGTGCGGTATGCCGGCTTGCAGATGCTGGGCCAGGCCTAGCGGATGCACTGGATCGTCATCGATGGCGATGATAAACACGGGCATATGCAACATTGCAAGCTCGGCGATGCTGTCGAATACGATCCAGTCCGCAACCGCCCGGCACGCCAATGCCATACTTTCTGTCTGGTGTGAACATAGCACGCTGGTCCAATAGGCGGCGTGTTCGGGTGAGTTGCCGTTTGCCAGCATCACCTGTTGGTTGTCTGCTGCGAATGTTCGCATGCCCTTCTCAGCGATGGCACTCGCGATATCCTTGATCGTCTGGTGTGCTGGGTTTAGCGTGTCGCCCAGCGCCGGCAGGCACAGCACCAGTGCACTGACCCGGTTGGGCCATTTCAAGGCAAATCGCAGGGAGGTCGCTGCGCCCATGGATTCGCCGCCAACTGCAGCCTGCTCAATGCCGAAATGATCCATGACAGCGGCCATGTCTCCTGCCATGCGATCGAGCTGGTAGTATGCCGGATCGTTCGCCGGCGATGACTCGGCGTGACCGCGCTGGTCATAGATCACGACGCGCCGCTGATCTGCCAGCGACGCGAGCTGGCGCCGTGAGTGCGCGCGATTGGCGGTCAACCCGTGCGCGAAGATGAACGGAGGTCCCGCGCCGAATTCCTCGGCAACCAGGGTCAAGCCGTCCGAGTAAACAGAGTGAGTTTTCATGGGTGGCGTCGTCTCCTGTGATAACTTGCCCGATGTTACCGTACGATCTGGCCGGGTGTGATGGCGGCTGGATACTGCACATCCAGGATACACTTGCGCACTTCGACTGCGCCTTCAAAGCCGGGCGTATCACGCAATCGTTTTAGCATGATCTGGTTCGGACCCTGGCTCAACGCGCCTGGCGGTACGTCGAACGTGAGGAGATCATTCCAACAGCCATGGTCGTAGTGGTTGTAGGCATAGCCCGTCCACGTGATAGGAACGCCGTTTACGGTCATGGCAAGATCGTCAAGATGGTTGACGCCCATCAGATCCAGCGTCAACACCGCCCTGGGTGCGATACCGCGTGCGATAGCCATTTGTACGTTATCGGCGATGCGGATCGGGTAGGTGACTTCGGACGCATCCGGCTCCAACCGGAAGCGACTGGACCAGGGTGCATAGTAGATTTGTGCGTCAGCAGGCCATACCGCAAGAACATACTGTTTGTCTTTCAGGCGAAGCCCAGCAGGATCGGCCAGCTCTGTCAACGCGGCACGTTCGAACGGTCCATCTGCGCAGGTGAAGTTGAACAGGCTGACGCCGTCGGCGCCACTGGCATAGTGGTTGGCGGCCACCGCCCGCATATAGGCCAACGAAGGCGGTCCGAAACCGTCTGACACGCCATCACCAGGGTGTGTGCCGGCCCCACCGCCACCGCTCCCAGGCATCCAATGCAATTGCCCTTCCATGCCCGGGAAGACGCTACAACTCCTGGCGTGCGCATGCTGGACCCACCAATCGGACGGCGCATCAGGTGTATGGTCGCCGACACCACCCAGGGTGACCTGGTCGAGCAGACCTTCAGATAACCACGTTTCGACATCCAACCCACTCTCGATGCAGACCTTGGGATCGTATTCGAAGCGAGCTCCCAGGCTTTTGCTCGCGCGACGAGTGGCATCCCGCAGCCGGCGCACCAGGTCAGTCATGCGTGGCATGCCGGCTTTCTCATGACCGGGCGCGAACCATGGCCGGAAACGTGTAAAGTCCAGGTCGATGCCATCCACGTCGTACCTGGACAGCACCTCATCGATCTGTGCAATTCGATACGAATGGACGTCCGAACAGGCGTAATCGAGTTGTCCGCTCGGTAACAGCGCGCCGGTGTGCGCATCGAACCAGGGCGACAGCAGCTCCGGAAAGTACCAGGATCCATCAGGCTTCTTGTAGGTATGGTGCGCGTCGTTCATGCGCAACGAGAACTGGCACGCGATGCCCGCTTGATGACAGGCTGCACTGACGATCTTGAGTGGGTCCGTGCCTGATTCATCAAGATGGCGCAAAGTGGTGCGCATGCGCCATACGTGCAGTGTGTCTACACGTGCCATCGCTTCGCCGACGCGAGGCAGAAATGACGACGTGTAGTTGACGGCGTGCCCGCCCAGTGAGCAGAACTGATATACCCGCACGGCCGTTCCCGCCACAGGCCCTACGGTCACTCGCTCGATATCATCTGGCGTCATGGGCGCGGGATAACGCATGTAACTGGACCAGCCGTCGTCGTTATAGATGATGCTTTTCATCTCAACCTTGCTCATGGGCGTGGCGGAGCGTATGAATGGGCTTGTCAGCGGCGCCAGTGTTGTGCCAGGTAGTCAAAGAAGTATAAGGCGTTGTCTACAGGGATGTTACTTGGGATATGGTTGCCGACGGCAAAGACGAAACCGGGACAGCCCTTGGCTATCTTCAGCGTTTCGTCAATCTCGTACTTGATCTCGCGCGGGGTGTTGAAGGTCAGTGTGCGACAGTCGAGCTTGCTGCTCATGATCACCTTTGTCCTGCCATATTTCTCGACCACGTAATCCAGGTCGGTCATCGGTTCAAAGATGAAACCGTCCGCGCCCGCCAGCGCGATGTCGTCCACGAACTCGGTGAAATTGGCATCCGAGCAGAACAACACGATCTTGCCGGCGTCATGGAGCACGTCCCACATACGCTTGTAGTGAGGGAAGATGGCCTTGCGGTAGAAATCCGGGTGCATGAATGCGCCTTCAGACCATACCATGTCGTCGTGCTGGATGTATACCTCGATGGAGGTTTTGGCCCATGCCCTGGCGTGGTGCAGCGTCAACTCGGCAAAGCTCTGCAGCACTTTGGCGAAACGCTCGCGGTTGGCTGCCGCGCTCAGAAACATATCCCAGCCAAACGCCTGGATCGCGCCCGAGACGACCGTCTTGTAGTAGCCACCCGTGAAAACCTGGTCGGGATAGGTGCTGCGGGCATCCTGGTACGTGCCCTCATAATACTGTACCAACTCGTCCATGTCCGGCAGGCCGTACTCTTTTACTGCGTCGAAGATAAGCACGTCCTCCACATCATCAAATGGGCAGGTGACCGTATCGCGCCGGTCGATACCTTCCTCAAGAAATTCGGCATGACCCATGTCGGTCACACGCCCGCGTTTCGACCAGTCGACTGGGCCGTCGTTTGTGACCCACAGGAAGTCAAACTGCCAGTCTTCGTAGAACTTGCGCCAGGCGCGATTGTCTGTGCGCGGGTCCATGCCCGTCACGGCGCGCACCAAGGCATAGTTGCTGACATATTCAGTGTGCGCCAGACGCTCCGGGCACTGTAGCTTCATTGCTTGCATTCCGATGTCGTAACTCATGTGTACATCCTTGTAAATGATGTCTGTCGTTATTCTTTGATCTGCATTGCAGCGAGTGCTGGGACGTCGAGAAACGGGTGTATGGCGCGTTCACTCTTGAGCAGCCATTGCTTTAGTTCGCTGGGCTCTGTCTTGCCAAGCACAACCTGGCATTTCATCAACAGGAACTGATTCATATGAGCGAGGAGTTCGAGCGATTCTCGATACACAGGTTCAGACGCACGTTCGGCACGAGCACCCAGTTCCACGTGGTGTGCCTGCAGGAATGCATCAAGCGCACGCAATTGCTTCGGGGGTTTCGTCTCCAGGCGCTCGGTGCCACCGTGTTGTGGCTGGCCGAGCAGCAATTTCTCCAAGTGGTTCAAATAGGTCTCAACCCACTCGGCGTCCGCACCATACGCGGCCTGAAAGTGAGCGGCTTTCAACGCTTGCCAGCGCAGCTTGCGGTTCCATGTCGTCTCGGCCATCGCAGCCATCGACAGACCGGTCGGCCAGAAGCTGCGCAGCACCTGGCAACTGACGTAACCGCTCAGTCCCAGGCTCTTGAGCGCATACATGTCGTCGTGGATGACTTTAGCCAGGGAGACGTCCGATACCTGCGTGTGCAGGCCGGACCACAAGTAGTAGTCGAACAGGAAACTATCCCCTGTATACGCCTCCCACCATTTCCCCAGCAATCTGGTAAAGGGTTTGTTGGTGCGCGGCATGCCGGCGTGGTTCAACGGCGGGCGTTCGCGCGATGCGCCATCGTGCGATGAATCATCGTCGCAGGCTTTGGCAGTCAAGCCGTGGCGGAAGCACCGCGTAATGGGCGCAAACATGAGAATGGCGTTCCCATACGTCCCTTCGATCACCGTTTGCTCGGGCGCCCACCAGCTCTCGAAATAGCTAAGAAAGACGAAGCGGCGCTCGGGGTCAATCTGGTAGAGACGTTCAGAGAGTGCGTTGACCAACCTGGCATACCAGTCCGCCGGCGACAGTGTCGCACAATGTTTGCACTCGCACTTGTTGTTCATGGCATCTGAAAGCCAGAAGTGCAGCACATCGACTTCGGGGTGTTCCGTTGCGTAAGTACAGATTGTGTCCAGGAGCGCCTGGAAGGCTGGCTTGTACGAATAACACAACTCAGTGTTTATGGGGATCTGATGGAAAAGCTGGCGCTGGCCGTTCAGTTTCGCCAGCCAGCGTTTCTTGGCGGGTTCCACTTCCTGGTCGGTGGTTTGCCAGCCATTGTGTGGCAGGCCAACCGTCGCGGCCGTCCAACCATGACCAACCTGGTGCAGCAGCAACCCGCGTCGTTTGACTTCGGCGATGACTTTCTGGTCCAGTTCGCGGTAATCCGCTTCACTGAGTTGCGCAGGTTTGCCGTAGTAGGGGTTATAAGCGCGTGAGTACCAGCGATCCCAGAAGGTGCCGGAGTGGCGGAATTGCAGGAAGAAGCTGTTCATACGGCGCTTCGCCATCCAATCCACCATGTTGACGGTATGCTCCAGTGACGGCGATCCTTCAATGCACACGCCGCGGTGGCGGTATGACGCTGTCTCCGTCACGTCCAATCGTTCGTCAATGGGTAATCCGGTCATGGAGGGCAATAACTCTCCATGGGGGCCGGGTCGCACCCAGCGTGCGCCCAGGTGCTCGAAGTAGTGATAGACGCCGAAAAGCACGCTGCGCCCATTAGTTCCACTGATGAGGAGTTGTTGGGCTCGATCTGCTGTACGCTTCAGCGCGTAGCCATCATCCCACTTCGATGGTGTCAGTTTGGGCCATTTACCATGCGTGAACTCAGCACACACACCCAGCCAGATGCCGGGTGCGTCTGGCGTGTATGCTTTTGCCTTACGAATGGGGAGACTCACAGACGCGATTTTTTTCGCATACCTGGCAAACTCCCTGGCGGCGTACGCAACAGCCACATCATTGCCTAGGACATAGATCGTATTCATCTCGTGCTCCTCTCGGGTTCCTTATGACGCCGGGGTGGTATCGTGACCGTACGAAACCGAATTAAACACTGGGCAGTCTCACCGGGCATGTGCCGGTGGCTTCTTTCTCGCCCAACCACACTGCGACCGCTGCCTTTTGTGAGAACTCGCTCGGTCCGAAGGCAAGGATCATGTTGGGCAAATGCGGAAATTCATACAGGTGGTATGGTGAACCGAAAGACGTGAACACGACGTTCGGGTGATCCACCCAGAATGAACGCCAGAACGCCATGGCCATTTCACCGGTCAGGCGCATCGTGCCCATCAGCGCGTGCGGCGTGTGGACGATGTTGACAAAGACGCAATCGTAATGCCCCGCGCGCTCGATGAGCTCGCTGTGAGATGGGTGCAACAGATGATTGACCTGGAAGCCGCGCCGGCGCAACTCGTCATCCACTGTGCCCAACTCGTGGGCCAGTTCCTCACGCGACTGCCGTTGCATGATCGTTGCGGTGAGCACCTTCGCGCCAGGTGCCAGTCTGACCGGTGTCATGGCGTTCGCGCGGGCGAGTGTGATGCTCTTCTCGGCCATGGTGTAGGCGTTGCGCCGATAGGTCTGCACCTCCGTCTCGGTTGGCGCCGGTCCGAAAACGTCATGTTGCAATCCCAGGCGGGCTTTCAATGCCAGCACGCGCCGCACGGATTGGTCGAGCCGTTGTGTTGAGATGCTCCCGCTATTGACAGCGTCGAGCAGACGCTTGAAGTCTTTGCGTGGGTCGGCGAACAGGAAAACGTCCGAACCGGTCAGTATGTTCCGGATAGCCTGCTCATCAGAGCGGACACGCGAGGTCATGCCAGTCATCGGTGCCGCATCCGAAACGATGACGCCGTTGAAACCCAGTTCGTTGCGCAGTAAATCGACCTGCAATCTTGGGTTGAGCGTGGCAGGCATGGCTGCGCCAGGCTGTGCGGACATGCCTTCATAATCTGGAAGAGCAATGTGCCCGCACATCACGCTCATCACGCCGGCCTCTATGACCGTTTGCCACACCTTGCCGTAGGTCTGGCGCCATTGTGTGAGTGGCAGCGAGTTGACAGAGGTGCACAAGTGGGTTGAGCGGTCATCCACACCATCGCCGGGGAAGTGTTTCGCTGTAGCGGCGAGTTGCCCCGTTTCCTGCATTCCCTCGATCCATGCCTGTGCCAGTGCGCTCACCCGCGTGGCGTCGTCGCCAAGCGAGCGAACGTTGGTGACAGGATTCTGAAAGTTGAGATTCAGGTCGATGACGGGTGAAAACGTCCAATGAATGCCGTGGTGGCGGCCTTCCTTCGCGGTGGCGCGTCCCATGGACCGCATGAGACCAGGATCATTCGCGGCACCCGCAGCCATGGCAAATGGAAAGTCTGTGCAACCCTCGATCATGATGCCGGCGCCGTGCTCCAGGTCAGATGCAACCAGCACTGGGACGCGTGTGTTGTGCTGGATCACGTCCAGGCATTCGCGCAGGTGTTGTGGCGTGTTGCGCGCGAAGAAAACGCTCCCGAGAGGCACCTCGCGCATGAGACGCTCCCACTCGCTGAGTGAATAGGATTGATCTTCGGGACACAACAGGTGGCCGACCCGCTCTTCGAGCGTCATTCCGGCGAGCGTTTGTTCGACCCAATTTTGATCACGATCGGTGAGTGCTTGTAACATATCGTTAGGTCAGGCCTGATTCAGGCTTGTATTAGAAGCGTAAATGGATCTGTGCTCTGTTTTCGGACGACCACTCAACCCACACTGTCTCTGTGGCTGGGTCGTAACGGCCGGGACCTGCGAGCGCTTTAGCTTTTTGGCCGTGGGGGTGGGGTAGGCGAATGGCAAGGTTCTTAAGACCTCGGGTTTGGCCTTGCGGGCATTCGACATTCGCCTCAATGTAATCACGATCGATGTGTGACTGCACATCCAAATGAACCGTGCCGAAGTAGCTCTGAGCGTGCTGTAAACCGATACGTTGGTTGTGCGCGAGATACGCCCTCGGGATGCCGGACAACAGCCGCAACGTTCCGCCACCTTCCAGGTTGAAATCAGTCTCCGTATAAAGCATGGAGCGCACTTCCATCAGGAACCAGCCCTCTTCGTGTGTTTTATGCGGGCTGACGCCGAACAGATGTTCCCAAAAGGTGTAGGTTTCGCGATCGGCGAGCGCAGCCATGGCGCGGTAGAAGGAACGTAAGAAGGCATTGATCTCGCCACGTCTGAGGTGCACCAGTGGGTGGCGTGAGTAGTAAGGCTGTGAAAACGCGGCGCCTTCATAACACATATGCTCGTAATGGGATTCGACCAGGAAGTCGGCGATCTGTTCGTGTGGATCGATCACCTCAGCGAAGATGGCGTAGATGGGCCCGAGCAACGAGTCGCGTGCGTAAACGGCCTCGTGTGTGTAAGAAAGTTGTCCCTCAAGCGCAAAGGCGTCCGGCCCAACGGCTTCCACCCATGGCGCGCACGATGGCACCCAGCGGCCGTCGCCGAGCGGGACGAGTGGCGAGCGAACGATGGATTCCGCCAGGGCACGCCGGATGTCGGTACGTAATGTCGATGCCTCCTCCGCCAGGGAAGCAGCTAATGGCGTGTCCACTGCGCGCAGCATCTCGGCAGCACGGGCCAGGCCGAGGTATTGGTAGGCATTGAGCATGTATTGCCGGAAGTGATCTTCCGGGTCGGCCACTTTGCCCATGATCAAACCAGCACCAGGCTGACCTTTGGGCGCATCCTCGTGATGATGACGGATGATCCAGTCGCAGGCTTTGACCAGTTGGCCCCTGATGCTGCGCACCCAGGCATCGTCACGTGTATAACGGTAGTGTTCGCCCATTGTATAGAGCGCCGCGCCTGTCTCCAACATGTAACCGCCGAAGTTCTGGAACCGGCCGTCGTCGTGTTGTTTGTCGAGAAAGTATTGCAAACTGCGCTGCGCGATATCGTGCCAGCCTATTGAGTCGTAAAACTGGATGATTGGCGAACTCTCAGACCCAATGGGGCTGTACACGCCAATACACGGCGCCAGGGTACGGTTGCGCTCTCCATACGTGACAAGGTACAGGTGTGCCAAACCAGCACGCACCATGTCGTTGATGCGGTGCTCCGGTATATGCATTGTCGCTGCGGTGTTCAGCTTCGCCGTCCAGTACGCACGCGCCTGCGCCAGCAACTCGTCGAACGGCTGCCAGGCCGTCACGACGGGCTGCTCCTGCCCAGGTGTGTTCTCGGCAGCGCCATTGCTTTGCTTGAGTAGCCGGCTGGCCGAAATCGTCTCCAACGGCTCGTGGTTGAAGCAGTAATCGGCTGTCACCTTTTCGCCTGGAGCGAGCAATACGACCAGTTGTGTTTCCGGCCAGGGTTGGTCGTCGAAGTAGGCTGAGCCGTACACCTTGTCTCCGACAACCAGCAGGCCGTCGCTGCAACTGAGTGGCTGTTCCTCGCCGCTGGCCGAGGTGAAGCGCGGTTGGTAGAGGAAGGCGTATGCAGGCGCGCGTGAGACGTTCGTGGCTTCAAGCCGGTAGCACAATACCAATGGTGCGAGTCCCCGTGTCGCCATCTCTTGCCTGGCTTGCTCGCGCAGAGCTGCTTGTTCTGGTGTATGGGGCATGCCTAACCCTTCTTCGGCCACGAGGAAAGGCGTACCCGCCACGTTGTCTTCGTTGAGTTCGGTGCCAGCCAATGCCACAAATGTTGTAACGCTGTAGCAGATATCCTCGTCCGTCTTCTCGCCTCGCAAGATTGGCATGACGCCGTCGTCGAGCCTGCGTCTTACGTCTGTGCGTGAACCCTTCCCGCGCCCGATGGGGATACGTACGGAGGCCAGCCGGTAACGCACACTGTTCACGACACGAATCGTTTCGAGATCGGGTTCCACCAGGAACTGGCGGTTGTCCAATCCCAAGCCGAGTAGTGTAGGGCATGGCACGTCCTGCGTACTGTTGGCAGCTTGTTCGAAAGTGTCCTCGGGTATGTGTTCGACCAGTTGCAGTTTGCTCAGGCCGTGCGGTGGAGACACGATTGCCCCACGTTGCATGATGGAAACGCCATAGGCTGGCAGATGAATGGTACCCACGCGTGCCAGGTCGATGGGCGCAAATGTAAATCCACAGCGGTCCGTCCGCATGGTGAGTAGTGACTTCTGGCGACCCGTGCACGCCTGATCAACCGATATGTTGATGTGCAGCCCGGCGATGTCGCCACTGTGTTGGTCGAACGCGTGATCGTGCTCGACTGAGTTGATCTGTGCATTACGAGTGCTCAGGTCAACGTCGCGCACACCCGGTGAGAACGTCACATGGATATCAAGCTTCATGGCATGTTAAAAGGTGCACAGCCTATGCCCTAAATTGTCTCGAATTCCGCGCGCATGATGAGTTCATCCTGCATACGCGGCGAAAGGCGTGTGAAGTAATCACAGTATCCGCCGATTCGGACCACCAGATCGGCGTATTGATCCGGATGCTGCCTGGCCTCTAACAGCGTATCACGGTTGAGGATGTTGATTTGTGTCTCAAACCCGCCCAGGCGCAGATAGGTGAGCACCAGATCGCGTAACTGCATGCACGCATCGGGGGAGGCAAAGAGCCCGGCATTGAACTTCATGTTGTATGCCAGACCGCCGATCATGACCGAATGGTCCCAACTGGTGGTGCTACGGATAGCAGCGGTGGGACCATGCTTCTCACGACCCTGTGCTGGTCCCGCGGCATCGGCCAGCGCCACCCCTGCGAGCCGCCCGTCAGGTGTCGCCCCCGTATTCTTGCCTAATTGCTCGTGCATAATCCAGCAGAATGTGCCGGGCACAAAGGGGGCACCATCCGGCAGCATGTGATGACCATGGCAACTGTCCCGTATAAACGCGGTCATCTGCTGAACGAAGTGGTCGACGTCGGCGTTGCCGTTCCCGTACTTGGGATATTTATGGATGAACCGTTGCCGGATGGACTCACAGCCAGCGAAATTGCCATCTAACACGCGGCACATCTCACCCAGATTCATATTGCGCAGGATATATATTTCTTGCTCAATAACATAAAGCGAATCGGCCAGGTTCGCCAGGCCAACGAAACTGCACTCGACCCAGTTATAGTGCGCTCCGCCATCGTCGATGTCGCGCCCACGTTCCAGGCAGTCGCGGGTAAAAACGCTCTGGAGGGGCTTGCGTCCGTACTGGCGCCGCCGCTCGCGCAACTCGTTCTGTTCGTCAACAGCCATCTTGATCTTGGCGGCCAATCGTCGTTGATACGCGCTGAGGAACACGTCGAAGCCGGCGACCGGTGTTTCAGATGCTGCCTGTGCGGTGATCTCCTCAAGCAGTGTTCCGGGCAAGTTGAAATAGGGGCTTGCCACCCACACGTTACTTCTACCGACAGGGGTGATTTCGACACAGGTCGAATTGATATAGTTGCAGGCGTCCTTAGCCGGCACGCCCAGTGCTTTCAATCCACGTTGGATCGTGTCATCGTTGAAGAACGCTGGCGTGGATAGGCCATCGACGATCAGGTTTATGGCCAGTTCGATCAGCCCGACCGGTGTTCCCTCGTGTCGGCAGATGCCCACCGTGGGGTAGATCATGCGTGTACGCCGCAGCGCTTCCAGGCACAAATAGGAGATGTCATTGGTGACGTCATTACCCTCGACATCACGCCCACCGACCATGACGCTCATCGCCAGGCCATCGGGGATGAACTCGTTGATCAGCACGTACAGGCATTCGATCAGTTCCAGCGCCTGGGTGCGTGTGATATTACCGTCCGCGATATCGCGCTTATAGAATGGCCACAGCGTGCGATCCAGATGCCCCGGCACAACCAACCCGACCTCGTCTGCGAGCATTGTGCCAAGATCGATCAACCATAGCAACTGGATCGCCTCGCGGAACGAGCGTGGCGGCTGGTGTGCGATGTGCCTGCAACTGCTGATGATCTCAGCCAGCTCGCCAGCGCGTGCCGGCGAAGCCAGTGTGACAGCCCGTTCGGCCGTCGAAGCGGCATTCTCGATGAGTGCACTCAAACCCTCAAGCGCATCCAGGAAAGACTGGTATGTGTCTGCAGCCGGCCCGGTCGCTTGTGCGTTGAGAACAGTGATATCGTCACGTAAGCCATCCATGCCGCGTGCAAAGATGCGCGATAGTTCCAGCTCACAATGGCCGGTCTGGCCACCGCTGGCGGGCATCTGCTGCAACAGAACATCGGCGCGAACCAACGCTGCTTTTAGATTATCGTCCCAGGGCATTGGCCTGCCTGCGAGTAACTCGAGGTCGTCGAGTTCGAGCGGCATTCCCTTCAAGATGTCACGGGCACGCAGCCCCGCACGGCGTTGCCACGGTAGATCCTGGCTTTTTTCCAATGATTCGGCAGCCAGGATTCGCCGGTATTGCCAGCCGCCACAAAGCTGTTTACGTTGCCGGCAACGCTGGCGTAGCGTCTTGATGCGTTCGGCCGGTTCGGCACTTCGAATAAATGGCAGATCCAGTTCCAATAGATCTGTATTGCTCATTGTTTGCCTCATATCTGGTCGCAGCCGTTATGGGTACGCGCACAGCTCATGCCGGGCTGTTGCGGTGACGCCCATGGGAAGATGCGCATCTATCTCGTAGCTATCAGCAGTTACGCACTTTTGCAGAATGAGTATATGACCAAATCGGTTTCGTATGCGATTTACTGATATGCCTGCTCGCATGGTAGCAATCGGAGCGGCAATGGTGCCGCTTAACTAACCTGTATTCATAAGTGAACGCACATCAGTGAACGCACATCAGTGAACGCACACCCGCGTGAATCACTGATTCGATGTCTGGGCTAAAGGGCCGGGGCAGACCGAAGTATGGACACGATCCTTCCACCTCATAACCGCCCTCGGGAAACATGCGAGCGGATGGGATATATCCAATGAGACCGTTCGAATAGCCCAACGGCAGCACAAGCCTGCCAGCCGCCAGCCCTCTAATGAAATGGCCGTAGTCGCAACACACTTCTCCACCCATGGCGATCAGGCTGACTTCTTCGGCCAGATCGATGCGCTGCAGTGCCAGCGGCCGGCGGATATCCTCGGCGAGCGAGCGCGATGGTTCCCCTTCCGGGCCAGTGCCCGTGCGACGGGTGTATTCGAGGGTAACCGGATCACGGTCGCGCGCCAATGGCAGATCAATGATGCTTGATTTGCCGCCAAGTGCTGTTTTCAGCGGGATCATGGGACCCTGGAGAATGTGCAACACTGTTTCGCCGAGTGCCGTGCCAAACGCGGCGACGTCTTCGGGCTGGCCACGGCGGAATTGCTTGCCGCCGATCAAGGTGCAGTTGGGCCGCACGTCTCCGCAGCAACCTTGTAAAAATGCGGCGATCCCACCGCCAAGCGCCTGCTCGACGTGCCGGCGGGCTGCGCCCGGGTAATCGGCGGTGATGCGATAGTCGCCCATCGTGGTTGGGTGGCAGGTGTAGTGGAACAGTACGGCCACGGGAGTGTCATCCGTGGCATCATGACAGGCGATGACCGTAACGGTGTCGTCGCGGATACCATCGGGATTCGGTTCCATGATGACCCTGCCATCATGGATGACGCGCCGATTCACTGCGTAACCCTCACAATGCCCTTGTCCCGCGCGCAGAATGACAGGCCGCAGGTTCAGCTTTGCTGTTGCCACGGCAGCGAGAATCTGCTGCCGCACTTTTGCGATAACCTCTGGCACGGGCGTGCCCACGTCAGTCAAGCCAGCACATGTCTGTGGGCCGGAATGGGTATGGCTGGCAGTGAGCAACACGCGTTCAGGCGTAATGCCGTGTGCCAGGGTCAACGCTGTTCGCAGGTCATCCGTCAGGGTTGTGTCAAAACCGATGAGATCCGCCGTGACGATACAGACAGCGCTTGAGGGTGTCACGTCATCCTGGAACCATAGGACGCGCACCTCCAGGTCGTCGAGCACTGCCTCGGCGCCGTGATCGCGGAAGCCATAGCCTGCCAGGGGGGTACCGGCAGGCGGTGTGATGGTTGATTTCGAGGTACCAAGATTCATGGTTTATAGTCCAAACTGCTCGTGCAGATCAGTCCACACCGTGTCTGGAATCGGTTGGGCAAATGCCTGTAAATCTGCCTCGATCTCCTCGGGACGCGCAGCGCCTACCAGGGTTGATGCGATGCGTGGATCACGCGCACTATACTGCAAAGCCACCGACAATAAATCGATGTGATGCGATTGAGCCCATTCCCACAGTGCGCGCGCTTTTTGTACCTTGTCCGGGTGCTGGTCTTTTCTCTGGGCAGTCACGACGAGTGGATCACGTCCACTCAGCAAACCATATTCGACCACCATCGCATTGAATACCGCGACATGATGTTGCTCGGCGGTGGGGAGGATATCGGCAGCAGCGCTTTGATTCAATAGATTGTAGTCACCGTATGTCAGCACCATATCGAAATGACCGCTGGTAATACAGCGCATATGGTGCTGATGGTTGCGTACGCCCAACCCGATGGCATGGATGGTTCCCTGGGCTTTTAGATGCTGAAGAACCTCCAACGCACCCCCTGGTGCGAATACCGGGTCAAGTGTATGCGGATCGTGAACCAGCAGTACGTCGATGTAGTCCGTTTGCAGCAACTGCAGGCTTGTTTCCACACTCCGGTGCGTTGCGCCCGCTGAATAGTCGCGAGGTTGCGTACGTGTGCCGGTCTTGGTTGAAATGACAATGTCCTCGCGCCGGCCTCCGCGCCGGTACCATTCGCGCAAAGCCAGGCCGATGATGCGTTCACTGTCGCCATATCCACCTGAGGTATCGATCAGGCGAATGCCCAATTCCAATGCACGCAATACCGTAGCAATGCCAGCGTCTTCATCACGGTGGCTGTTGCCAGGCACGTGGCCAAGCCATGCCCCCCCAAGCCCGATGGGTGTGACGGCGATTGCAGTGCCCTCCAGCGTTCGTCTTTCCATCACGAAGTTGATTGACATGGCCGTATTATCTTCGGTTGTGTCATTTATGCGATTGCGTTTTTCCGCAGCCTGTGCATGGGCATAGCATCTATAATCCTTTTGCGCCCGCGTCCCTTTCGTGGGTTCACCGCGCATTGGTGTGCCCGGATTGGCGATCCGATCAGTCTGTGGGTGTGTCCTATGGCATGTGAAACGCGAGCATGCCAGCGCCAGATATTGGACACCGATTTTGAACGCAACGTTGTCTGAGAGCATATGGGGAGATATATCATGTTAAAGCGGATACGAACCATGATGGTGATGATCGCCGCACTTGTGCTACCGGTGCCTGTTTTCGCTGCAGATACCGTTGCGCCAGCGTTTGCTGATTCCAGTTGGATTGCGTCCTACTGGAACAATACGGCGCTTTCGGGGTCTGCCGTGTTAAATCGTTCGGAAGGGGACATCGATCATCGTTGGGGGTATGGTGCGCCTGATTACATGGTCAACACAGACGGTTTCTCGGCGCGTTGGGTACGGCGCATCGATTTCATGTCGGGCTTCTACCGTTTCACTGCCACGAGCGATGACGGCGTGCGCGTGTGGATTGATAACGAGTTGATCATCAACGAATGGTCCACGCACCCGGTAAAGACCGTCAACGCAAACCGTAGCATGAGCGCAGGCGAGCACTTGCTCGTGGTGGAGTACTTCGAGGATACGGGCCAGGCCCAGGTAAGCTTCTCATGGCAGTCCGTGGGGTCAAATATCGTCAACTGGCGCGGTGAATACTATAACAACACAACTCTGGGTGGCGCACCGGTCATGGTGCGTGACGACGCACAGATCAGTTTCACCTGGCAGAGCGGCTCACCCGCGCCGGGTGTGGTGAATGGTGACAACTTCTCTGTACGATGGACACGCACGCTCGATCTGCCCGCGGGGATGCATCGCTTTAAGATGGCCACAGATGACGGCGGCCGGTTATGGGTCAACAACCAGCTTGTCCTGGACTACTGGCAGATCCAGCCGGCGACGACGCGCGAGGCGGCTATCAGTTTGCCTGGTGGACAAACAGCCATCCGGATGGAATACTACGAGGCTTCTGGGAATGCGGCTGCCAGTCTATCGTGGGATTACACCCCTGTTCCCTCGACGATCTATAACTGGCGCGGCGAGTATTTTAACAATGCTTCATTAGGCGGATCGCCAGCCCTCGTGCGGGATGATCCCAGCATTAACTTTAACTGGAGAGACGGCTCGCCGGCCGCCGGCACCATCAACGCGGACAACTTTTCAGTGCGCTGGACGCGCTCGATCAACATGGCGGCGGGTTGGTATCGTTTCAGCATGACCGTCGATGATGGTGGCCGGCTGTGGGTCAACGACCAGTTGCTGCTGGACACCTGGCAGGTACAGTCGCAACAAACGTATGCTGCCAATATCTACCTGCCCGGCGGCGCCACGTCGATTCGTATGGAGTACTTTGACAGCGCAGGCCTGGCGGCTGCAGTATTGTCGTGGGCGCAGTCGGATACGGTGATCCGTAACTGGCGGGGCGAGTACTTCAACAACGTATCCCTGAATGGAACACCGGCTTTGTTGCGCGATGACGGTGACGTCAATTTCAACTGGGAGCTTGGTTCGCCCTCGCCGGGTGCAATCAATACCGATGGCTTCTCCGTTCGGTGGACGCGCAGCCTA
Source organism: Chloroflexota bacterium (assembly GCA_023488685.1). GTDB lineage: Bacteria > Chloroflexota > Anaerolineae > J036 > Brachytrichaceae > CAIXPS01. The sequence continues at coordinate 28,480 of JAMDDR010000560.1, read as the reverse complement.
AACCTGCCGGCTGGCAGGTATCGCTTTGTGGTGACGAGTGATGATGGAGTACGTCTCTGGGTGAACGATCAGTTGATTGTCGACGTCTGGCGCATTCAACCGGCGACAGCGAATGCCGGCGAGATCGATCTCCCTGGGGGCGCAGTGGGCATTCGCCTGGAGTATTTTGATGGTGGCGGGACTGCATCTGCCCGTTTGACGTGGACGCAGTCAACCCCGAATATCGACAACTGGCGCGGAGAGTACTTTAACAACACCGGCATGAGTGGCACTCCCGTGCTCGTGCGTGACGATACGAACATCAACTTCAACTGGGATGTTGGGTCCCCCGCGCCGGATGTCGTCGGCATCGACACGTTCTCGGTGCGGTGGACGCGCACACTCAGTTTTATACCTGGATGGTATCGCTTCACTGTGACGTCAGATGATGGGAGTCGCTTGTACGTGAACAACCAACTGCTCATCAATGCCTGGCAGGTGCAGGTGGCCCAACGTTACACGGCGGATGTCTATTTATCCGGCGCGACACCGGTGAGGATGGAGTATTACGAGGATAGCGGTGTAGCATCGGCGCGGCTGTCGTGGGAGCCGATTGGTGCAGCAATCACCAACTGGCGCGGCGAATACTTCAACAACGTCAATCTCACCGGTCCAGCGGTGTTGGTGCGCGATGACCAGGATGTCAACTTTAACTGGGGTGACAACTCACCCGCGCCAGGCGTCGTGAATGCCGATACGTTCTCGGCGCGCTGGACGCGCGCAGTGAATCTGTCCGCAGGTTGGTATCGCTTCACCATCATCCCGGATGATGGTGCACGGCTATGGGTGAATAATCGTTTGCTGATCGACGCGTGGCAGGTGCAGGGGCCACGGCCGTACGACGGCGAAATCTACCTGAGTGGTGGTGACACGACGATCAAGCTTGAGTATTTTGAGAACACTGGCTGGGCATCGATCCAACTGGCCTGGCGGGGAATTCCACAGGCAACTCAGCAGCAGACGGCCATCGTCGATGATACGGATGCGGGCTTCGACCGCAACCGTGTGGCAGACTGGAACACTGCGCCAGAAGGATATGGCAGCCGCCTGACCTGGTCCCGCAACGCCGATGCAGCACGATCCGACACCAACACGGCGCGTTGGTATGCGCGCCTGGCGCCGGGACGCTACGAGGTATTTGCCTTTATCCCGGAGCGCTACACGACGACATCGCAGGCGCGCTACGTCGTTTCGCACGCCGAAGGGCGTACGGTGCGGGCCGTCAGTCAGGCGGCTAACGGCGACCGCTGGGTATCGCTGGGAACCTACCGCTTCCGCGGCAACGAAGAGGATTATGTGGAGTTGACCGACGTGACCTTTGAGCCGGACAAAACACTCCTGGTCGCCTTTGACGCGATGAAGTGGGAACCGCGTTAGGGTTCGCACGTTGGAGCCGATTCGGGGCCTAAATCCCTTGTCTTTAGGCCCCGCTTCCTGTTTCATACGTGACCGTTTGTAAGTGACTGGCGATTTCTGCGTGCAGCAAATCAATCTGTGCCTTCAGGTGGGAAACTGTCTCATCCAGGGGGACGATGGCGCTATCCTTCGCACGCCTCTGCTTTAGTTCAAGCCCGCCACGTTTGAGCGCACGATCCCCCACCGTCAAACGCAAGGGCAAGCCGATCAGGTCCGCATCCATGAATTTCACGCCAGGGCGTTCCTCACGGTCATCGTAAAGGACTTCGATCCCGGCAGCCTGCAGATCACCGTACACGCGGTTCGCGATCTGGGCTGTCTGGTCGTCGCCCCGCAGTAATATCAGGTGAACCTGGTAGGGCGCGACCGTGATCGGCCAGCACAGACCCATTTCGTCATGGTGCTCTTCTGCAATGCACGCGAGCAGGCGGCCTACGCCGATGCCGTACGATCCCATGATGACCGGCTGCTTCTGCCCTTGTGCGTCGAGGAATGTGCAACCCATGGCGTCGCTATAGCGTGTGCCCAGTTGGAAGATGTTCCCTACCTCCACACCACGTGTTGCGCGTAGTGGGTTGCTGCACCTGGGGCAGGCATCCCCTTCTGATGCGGCAGCGATATCACACACCACATCAGCCCCGTAATCGCGTCCGTAGTTCACGTTGAGCAGGTGATAGCCTGTCTCATTTGCGCCGGCAACCAGGTTGGGCGATTGTGCCACAGCATCGTCGACGACGATGATCGCGTCGTGGACACCCAGCGGTGAGCCATAACCAGGCACAGCCCCAATGGCGCGGATTTCATCCTCCTGTGCCGGGCGCAGATCGCGTGCCTTTATTGCGTTGGAGAGTTTGGTTTCATTCACTTCCATGTCGCCACGCACGACGGCGAAAACAAACTTGTCCACCGGTACGTCAGCCTGCATGACACTGGCCACTGCGAAGACGGCCTTTGCTGTTTTGGCCGTAGGGATGTTCAAAAAAGCTGCCAGGTCATCGATCGTCGTCACCCCTGGTGTCGGTACCTTCTGGATTGGCAACGGCGACTCGTCTGGGCCGCGCTGCTTGCGGAACACAGCCACCTGGCGGTTGGCGGTGTAGCCACAATGGTCACAAATCATCAACGTATCTTCGCCAATGGGGGTGAGATACATGAATTCATGCGCCAGCTTGCCACCCATCATGCCGACATCTGACTTGACTGCGATGACTGGCAGGTTGCAGCGGTTGTAGATGTTGAAGTAAGCCTGGTAATGCGCGCGGTACTGTGCATCAAGCCCATCCCAATCGGTGTCCAGGCTATAGCTATCCAACATGGTGAATTCGCGCACGCGGATCAACCCGGCACGCGGGCGTGGATCGTCGCGCCACTTGGTCTGCAGATGGTAGATGAGTGCCGGTAATTGCCGGTATGAGCGGATTTCCTTGCGCACCAGGTCACCCACGACTTCTTCGTGCGTCATCGCCAGTGCCATGTCGTGACCGTTCTTGTCCTGGAAGCGGCCCATTTCCGAACCGATCTGATACCAACGCTTGGTCTCCATCCAGATATCAGCCGGTTGCACGACAGGCATGGTGATCTCTTGCCCATCGATGGCGTTGATCTCCTGGCGCATGATGTTTTCGACTTTTGACAGTGAGCGCCGCGCGAGCGGCAGGTAACTGAAAATGCCTGTTCCAAGCTGGCGGATATAACCGGCACGCAGCAGCAACTGATGGCTGACGACGTCGGCGTTTGCCGGCGCTTCACGCAGTGTCTGGCTGAACAATTTGGTCATTCGCATGGTCATGCTCCGTTTGGTGATGGATGTCCTTTACGGCTACGGCGTGTTTTCGTCAGGAAAGCCTGGCGATTTGTTCCAGCATTTGCAGGGTGAGCAGAATGTGTACCGCCTGTCCCTCATCGGTGAGATGGAAGTACAGCCCCCATTCATCGTGCAGCCCGTGCTGCGTAAACGGACGATGGGGTAAATTGGGGTTGGGGATGGTGGGCAGGTCGCGTGTGGCAGCCCAAAGATCGAGCAGAGGCAATTGATACTCGGATGCCAGACGCCGGATGACAGCGTTGATGTAGCCGTCGCTCGCGCCACCCTGAACCGACTCGATATCGTCGGCTTTGGTCACCAGCACGGGCAACACGCTCATCTGGATGGCGTGGTCGATCATGGCGCGGTAGTTTGCCTCAAACTCCAGCCACGCGAATTTGTCACCTGTGCCGAGCAGGATGAACACGACGCTGGCATTCGACGCGCGCAACTCGCAAGCGAACAACCCTTCATCCTCGCGGCAGCCAGACGCATGGCGCTCGACGTCGAACATGTCGGCGGCGCGTAAACCACCCGCGACGGCAACGCTTTGGCGTGTAAAAGACTGCCAGTAGCGTTTAGCGACTGGCTTGAGGTTTGGGTACTTGGCGAGGTCGAAGGCACCTGCGACAACCCGCCCCAGGTAACGCGAGTAGGTGGAATTGCTATCGCCAGCCAGGGTGAAAAGGTTGGGATTTCGCCCAGCGCGAAGACTTTGTCTGTAGAGCAGGCGTGCGCGTGCCGTGAGGGTGGGTACCCAACCATCTGGTGCGACTGCGTATTGGCCCATCGTCGCACCCTTGGACCTGGTAGCGGCTGTCGTCGGCCCGGCGGCATCGGGCATAAAAAACGTCCCGATCACCAACAAACATGTTACACCCACCAGTACGTATCTATGCATATGCCAAGCCTACTTGAAATACGCTCTCGCCGCAAGTTGAGCGGGTGCGTTTCACTTTTGGGGCCAATGGGCTGCCGCGTAGTGTAGGGCAAGCTGTTAGCTTGCCCTACCTCTGGGCTTTCAGATGTCAGTTGTCAGTTGTCAGTAGGGCCTGACGACCGGTTGTCAGCCCGTTTTGACAACTGACAACTGACATCTGTTGTCAGGAGCGGCCTGACAACTGCTGACAACCGGGAGATGTCGGAAGCGTCGCCTGTTGCGCTGCCAGGTGAGTGGACTGCGCGCAAAGTGATCCTGGTGACGCTGAGTGTGCTGGCAGTCGTGTTCGGATTCGGGTTACTGTTGCGTTTCTATGCGGTCATTTTCATCCTCTTTGTGGCGCTCGTGTTGAGTATTGCCATCCGTCCTGCCACGGATTGGTTGCGGCGGGTGAGGCTGCCGGCACCGGTGGCTGTCATCGTCGTCTATCTGGCATTGCTAGTGGCCCCGGAAAGCAGTCGCGTTGCCTCGGTGACAGACCCAGCCCGGCCGCTGAAGGCCACTGCCAGTGCCAACAGGCCTGTCATGGTATCCTCCGGCGAAGGCGCGTCGCGGTAATCCATGCCGAACTGCCGCAGAATGGCGCGCCGTAATGGCTCCATCTTCTGCACCAGCCCGCCGGAGAACACCAGCCTGCGGTAATGGCGGTCCGGTGCGACTCGCCCGGCGCAGGCACGAAAGTTCTCAGCCATGTTCTGGAACGCGCCCATGAAAACGTGCCCCACACTGAGGTTTTCCTCGCGCACGTTTTCAATTGCGCCAACATCACCGCAAGAGCTGGGAAAGAACGCAAGGTTGACGCGCAGACTGGTCTGACCCACGGCATCAGCAGCGCGCGTAATATAGGCCCATGGGTCCGGCACACGGATGGCCTGCGCCTCCGCCAGTTCGGTCAATAAGCGTACCAGTGCGTTGAGCGCTCGCCCGGCTGGGATGTGGATGACCGCTTTGAGGAACTGGCCATCGAAGTAGGGGCGAGTCTGATAATCGCCGCTCAGATCGAGTTGCCGGCAAATCACACCGACCTGAGAGCCAGTGGAAACATTGATGGACAGTTCATCTTCTTCCAGCAGCGTGCCGAGCACCGCACACTGATGATCGCCGACCGGCGTGTAACAGGATAACGTGTGCCCGTCGACGTTCAACGTGCCAACAACCGAGCCGTGTGCCTGGATGCTGGGCCAGGCCAGATGGCCGAGGTCGAGCCGTTCGATGAGAGCGTGGTGCCACTCGCTCGTCTCTAGATGGAGTGCCCCGTGCGCAGCCGCGTTGGTGAGATCGGTCGTGGGCGCTGTGTGGCACAGGTTGGCGAGCACAAAGTCAGGCAGGGAGGCGGGAAAGGCCGGCTCTTTACGGTCCAGTAGTGCCTTACGAATATCAGCATGTTCGCGCATCCAGAATAGGGCGCTCAGCGGCCGGCTTGCCCACAGGTCGTTGCCCAATGCCAGGCGCTCCTCGCCGTTCAACTGCTGTAGCAGAACGTCGTAAAAGGAGCCGTGTCCAGAGGGGTGTGGCTCAAGCGCACGCTGATCCTGCCAGGTGATTGCATTTGACAATGCGTTGCCCTGTTCGTCCGTGAGCACCAGCCCGTGCATCTGAGTGCACATCAACAACCCAGCACAATGTGGGGCGTGCACCAACAACCTGCGAGTAAGGTCAAGCACAGCCGCTACGAGCGCTTGTGGGTCAACTTCCCGATACCCCGGCGGCAACCCGGCGACAAACTCGGGAAATGGCAGGCGCTCGGCGTGCCCCAGACGCATATTGGCTACATCCAGCACTGCGCCTTTCAGAAAGGTCGTGCCTAAATCAATGCCGATGAACGTTTGTGCTTGCCCGTTGTTCATGTTTTGCTCTTGTTCAAGCCCGGACAGGCTGCCTGTCACGGTCGGGCACATACAGGCTGCCTTCAGTGATCCCCTGTGGCGCAATGTGCTGCAATTTGTGCGCCAGCTCGTGCGCTGGCAACATGCCTGACACCGCATCCACCCAGGCGCGGGTGATTTGTGTGACGGCGTCCCCCGATTCGTGGACGAACTCGAGGCGGAAGTGCTGGATGCCGGAACGAAGCCACTTTTCGAGATGCCGGCTGGCGTCCTGTGCCTCTGCGCCGAAGACGGTGTTGCGGCATCCCACGTCAGCCATGACGGGGTGGGACCGGCCGGAGGGATCGCGCAGCGCCACGTGATGTTTTTCGCACGGGTGTCCACAATCCTTGTAGCTGGTCCCGCTCGATAGGAAGCGGCAGAAGACGCAGTGCTCCGTGTGGAATACAGGCAGGTGCTGGTAGGCGATCACCTCCAACTTGTTTGCGCCAAGGTGATTGGCGAGGGCAGCCACCTGTGCGGCGTTCAGGTCGTGTGTAGGTGTGACGCGCGCCAACCCCAGAGCCAGGAAGGTATGCGCCGTGAGCGTATTTGCCGCGTTCAGGCTGAAGTCGCCGATCAGCGGAGGGTGTGCTACATCCTGGAGTGCGTACAGTAATCCACTCGAGCGCACGACGATTTCGCAGTCAAGTTTGAGCAGGAAGTTGACGATGCGTTGCTCGTCCGGCTTCAGGATGCGTGGGCTGGCGACGCGCGCAGTGATGCCGTTGGCCCTGACGCGCTCTACGGCCGGCCGTAAACCATAGAGATCCAGATAGTCCAGTGTGATACTCGCCGGATCAAGCGCCAATGCCGCTTCCAGTTGTTCAGCCGTGCGAACGAGCAGGTGTACTTGAGGCACGCGATGCTCTGGCTCCGGGTCGGGCTTGTGCTCAACTGCACAAAAATGATGAGCCTGGAACAGGGCAGTCTGTAGTGTTCCGGCAGGCTCATGTATCCTGATTGGGCGTGGCCGGCCCTGTGCTGTAGATAACTGTTCGACCGCCTGGCGGCGCAACTGGTTGAGCAATGAGTTGGGCACAAAGGGTCGATCGCGCAGGTCCAACCGCAGCTCGGCCAACTCGTAAGGCATGTTACCGAGCCGCCCGAGTTGTTCGCGCGCCTGCTCAACCGTGAGCGACTGATTCTGCGCTGCCGCCAGGGGATCGCTTGAGCGCACTGTCACGCGCAACTCTGGGTGATCGAGCAGATGCCACTCCATCTCCAGTGGTGAAGCGGTATGGGCTGTGACACGAACACTGACAGGCTGTTTGTGTAGCGGTGTGACCGCCTGGGTGAACGGTCGGGTTACTTTATCCAGGCTGGGATCGTGGGTGCGCCATACCAGGTCGCCGGGGCGGATTCGCGCGGCGTCGATGGCGCCGTTCGCAAAGCGGAGTTCCATTTGTCCGCGCCGCAGCGGCTGCACTGAGTACACGCGCCCGCCTTCCTCGGGTTCCTCGGGGCTGCGCCAATCTGCGGCGTCGAACACCAGTCCGTCTCCAGGCTTGACTGGCGCGATTGCGTTTGTGGCGTTGGGATCGATGACGACGCCATCGCTGCTGGCGCGCACGACTCGTCCCACCTGGAGTCCACGATGGCGTGGCGAGCGCCCCTTCACGACGGCCTGGTGATTTGTGCCGGTGACGAAGTAAGGGCCCAATCCGCGTGAGTAAACCTGTTCGATTTGTAGCTCTTCGCCAGGGCTCACGCTGAGCGGCAGGCCGGCCCATGCCTCGTCGACCGCTTTGCGATAGGCACGGGTCGTCAGCGCCACGTAATCGGCATCCTTATAGCGCCCTTCGATCTTGAGCGCGGCGATACCAACCCGCATGATGTCTGGCAACTGGTGTAACGCGTACAAGTCGCCCAGCGATAACAGGTAGCGGGCGTCGCCCAACGGTTTCAGCCGGTCATCGACCAGCAGTTCGTATGGCAAACGGCAGGCTTGCGCACACTGCCCACGGTTGGCGCTACGGCCACCCCATGCCTCGGAGGAGAAACATTGCCCGGAGTAAGAGACGCACAGCGCGCCATGCGCGAACATCTCAAGCTCGCAATCGGTTTGGGCACGGATGGCGCGCACCTCGTCCAGCGACAGTTCGCGTGCCAGCACCACGCGGCTGACACCCCACTGCTGTGCCAGGCGGATGCCTTCGGCGCTGGTGAGGGTCATCTGGGTGCTGCCGTGCACTTCGAGTTCTGGTGCGATGCGCTTGATGAGTTGGGCGATGCCCACGTCCTGGACGATCAATGCATCGGCGCCGGCTTCGGCCATGGAAGCAACCTGGTGAGCCGCCTCGTTGAGTTCCTCGTCGAAGATCAGTGTGTTGAAGGTGACATACCCCTTCACATCGCGCTGATGCAGCGTGCGCATCACGTCCGGCAGTTCCTGCAGCGAGAAGCCAACCTTGGCGCGGGCGGTGAAGTGGTGCAGCCCGAAATAGACGGCATCGGCGCCGGCTTCGATGGCGGCTTGTAATTGAGGCCAGTAGCCGGCCGGGCTCATGATCTCCGGTTTCACCTGGCGCATCTGCTACTCCACCGTCACGCTCTTGGCCAGGTTCCTGGGCTGGTCGACATCACAACCGCGGCGCACGGCCAGATGATAGGCCAGGCGCTGCAATGGAATCGCCGTGACAACGGGCGTGAGCAGGGGCGGGGTCTCGGGTACCCACAACACGTAATCGGCTTTATGTGCAATGGTGTCGTCGCCCTCGGTCGCGACGGCGATCACGATGCCGTTGCGGGCTTTCACCTGCTCGATTTGGGAGATCATCTTGTCATACACGTTGTCGCGCACGGCGATGCATAGCACCGGCATGTGCTCGTCGATCAACGCAATAGGGCCGTGCTTCATTTCGCCGGCGGGATAACCTTCGGCGTGGATGTAGGAAATCTCCTTCAGTTTGAGTGCGCCTTCCAACGCGAGCGGGTAGTTGATGCCGCGCCCCAAATACAGGAAATGCTGGCGATCATGGAATTGGTTCGCCAGTTCGTCGTAAAGAGGCTCTGGCTCCAACACGCGACTGACCAGGTTGGGCAGGCGGGCGAGATTCCTGGCATGCAACGGACGATCATCCATCGACCTGGGTTCCTCGTCTGCCGCCATCTGCTGTGCCAGGTAACAGGCCAGCAGATATTGATTGACGATGGATGTGGTGAATGCCTTGGTGCTGGCGACGCCGATCTCAGGTCCGGCGCGCATCGCGATGTACCCGTCGGAAACACGTTCGGCCTGTGAGCCGACGGCGTTGACGATACTCCAGACGCTGGCGCCCTTCTCACGCGCCTCTTGCATGGCCGCCAGGGTGTCGGCGGTCTCACCGGACTGGGTGATCCCCAGCACGGCCATATCCGGGCCGACCAGCGGGTTGCGGTAACGAAATTCTGAGCCGTAGTCCACCTCGGTGGACACACGCGCGATGCCTTCGAGCAGAAACTTGCCCACCAACCCCGAATGTGCGGACGTGCCGCAGGCAGTGGTGTAGATGCGCTTCAGTCGCCGGGCGGCGTCTGGCGCAATGCTCAGGTTTTCGAGCGTCACCTCGCCGCTGCGGAAATCCACACGACCACGGATGGTGTCGGTGATGGCACGTGCCTGCTCAAAGATCTCCTTCTGCATGAAGTGGCGGTATTCGCCCTTTTCTGCGGAGACCGGGTCCCATGCGATGGTGTGCGGCTCTTTGCGCACGCTATCACCGCCGACTTTGCGCACTTCCACCCCGTTCGAGCGCACGACGGCGACTTCGTGGCTGTCCAGGAAGATGATACGGCGGGTGTGTTCCAGGATGCCGGGGATGTCGGAGGCGACAAACATCTCGCCATTCCCCACGCCGATGGATACGCCACCGGCGTTGCCTATGCGGGCGGCGATCAACTTATCCGGCTCCTCGATACTGATGAGCACGATGGCTTGTGAGCCACGCAGTTGTCCGATCGTGGCATGTGCGGCGCGCTCCAGGTCGTAACCCGCGTGCATATAGCGGTTCACCATGTGCACGATCACTTCGGTATCGGTGTCACTGTTGAAAACGACGCCTTCGGACTGTAACTCGCGCTTGAGTTCGATGAAGTTTTCGACGATGCCGTTGTGCACCACGGCGACCTTGCCATCCATGCTCACGTGCGGGTGTGCGTTGCGCTCGCTCGGCGGCCCGTGAGTGGCCCAGCGGGTATGTCCGACACCCACCCGTAAGTGCTCAGTGCCCGCTGCCGGGCTCCGAGTGGACTGGGCTTCGGAGCCGTTCATGCGTGTCTCAAGGTTGGAGAGTTTGCCGACGGCGCGTTCGACCAGGATATGGTTGTCCTGCAGCAAAGCGATGCCGGCGGAGTCGTAACCACGATACTCTAATCTTCGCAACCCACCCAGAATGATTGACGCTGCTGCGCGTGGGCCGATGTAACCGATGATGCCGCACATAGTACCCCTATGAAAAACGACAGGTCACAGATTGAGCCAATCTGTGACCTGCCAGATCAATCCCAATGGGGTGAATTATCGCCCCAATACCGTTCTGAGTGTCGAACAGGCACGGCATTCGCCGTTGGGACGGAAAATCGAGTAACCGGCTTGGGGATCAGAGTCGAACTGGCGGAAGTCAGCGTTCCAGATGATCATCAGGCGCACTTTACCGCTATCGCGTGACAGCTCGGCTGCGCGGGCAAGCCACTGCGCCTGGTTGTCCAGCGTAATATTGCTGCCCCACGAGAAGCCACTTGGCAGCGCGCCGATGCCCTCGCCCGTCACGTAACCCAACTCCGTCCAACATAAGGGGCGACTACCACCGAACGCATTGTAAGAGACATCAAGCGTCCCCCAGAAATACCACGACGCGTGATCACCAGTTGGACCACCACTGCGTGTGTCAGGCGCATTGGGGCTGCCATTGTGGTGTGCACCGATGCAGTCCATCCACTGTGCTGCGCCCGCTGCGGCTAACCTTTGCAGGAAAGGTTGATCATCGCAGATTTCACTGTCGCAGCCGCCACCCTTGTAACCCGTGGGCGCCGGTGCGCCGCTGATGACAAGTGTGCCCCCGTTCGCGGCTTTAATCGCGCCGTAAGCCACACGCAGCATATTGGCGTAGTTCTCCGGGTTGACCTGGCCGGTGCCACTGCCGCCGTACTCGCGGTCCAGGTTCGGCTCGTTCCATACTTCGATGGCGTCTGCGCCTTGCGAAGCGATGTTGGCCAGGTAGCCGGCGAATTCCGAGTGGTAGCCGGTGTCTGCGGCGCGCGAGCGCTCGCCCACTGCACCGATGAGGATTTTCAGACCAGCACCATGCACGGCACTGATGATGCCGGATAGATCCGGTGCACCACCGCTCATCACGACCTGGTATTTCACCCAGTTCATGCCGACATCTTTCATCTGGCCCAGGTAGTCTGTGCCTCTGATATGTGCACCTACTTCAAACCCGCCGGTGCTCGCACTTGCAGTTGTGGCTGGGGCTGGGGCTGCGGCTGCAGCGGTGGCGCCACCAGTCGTGTAGGCGGCGTAGATGTAGCCCTCGGTGCCGTTGTAGTTGATCTTCCACCACGCGCCATCGGATGACTTTCCGAGCGTGTCCACTGACGCGCCGCCATTCAACTGGCCGATGATCGAGTTGCCCAGGCCAGGGCCGGAGCGCACGTTTAGATAATCGGAGGTCACGCTCACGGTCGAGCCGCCGCCTGTTGACACAGCCGCTGTAGCCCCATAGCTACCGCCTGCGACGGCGTATTCGGCATAGATATAGGCCTCTGTGCCGCTGTAGCTGATCTTCCACCAGCCACCGTCGTCCGATTTGCCCAGTGGGGTAATCTTGGTGCCACCAGTGAGTTTGCCGACGATTTGGCCTTGCAGGCTTGGCGACGAACGCACGTTCAGGGAGTCAACCGTGACGGTCACCTCCGATTCGGCGCTTACCGATGCGGTGGTGACCGCGCGCTGAACACCAGCGGCGGCGGCAATGTTGGGCAGCACACCCTGCGCCAACATCGTCGCCATCACCGCAGCAGCCAGCGATGTTCTGAAAAGCTTTGGGTTCATCTTTGCTATTTATTCTCCTTTCTTTGCTTGTGGATATATTAACGCCCCATCGCGGCTTTGAGTGTGCCGCAGGCGCGGCATTCGCCGTTAGGGCGGAAGATGGAGTAACCGGCTTGGGGATCGGCATCCCACTGGCGAAAGTCAATGTTCCAGATGATCATCAGGCGAACCTTGCCGCTGTCACGGGACAACTGTGCGGCGCGAGCCAGCCACTGTGCCTGGTTGTCGAGTGTGGTACTCGACCCCCACGAAAAGCCACCCGGCAGCGCGCCGATACCCTCGCCTGTCACGTAGCCCAGTTCCGTCCAGCAGATCGGGACACGTCCGCCGAAGGCGTTATAGGTCACGCCCAACGTGCCCCAGAAGTACCACGAGTAATGATCGCCTGTCGGCGCGCCCTGGGTCTGGTCAGGCCCGACCATACTGCCGTTGTGATGGGCGCCCATGCAGTCCATGTATTTGTCGGCGCCCAGTTGGCCCATACGAGCCACGAAGTAGCTATCGTCGCAACCGTTGGCAGTGCAGCCGCCGCCAAACGCGCCCGTGGGCGCATTGGCTCCGCCGATGACCAGTGTGTTGGGATTGGTCGCCTTGATCGCGCCATAGGCTTCGTACAGCATGTTGACGTAGTTGGCAGGATCCACTTTGCCGTATCCATACTCGCGGTCAAGATTGGGTTCGTTCCACACTTCAATGGCATCTGCACCTTGCGCCGCTAACGCGGCCAACTGGCGCGCGAACTCCTTATGATATTCACCATCGCTGGCGCGACCACGATCGCCGACGGCGCCGATCAGGATCTTCATGCCGTTGGCATGAACGGCGTTGATCATACCCGACATGTCGGGTGCGCCCCCTGGCATCACCACCTGCGTCTTCACCCATGTCATCCCAATATCACGCATTTGCCCCAGATAATCGGTGCTCCGGATATGGCCGCCAAGTTCAAAGCCACCCGCGCTGGTGCTTTTTGTGGTTGTTTTCGTGGACGTCGTCTTAGTGGACGACGCTGGGCGATAGACGCCACCGGCTTGCGTGTAACGCGCCATGATGTAAGCCTGTACGCCCTTATGGTTGATGATCCACCATGCGCCGTCAGTCGACGTACCGAGTGTCTGAACCTTGGCCCCACCTTTCAGTTTGCCGATGATCTTTGCTTTCAGGCTGGGCTGGGCGCGCACATTCAGGGAGGCGACCATGACAGTCACTTCACTCCCCTGGGCGATGGCACGATACTGCGAAGCCGTGCTCGGGCGGTTTTGTGCGAAAGCAGGGGACACGGTGAATACGACGCTTGTCGTCGATACGGTCGCTGCTATCGCCGCAATGGATATTGCGTGCAGCAGTCTGCGAAACATCTTGAGCACTGTCTCCTTTGGTCAACGAACATGCGTGATATTAAAAGCGGCCTCCTGGGGGGCTTCTGGCACACGCGTGAACAACGTATCTCTTCTATCTTCAAGTGAATAGTCTAAATCATCTGCGCGTCGAGAAAAAGCTCCTCCTTATGACCAAAGCCTTTCGTATTGTCGACCAGCCGCAACCAATCAGGAGTGATCGACCATAGGGTCATTGCGGCCAGCGCCGTCGCAATAGCCTGAAAGGGTTTTATGATGAACGGAAACCGGTTGCTATACGCCTGCCATGCGGTCTCCCGGTGTTCGGCAGTTACGGGTTGGCAAAAGCCCGTGCCTTGAATGCCCTGAATCGATCGCCAATCCTGTTCATCTTTCTGAATGGTAAAAGCTATCTTACCGCCATTTGCCAACGCGGTGCCGTGCCGCGTCGCCTGGGACGACAGGAAGTAACAGGTCAGGTTGTCCGCCACGGCGAACCACACCGCGCAGGCGCCGGGCCCATCCTCATCCTGGTAGGCGAGTGTCATCACGTTGTGGCGTGCCAGAAAGGCTAATATTTCGCGCCGTAGATGATCGTTTCCCGGTTCCATCATTTCCGGACACCTGTCCAGCGCTTCACCAGTTGATTGTCGATGTTCAATCGATCCAGGATGCGCCCTACGGTATGAGTCACCATCTCGTCCACACTGGCCGGTCGCGCGTAAAAGGCCGGCACCGGCGGGAACACGACCCCACCCATCTCGGCGAATTGGGTGAGCGCGCGCAGATGGCCCACGTGCAGCGGTGTTTCCCGGAACACCGCAATTACGGGCCGGCCCTCCTTCAGACAGACATCGGCAGCACGGGCAATCAAATCGTTGGTGATCCCATAGGCAATGCTCGACATCATCTTTACCGAGCAAGGTACGATGACCATCCCCATCGTTCTAAACGAACCGCTGGCGATGGTGGCCCCGATATCGCGGTGGGCGTGCACCACCTGTGCAAGCGCCTCCACCTGTTTGACGGACCAGTCTGTCTCGTTCGTGATGGTTTGCGCGGCGGCCGGACTGATGACGAGGTGGGTCTCTATCTGTGACTGCTGTAACACCTGCAGTAGCCGTATGCCCAAAACTGCGCCACTCGCACCACTGATGGCGATGATGAGGCGCTTTGGCTCGCGTGGCTGAAATGGAGATGACAGTTCACCGACAGTCAATAGCGGGTCGCCAGATGCCGTCTCGCTATCTGTTTCCCTTTCTTGTTGGGTGATGCTGCTCTCGTTGCTCACCGAGCTATTCGCCATTGGCCGTCTTCGACCGGCCTGTGATCAGTGCTGCGATGACCAGCCCGAGGATGACGAACGTGAAGCCGCCCAGTACGATGAAAATAGCATCAAACATCCCTGGGATGGTTGCCATCGGCAGGACGAGAAACATGAGCACGAACACGAGGATCGGCCACTGGCCATGTAGAGTTTTCAATGTCAATCTCCTATTGGTCGCTGGTTGTTGGTTGTTGGTCGCTGGTCGCTAGTCAGTCGTTATCAATTGCTCATTTCCCAGCGTCAATCTCCAATCTCTAATCTCTAATCTCTCTTCTCTTCCCCCAGCTTGTTCAGCGCGTCCATCTCCGCCTCGGTCAGCCGGTAGCCGGCTGCCCCAAGCGACTCGTTCAGTTGCTCGATGGTATTGGCGCCGATAATTGGGGCTGTTACGACGGGGTTGGTGAGCAACCAGGCCAGCGCGGTTTGCAGGATCGTTTTTCCGTGGGCGATACCGATTTCTTCCAGCTTGCCGAGTGTAAGCTGGCCGCGCTCACTTTCTGCGTACTTGCGGATACGCTCGTTATTCTCCCCCCGCGAGCCGGATGGGATGGGCTGTCCCTTGCGGTATTTGCCGGTCAGGAACCCGCCGGCAAGTGGGCTGTAGGGGATTACGCCCAGGCGCTGATCTTTGCACACGTCCATCAACTCACGCTCAAACTCGGCCCGATGCATCAGATTGTAATGGGGTTGCACGCTCTCAAAGCGGACGTAGTCACGCACGTCACTGATCCACAACGACTTCATCAGATACCAGGCCGGGTAGTTGCTGGCGCCAATGTAGCGCACCTTGCCGCTACTCACCATGTCGTCGAGTGCGCGCAGCGTTTCTTCGAGCGGCGTTTCCATATCCGGCCAGTGAATCTGGTAGAGGTCAACATAGTCTGTTTGCAGGCGCCGCAGGCTCGCTTCGAGCGCGGGTACCAGGTGAGCGCGAGACGCGCCGGCGTCGTTGGGCTCGTCGCCCATCTGGCTGCGCCCTTTGGTAGCGATGATGAACCGGTCGCGCGGGCGGTTGGTGTCTCGCAACCATTTGCCGATGACCGTTTCGGCGGTCCCACCTGGATTATTCGGCGCCCAGCGCGAGTAGACGTCTGCGGTATCCAGAAAGTTGCCGCCGGCGCCGGCAAAAGCCGACAGGACGGAAAACGAGGCTGGCTCATCCGACGTCCATAGAAAGGTCATCGTGCCCAGGCATAATTCGCTGACTTTCAGGCCAGTGTTACCGAGCTTGCGGTAGTTCATAGCTGCTTATTTTAGCTGGTCCTTTGAAGCTGTTCATACGGCATTGTGCTACACTGCCCATTACCCCGCCGGCGCCTCGTGGGCTGGCATTTAATTGCAGGTGCATAAAGATGAAAATTGAGTTACGGGAGATCCCATTCCCTTCAGAAGACATTCCCCCCTCGTGTCCGCAGATCGCTGCTGAAGCGTATGAACAGCGCGTCCACTTGCTCTATAGCAAGGCTGGTGTGGATTGGGTGGTTGTCTATGGGGACCGTGAACACCTGGCCAACCTGGCCTTTCTTACCGGATACGACCCGCGTTTCGAAGAGGCTTTATTGCTGGTTGGTCCACGCCAGCAGCGTTTTATGGTCGTCGGCAACGAGGGTCGCGGCTATGTTCCGCTGACAACGCCGTGGGTCGACGCGCTATTGTGTCAATCGCTGAGCCTGGCCGGGCAGCCGCGCAGTGATGCGCCCCGCCTGGCGGACGTGTTGGGCACTGTTGGTATAGGCCGAGGCGCGCGGGTAGGGGTGGTGGGCTGGAAATACCTGGAGCCGGAGGAAACCGACGATCCCACCAGGCCGGCTTTTGTGCCCGCCTACATGGTCGATGTGCTCAGATCGCTCGTCGGCGCCGATGGCAGTGTGACCGACGTGACCCACCAGATGATGCACCCCACCCATGGACTGCGCGCCAACAACTCGGCTGCCCAAATTGCGGCGTTCGAGTGGTCGGCGATGCGCGCTTCTGCCTGTGTTTTCCGGCTTCTACACGGCCTGCGCCCAGGCATGAGTGAGTTCGAAGCCGTTGGGTTGATGCGTTACGAGGGCGACCCGCTTTCTGCCCATATCATGTGCGCCACCGGCAAGGGGAACATCGTCGGCTTGCGCAGCCCGAGCGCAAAGCGGATCGAACTGGGCGATGGCGCCACCACCGCAGCCAGTTTTTGGGGCAGCCTGGTTTGCCGCGCCGGTATGGTGCTCGACCAGGTGGATGAAGCGTTCTTCACCGGCGTGGTAACGCCCTACTTCCGTGCCATGGCAACCTGGTACCAGACGCTGCGGATTGGAGTAACAGGGGGTGAGATTCATAAAGCTGTCACGGCGGCGTTCGGTAACGCGCCGTTCAACTCCATGCTGAATCCAGGTCACCTGGTTTCGTTCGACGAGTGGGTGCATACCCCCATCCGGCCAGGGAGCACCGAAGCAATCGCTTCAGGAATGGCGCTACAAACGGATATCATCCCGTATCCGCTTCGCGCGGGCCAGGCGTTGAACTGCGAAGACACACTGGCGATCGCCGACGCGTCGCTGCGTGCGGAACTGCAATCCAAGTATCCCGATGTGTGGGCCCGCATCGGTGCGCGCCGCGCTTTCATGCGCGACCAGCTCGGTATCACGCTGGCAGACGAGGTGTTGCCGCTCTCGACGGCGCCAGCCTACCTCCCGCCGTTTTGGCTGAAGAACAAGTCTGTGTGCGCGGTGGCATAGGGTTGACCCGGGTGAAAGACCTCACAGGATTCCTAGACCTGTGAGGTCTTTATTTCGCGGCGAAACCGGGCCGGAAGCAGCGGCGCCAGTATGGCACGGTCGATAGGTGAAAGCACCCCGGTGAGCACCAGTGCGCCCAGGTATGTTGCAACGCCGAAGACGACGCCAAGGACGAGCCAACCGCTGTTCGTCGAGAAGAAAATGACCCCGGCCATCAAGGCGGCCGCCAGCGCCGGCCGGCCCAGCACGTCGAGCCAGTTCACCTTGACGATGTGCCGGCGCACGTAGAAGTAGAATGCGCCACCCTCGACGATCTCGGAGAAGATGGTGACGGCAGCGGCGGCCTGGTACGAATACAGGGGGATGAGGATCAGGTTGGCGATGACGTTGAACGTCAGACCGATGATGAAGGCACGCGTGAGCGCGCGCTGCTGGTTGACGGCGATCAGGGCGTAGTTCGTGACGCTGTTGATCCACCCGAAGGGGATGCTCCAGATCATGATCTGAAGTGCGATCGCCCCATGCGGCAGATACTCCGCGCCACCCAGCAGACCGATCATATACGGCGCGAGGAAGGTGCTCAGGATGGCCAGCGGCAGCGCGGTCATCACCAACAGCTTGAGCGATAGGATGTAGGACCGCGCCATGGCATTGTCAGACTGGTTTGCCATACGCGACATGGCTGGGAAAATCGACTGGGTGAAGAAGGATGGGATGATGTTGAACGCATCGACGTACTTATAGGCGGCGCTGTACCAACCCACCACTGTTGCCGACTTCATCGCTTCGAGTAGCGGCACATCGACCTTGAAGAACAGGGTAGCCAGCAGATGATTGAGCATGAGGGGGAAGGATTCGCGCAGCATGCCCCGCCTCATCTGTGGGTCATCTTCGCGGTGCGGCACGAAGAACGTCCGCACTGTGACGAAGAGCAGGATGGCTAACGTGGCAATATTGGTGATGATGGACGTCAGGGCCAGCCCGATGATGCCAAAGCCTGTCAGCAGCGCAACTGCGCCCAGACTGACCTTGATGAGTGAGCTGACGATGGTCAACGCCGCGGGGAACTCGGCTTTTTCGTGGGCAAAGAACAGCGCGCTCAGGCCAGTGGAAAGGCTGCTGATGACCTGGCCCACGGCAAGCAACGCGATGGCCAGCGCCGTATCGCCGGCCAGGTCGAATGCAACACCCCAGAGCAGGATCACCAGGATGACCAACGGCGCCGTCCCGAGCCCCAACAGCAGCCGCAACACGGTCGTGTTGTATAGATATTTGTTGGCGTGCGCCTTGTCGCGTGCCACTTCGCGTGTGAGGAACGTGTTCAGACCGAAGTTCATCAGGATGTCGAACCATCCGATGATGACGACGGCGAAAGCGTATTTGCCGACCCCCTCCGGTCCCAGCACGCGCAACATGAGGATGGCGAAGGCGAAGTCGATCAGCCGGCTGACCAGGTTGAAACCGGTCAGAACCAGGCTGTTCTTGGCGATGCGCCGCACCGGGGAGGATGCCAGCCCTTCATGGTAGAACAGCCGCCACAGGTAGACGGCGGCGATGAGCAATAGCGCCGCCAGGGAGATGAACGAGGCAAATGCGCCGATCCTGAACGAGTCGGGCGAGTATTTGAAGCGTACGGTGTAGGCGGCCGCTGTTGGTGCTTGGAGATTGCGGCCCAGAGTACTGGGCTGGCGGCCCAGAGTACTGGGCGAGATTGGAGATTGTGCACCGAGCTGGGCTTCTCCAAGTTTGTCAGATTCGGATGTTGCCGTCTGGATCTCTGCGATCTCCAGTTTCACCGCCCTGAAGTTGCCGTTGGCCGGCACGACCTGCACCTCGTGCTCGTCCTTGTCTGTGCCGCCAAACGGCCGGATGAAGGCGCGCCAGCCGGGGTAGTAACTGTCTGCCAGGATCAGCCAACTGGTTTGTGTGATCTGTGCATCCACCCACACCTCATTGTTTTTATACACGGTCACATTGGCGGGTGTGTATGGGGCTGCACGTGGAATGACGCAGCCGGCGTCGGTGACGCCGCAGTTTGCGTCGACCATCACGTATTGGCGCGGATCGTTGGTCTGCACCGAAGCGGCGAAGTTGTGGGTGAGTAGAGCACTGGACCCCGGCAGGGTGAAGGCACGTGGCATCACGCGCTCGTTCTGGTAGATGCGCAGACCATCGCCTTCGAAAACCTGGGTGAAACCGGGTGTGTTGATCGTAGTGGTGATGTTGGTCAAAACGTATTTGACGTTCAACAGATCCAGCAAGGGTGACTCAAGGCTGGCCGGCTGGCTCAACGGCGCGATGCGGTTGTACATCAACTCGCCCTGTGGCTCGATCAATTGCATGTATTCGACGTATTGCCTGGGAATGATCGAGTCATAGCCGCGGATGTCTTGCAGGTGGTAGAGCCAACCCGCGTTGGCATTGAATGGCTTTAGCCCGTACGGGTCGTAAGTCGTGAACCGCCACAGGCTCTTATCCTGCTGCAGAAATCGAACCGCTTCGGGTTGGACCTGGAGTAACTTGGGGTCGACGGAAGGGTTGAATCCCACCCAGGCGATGTTCAGGTCCACCGCCAGCAGCGCAATGGCGAGCACCCCCCACCAGGTACGAGCGGCGAAGCGGCGTGCCAGCAATAGCAGGGCACAACTGGCAATGAGCAAGACGGCGAAGATGGCGACATTGCGCGCCTCATAGCTGAAGAATGCCTGTGCACTGGCGAAACCCTCATTCGCTTTTGCCAGGCTCTGCAACGCGCGTGTAACCAGTGGCTCGAATGCCGGCCAGGCGACACGCACCGCCACTAACCCGAGTAATACGAGTACGCCGATGGCAATGCCGGCGAACGATAGGCGAGCGATGGGTATCGAAATGCGGTCCCCGGCTCGTTGTTCGTCGCGTTTCCCTTGTCCGTGCCCAATGACCCACTCCGTGCCCATTCCTGCAAGCCCGGCCAGGCATAGTGTGAATGCGAACACCCAGCGGAATGGCGAGTGCAACTGGTTGATTCCGGGCAAGCCGTAGTACAGGAGTGCGTACAAGGGGGTACCGAACATGAAGCTGATCGATAGCAACCCCAGCACGATGAAGAAACCGGTGGGGGTATGTCCTTTTTCACCTGTGGAGAGGAGAGGAGATGAGAGGGTCGTGCGCGCCCGGTAGCGTTTTAGCAGAGCAACCAGATACCTGGCCGTTGCAATCCCGGCGAATAACAGGGTCGAGATGCCGATGTAGGCGCCACCCTCTACATAGTTCTTCATGCCCCAGTCGGTGTGCCCGCTGGGCGTGGTCACGGTCTGGGTGCTCCAGGTGAACAAGTCGAAGAAAGTGTGGTGGGCCGGGTTACCGTAGAAGTTTGGCATCAGCCATAGCAGGATATGGCGGACCGGGAAGCCGTAGTCCATGACCTCGCTCAGTGATGAGCGTGCGGCGCGGAAACTGGTCTGTACCACCTCGAATAACGGCACGAGCTGGATGGCGCTAATGCCGGCGCCAAGCAAAGCCATGATGGCCAGCCAGCCCAACGGACGGAGGACAGCAGGCGGCGGGCGCAGGCCAGTGGCCTTGCCGGGTTCTGCAGGCTTGTTGCGCCGTTCGTCCAGCCAGACACTGCCCAGCCTCCACATGCAGTACAGCGCGGTGATGAGCGCAGCGTATACGGTAATCTCGACGTGCCCGGCCAGGATGTGCATGGTGATGGCAAATGCGCCGATGACCACCCATGGCACCGAAGATGCGCGCCCGCGCAAGCCGGGGGACTGCCGGATGATGTGCTCGCACATGGCGAGAATCAACGGCAGCCAGGCCGCCGCAGCGACGATCATCGGAAACACCACCGAGACGATGAGAAAGCCGCTAAGCTGATAGGCGATGCCCGCAAACGTCGCACTGGCGCGTCGCAGCCCCAATGTGCGCATGTAAAGGAACATGAACACACCAGCCAGGCCGAGGTTCAACACGGTGAACCAGCCGTAGGCCTTCTCCAGGGGTAGAACGTAGTACAGGATACTCAGCGGGTAAAGTGCCGAGTGCTGTCCCGCAGCCAGAAACGGAATGCCGGCGAAAAGATACGGGTTCCATAGCGGTAACTCGCCCTGCCGGATCGATTCGATAATGAATTGCTTCCAGGGGTAGTTTTCGAGGATCAGATCTGAAAGCAGGTGATTCTGTGGCCGGGTGACACCGAACGATGCCGCGGCGGAGCGGAAAGGCTCCCAATCAAACAGGTTGTCTGCCGGCAGAAGCGTCGCGCTGCCGACCGTGACGGACAGGAACAGCGTGAGCGGTAACACGAGCAGGAAAGCCACACAGACCAATGTGGCGAGACGCGATGCGCGATGGCTGGCTCTCATTCAGCGAATCTTACCTTAACACGGGTGTGGGGTACAACAGTGCTGTCCAGTCCGGTGTACGCCTATGGCGTCAACCTGCAATGGCGTTCTCTCGGACGTTTAACCAGGTGGAGACATGCCGACCCGCTAGGCCTGCCGCAGCCTGATCGGTGGTACAAATGCCGGAATGGCATATGCAATCCCTTCGTCCGATATACTTTCCATCTGCCTGGTTCTCTCTGACTGCGACTTGGACGCCAGCATCGCCCGGGTGATCGAGCGGGTTGAGGGCCACCAGCGAGACCACGACTGCCACTTCGGTGTGACGGAGACGGACTTTCGCATGGCCATGCTCCGGCTCGGCCTTGCACGCGGTGAGGTTGAACTGGCACACTGGGAACACGTATGGTCCGCCCTCGAACAGGTTCCGCTGTGCCGGTGGGTCCAGCCGATGCTCGCCTACAACAATGCCTATTTCAACGACGAGGGGGAGTCGTGGGACATGGAGGCGGAGATCGCGGATTGTGCCGAGTACAACCGGCCCTTCCGCGAATTCTTCGCACAGCCGGCCACACTGACACGTGAAACCATCGCGGCCTACCTGGCGGAGCGCGGGATCACCGTTGAGTCGGTCTACAGGTGGACGGAGCAGGGTCAGCGCGAGCTTTAGCTCGACGAATTCCCGTTACCCTATACGGTATCTCGCGTCAATGGTACGCACCAGCCGTTGCCGTGCGTGCCAGCCCAACCTTAAAGAGCACGGGACAAACCTTAAAAAAGCCACTTGCGCTGATGGATGCGGGGGGTATAATCCCGGTGCACCACACTTAATTCAAGATCGGTATACTGGGCAAACTGTGGCCTCATGGCTCCAGACTTGATAACGATGAAGAGGACAGCGATAAAGAAAATTCTGCTGGTGCAGGGCGGCCTGGGGGACTCGGTCGGTCCTGTGTTGGAGCAACATGGTTACCGCGTGGCCTGGGTCCGCACTGCCAAGAACGCTCTGTCATACTTCGAGAAGGATACCCCGGCACTCGTGATCATCGATGTCCCTTCGCTGCGCGTGAGCGCAGAGCGGTTGTGCCAGGGGATCAAGCGCATGGCAGACGTTCCGATCATCATGATCGGACCCGAGCAGCCCACCAGCACGGCGAACGCATCGTCCAGTGCGTCCAACAGCCTGGCGCCGGGGAATTGTGCCGACGCGTACCTGCCGAGACCTTTGCAGTTGCGCCGGTTGCTCACGCGTGTCGACAAGCTCATGCCGGAAGGACAGGCGATTGAGTTACGGTGCGGAGATCTCGTGTTCAGGCCTGCGGACGGCGTTCTGCGCAAGAAATCCGAACAGCTCTATCTCAACCCCAAGCTGTCAAAGCTGCTCCAACTTTTCATGCAGCAACCTGGCGAAATCCTCACACGCAAGTTTCTCATGCAGCAGGTATGGGATACCAGCTACCTGGGTGATACACGCACCCTGGACGTACACATTCGCTGGTTGCGTGAAGCCATTGAGGATGATCCCACGGACCCTGTATACTTGCGGACGGTGCGGCGCCAGGGTTACCGCTTTGAAACTCCCAAGATGCGCAAACTATAGACACCAACCGGCCTTGACCAGTCGTCGAGTGATCTCATGACTGGACGCTGTGCCCCGGCGGCTAACTACTTAAGATTGACTACTATGAAGATCATCGTGACAGGCTCAATCGCCTATGACTACCTCATGACGTTCCCCGGCTCGTTCACCGATCACTTGCTGCCGGATCAGCTCGCACACGTGAGTCTTAGCTTCCTGGTGGACTCCATGGAGCGGCGACGCGGCGGGTGCGCGCCGAACATTGCCTATACGCTGGCGCTGTTGGGTGAGCGTCCGACGATCATGGCTACCGCCGGTATCGATTTTGACGAATATCGCGCCTGGCTTGAATCCTCCGGTGTGGATACTTCACTCGTCCGCCAGTTGACGACCAAGTTTACGGCGTCGTTCTTTTGTAACACCGACCGGCAGAACAACCAGATCGCGTCGTTTTATGCGGGTGCCATGAGCCATGCGCGAGAGCTGTCGTTCTGTGATATCCCACGGCCTGACCTTGTGATCATTGCCCCGAACGACCCGGAGGCGATGGTGCGCTATGCGCGCGAGTGTCATGATCTCAAGCTTCGCCACATTTTTGATCCGGGACAACAATGCGCCCGCTCGACTGGCGAGGAGCTGAAGGCTGGGATCATCGGTGCAAGCGTATTGATCTGCAACGATTATGAATTCGAGCTGATTCGCGCCAAGACCGGCTTGACCGCCACCGATGTGCTGGCGCAATCGGAGGCACTGGTCATCACGCGTGGCGCACAAGGGTCTACCATCATGTTGCGCGACGGGTCCATAGATGTGCCCGCAGTGCCCGAACGGCGGATCGTCGATCCGACTGGTGTGGGGGATGCCTACCGCGGCGGCTTCATGAAGGGGTTGGCCAGAGGGGCGGATTGGGCGACCTGCGGCCGGATGGGCAGTGTGGCCGCGACGTATGCGCTTGAACACGTCGGCGGGCAGAGCCACACCTTTACCTGGGATGACTTCAAGGCGCGCTACGAAGAATACTTTGGGAGACTGCAGATCGGAGACTAGAGATTGGGGTTGACAACGGGGGAGGCGCCTCGGTTCCAATACCCAACAACTGCTAACGTTAGCGTATAAATTACTACGAGGGACGAACAAAGATGATTGAGCATGATGTGAAAGATATCAACCTGGCAACAGCCGGGCGCTACAAAATCGAGTGGGCCGAGTCGCAGATGCCTGTGTTGAACCTCATTCGAGACCGTTTTTCGAAAGAGCGCCCCTTGGCTGGATTGCGTGTGTCGGCGTGTTTGCATGTCACGAGCGAGACGGCGGCGCTGGTGCGCACGATGCAGTTGGGTGGGGCAGACATCGTTCTGTGCGCCAGCAATCCACTGAGCACACAGGATGAAGTCGCCGCATCACTGGTCGCCAATGACGAGATTCCCGTATACGCCATCAAGGGTGAGGACAACAAGACGTATTACGAACATCTGAACGCTGCACTGGATCATCACCCGCAGGTGACCATGGACGATGGTTGTGACCTGGTGAGTGTGTTGCACAAGGAGCGCGAGAGCCAGTTGGGCGAAGTGGTCGCCGGGACTGAAGAAACCACCACCGGCGTCATCCGGCTGCGCGCGATGGCGAAGGACGGCGTGTTGCGCTACCCCGTGCTTGCGGTCAACGATTCGATGACCAAGCACTTCTTCGATAATCGTTATGGCACCGGCCAGAGCACGGTGGATGGTATCGTACGTGCCACGAATATTCTCCTGGCTGGGCGAACGTTTGTCGTGTGCGGCTATGGCTGGTGTGGCCGTGGGTTGGCGTCGCGGGCACGCGGCATGGGCGCGAACGTCATCGTGACCGAGATCGATCCGCTCAAAGCGCTTGAGGCGCTGATGGATGGCTTCCAGGTGATGCCATTGCTCGAAGCCAGCAAGCGTGGTGACATCTTCTGCACCGTGACTGGCGACAAGAACGTGATCGACGCGCAGCACATGAAGGTGATGAAGGATGGCGCCGTCATGGCAAACTCCGGCCACTTCAACTCAGAGATCAATATCCCTGCGCTTGAGGCGATGAGCGTCGGGGCACCACGCCAGATGCGCCCATTCGTGGCGCAGTACACGACCGAGGACGGGCGTCGTCTTAACCTGCTCGGCGATGGCCGCCTGATCAACCTGGCAGCCGCCGAGGGTCACCCGGCCGCGGTAATGGATATGAGCTTCGCCAACCAGGCGCTCGGGCTTGAGTTCATGCGTGCCAACGCCAAGTCACTCGACCGGGATGTCTATACGATCCCCGAAGAGATTGACCGTGAGATTGCGCGGCTCAAGCTGCACAGTATGGGTGTCGAGATCGACACGCTGACCGAGGAACAGGCGCATTACCTGTCGAGCTGGCAGGAGGGAACCTGACGATTGGCGATTGGCGATTGCCGATTTTCGCCGGATTGCCGATTTTGGATTGACCTGGATCCGGCTTGACCTGGATCCGGCTTGACCTGGATCCGGCGTGTGGTTGTTTCAACGATCACACGCCGGATTTTTGTGTCATTGGTTGATTGCCACGGCGGTAAGTTCCAGCAGATGCTCGGCTTGCACGGCATCAGCCGGCGTGACGGCGTCCATCGCCTGGGCAATGGCCTGCCCGATTTGTAGCGCGAGCTTGGCGCGCTGCTTATCGCTCATCGTCCCGCGGCGGGCGACGAATTCCCGCACTAATTGGCGGTGCTCCTGGTTCAGGCGGTTCACCGGCAGTGCAGCCGCTTCTTCCATCGCTGGCGTGGGCAGGTTGGGTAGGCTGTTCGTGGGCGGGTTGTTCGAACTGATATGCTGCAGGGAAAGTTGCTGGGTTTCCCGCACGACCAGGGTTCCAGCCGCAAAGTCACCCAGGCGACGTGATTGGCTGTTGAGGAACATGACGATGAGCCCGACTGCGTAAAATCCGGGGAAGATGTCGACCAGTCGCGCGATGTTTCGGATGATGATTTGTCCGGCCGTTGCGGGTGTGCCGTCGAGGCGCACCACCCTCAGTTTGACCAGCCGTTTCCCCGGTGATTGGCCCCCCCAGATGAGTTCAAAGAGGATGTAATATCCCCAGTACAGTACGAAGCTGATACCAATATAAACCGCTGTGAGGGTGCTCTCCAGGGTGGGGTCCTGGACGCTGGAAGTAAGCGATGAAAAAGCCAGCGCCAGTGCGATCGATATGAGGAAATAAATGAGCGCATCCACCAGGGCGGCCATGAACCGTGATCCGATGCCAGCGATGTCGTAGGTGAAGGCAATATTCTCGGGGGTGGCGACGTGATAGCGCTCTTCCATCAGGTGATTATATTTGTGCAATCACCATTTTGCGATATTCTCTGTGTGGTGCATCCGCACACAGTGATTCACCTAAGTGAGCACGATTGTGAACATGAGAACAATACCTGACCCTATCGGCGCACACGACCGCATGATCCTGCGCGACCTGGCCAGCAGGGTCGCCGAAATTGCCAGCCTGCCTGTCATGCACGAGCGCCGCGAGATGTGGAAACGGCACAACCGGTTGGAGCGTGTGCGCCCGATGATCCTGGTATTCCCAGAAGGATCCTGGCGTGAATTGCTCCCTGACGCCGTGCTGCAGTGCGAGGGCCCGCGGGCGCGCGAAATGGAATGGGTGTTGCGTAGCCGGATTTACTATCGCGAGCATATCCACGACGACACCGTCATCGAGCGGTCCTGGGTTGTCAATAAAGCGATCACGGTGTCCGGGTGGGGGCTTGAGGCAAGACACGTGCCCAGCACCGAAACCACCGGCGCCTGGGCCTTCGATCCCGTCATCAAGACGCAGGATGACCTGACAAAGCTGACATACCCACAAGTCACCTATGATGCGGAGGCGACCCAGTGCCGCCTGGATGAGGCGCAGGAATTGTTCGGCGATATTCTTGACGTCAAGCTCAGGGGGATCAGCCACATTTCGTTCCACCTCATGAATGTGTACACAGGGTTGCGCGGTCTGGAGCAGACACTCATGGATATGTATGACCATCCTGAGATGCTGCACCAGGCGATGTCTTTCCTTGAGGAGGGCTATCGCTACCTGGTGCGGCAGTATGTGGATCTTAACTTGTTGAGCTTGAACAACGATGAAACGTACCATTCGTCGGGCGGGGTGGGGTATTCCACCGAACTCCCGCAGCCGGATTACGACCCGCAATACATCCGGCCGTGTGACATGTGGTCCTCAGCAGAATCTCAGGAGCTGGACGGCGTCTCACGTGCCATGCATGCAGAGTTTGCCTTGCCTTATGAGAAACGCTTGCTTGCACCGTTCGGGTTGAACGGGTATGGCTGTTGTGAGCGGCTCGACGACAAGCTGGATATTGTGTTCACCATACCTCATCTGCGCCGCATCTCCATTTCACCCTTTGCGAATGTGGACCGGTGTGCTGAAAAGCTGCAGTCGAACTTCATCTTCTCTTGGAAGCCTCACCCGGCGCACCTGGTGGGTCCGTTTGACGCGGATCATGTCCGGCGCTACATCCAACACACCCTGGACGTGACGTGCGGGTGCGTGATCGAGATGATCCTCAAAGATACGCACACATGTGAGCATCACCCCGAACGGTTCACGCAGTGGACGGATGTTGCGCGCAGCGCAGTGGAAGACTGCTAAAGAAGTGAGCGAAAGGTCATACTCCCGGAGGTCGCTCGCTCCGGGAGTGATGACGAGTGATGACAAAACGTGCGAGCGATTAGCCCAGGCGTGACGCCAACCCGCGCAGTTGCGCCGTAAGCCGCACCGGCAGGCGGTGGCCGAATTGTGCGAAGAACTTCTCGATATCCGGCACTTCCAGGCGCCAGGCGTCGACGTCCACGCGCAGCACTTCCTGAATGTACTCGCACGGCCAGTTCAACCCGTTTAGATCGAGGTCGTTCTCGGTGGGTACGTAGCCAATCGCTGTCTTCGCCGCGCTCGCGCTGCCCTCGAGCCGTTCGCACATCCACTTCAGCGCGCGGCTGTTCTCGCCGAAGCCCGGCCACAGCCATTTGCCCTCTCTGTTCTTGCGGAACCAGTTCACGTAGAAGATGCGCGGCGCCTGGCTGCCCAGTTGATCGCCCA
>JAMDDR010000091.1 GCA_023488685.1 Chloroflexota bacterium | reverse complement strand
GGAGGTGCGCGCTGTTGTTGATGGGCTGGCCGGCAATCTACGTCGTCATCCAGCACCAGGGGATGGACGGGCCGGAGGCGCTCGCGTTCCGTAAGGCCGCCGCCGAACTGGCGTTCGAATCGCCCCGCACGGAAAAGGGGCTGGGTTGGTGGGGCTACCAACCGCCGGAGACACATGGGCGGGTGTGGGAACGCGTGCGGGTGATGCCCACCATCCTGCCGGAGGCGGCCCCCGTCTGCCGGGGTGATCACGCGGGGCATTTCGAGACCAGCCTGCTGATGTACCTGCGGCCCGAACTGGTGGATTTGGGACAACTGCAACGCCAGAGCTTCTGGTACACCGACCGGCCGGACAACCTGGCGCGCACCTCCAGCGCGGAAGACGGCAAGCGCTATTTTGAGGCGATGGTGCAGGCATGGGTGAAAGCGCTTGGCTCATAAGCCTCACCGCGCTTTCGCTCAACTGCAAAGCACCCTGGGCACACAAGACAACCGAGGACGGACATGACACCGATGAAGCGCATTCGCACGCCGATGCACCGATATGGAGAAGCGGACTTCGACCGCGACTATCTGCGCTGGGGCTTTCATGACGCGGACACTCAACTGAAGGAAGCAGAGTCCATCCTGCGCCTTGCAGGCAATGAAAGACGACTCCGCATTTTGGACCTGGCGTGTGGCATGGGGCGCCACGCAGTCTACTGGGCCGGGCAAGGTCATACAGTGACGGCGGTGGATCTATCCGAAACGTTTGTTGCGGAGGGCAGGCGCCTCATGCGCCAGGCGGGCGTGGCGATCGAGTTTATTGTGTCGGACATTCGCAGCCTGCCTTACCGCGAGGCGTTCGATGTGGTGACCTGGATCGAAAATTCGTTCTTCGATGAGGATATGATCCGCCAGGTCAACCAATGCCTTGTGATAGGTGGCATCCTGGTGCTCGACGTCCGCAATCCGGAGAACGCCAAAGCCAGGTTCAGGCAGAGTAACTGGCGCACCTGGCGTGAGGAGGCGGGCGTGTTCTATCTTGAACGGCACGAGACCGACGAGCGGACAGGGAGCCATGAGGACGTGTGGATCACGATTGACTCTCAGCACGAAGTGATCGAAGAGAAGATAAACACGACAGCGCGCGTTCCCACCCTGGAAGAGAGAATCCACAGCATGAAGACGGCAGGCTTTAGCACTGTGGAACTGCGCACGATGGAAGGGCTCCTACATACGGGCGGCACCGAGCCGTACTGGCTTTGGCTCGTGGGGACGAAGTAGGAGAACTACTGCCCTCTCAATCCGCTGGCGCACTTGAGCAACAAACTCTGCCGCAAGGATTCTGGATTCATCCGTTCGCAGCGAACGGCGGCTTCAGCCGGTTACGTCATCTCACCGCATCTATGGTGTGTTCAAGACTGTGACCTTCCGGCTAAAGCCTTGAATCCAGGTCTTTATTACAGCTTGCACGTTAACGGACGGGATCGGACTTCCGGGGTCTCGGGCGAGGTGCGGTGGTGGAGAAGCGTAGAAACGCGCGCTGAGGGCTAGGATTGCTTGAATCCTACCTCGATCTGCTGGCGCATTTGAGCCATAACCTCCGCCGGCAGCCCGGCCATCTCGCAGAATGCCGCGAAAGGCTCCAAATCGCTGGCTTGCCACAGCCACGCGGGGCGCAACCAGAACCCCGGCAGCACCAGCGAGGCGACGCGCTCGTCGTCCTCCGTGGCGAACAACTCGTAGTCGCCATCTTCGGTTAAGCGGAAAAAGTCCGCGCGTCGTTTGCTGGCACGCGGGTCGATGATCCAGTACTCACGTATGCCGGCCGTGCGGTACTCCTTGAACTTGTCGCGGCGGTCGCGTTGCACGCTGTCGTCGGAGATGATTTCCACGACCAGGTCGGCTGGCCCCACCAACCGTTCCTCGGTCAGTCGCTCAAGGTGTTCGTTTGAGACGAACAGGATATCCGGCTCGCGCGAAGAGCGGCCTGGCAGGAGACGCATTTCGAAGGGTGCGAGCAGCAGCCTGCCTCGTTTGAAGAACTGCACAAATAGGCCCAAGAGAATATGAAGGAATCCAAGCGTCGCTTGATGTAGATCGGTTGGCGGCATGTGAACGATGACCTCTCCATCCACCCACTCGGCGTGTATATCTTCGCCAGCCCACTGCAGATACTCCTCGTAGCTCATCCTGAGCGGAGCGGAGGGTGTTATTTGTGGTGAAAGCATTTCGCGCGCGGCCATATAGCGGATTATAGCCCTCGCAATGTGGCCTCACACCATGGCATGCACACGTGGTATAACCGTACAACGTATGGCTTCCAACTTGTTTGATAACCTCAACCCTGCCCAGCGCAAAGCGGTCGAATGCAAAGATGGCCCCGTCATGGTGCTTGCCGGCCCGGGCAGCGGTAAGACGCGCGTGCTGACCAGCCGCGTGGCCTATTTGCTTGAGACGCGCCAGGTGTTTCCATACCGCATCATGGCAGTCACGTTCACCAACAAGGCCGCCCGCGAGATGCGCGAGCGCCTGAACCGCATGGTCGGCGTGGCGAAAACGGGCGACCTGATGCTGGGCACGTTCCACAGCATTTGCGCGCGTCTGTTGCGGCGCGAGGCGCCGCAGGCCGGTCTGGATCGCGATTTCACCATATATGACGCCGACGACCAGCTCAACGTGGTCAAAGCGGCGCTGGCTGAGCTGAACCTGGATGAGAAGAAGTACAAACCGGGTGCGATCCACCACGTGATCAGCACGGCCAAGAACGAACTGATTACGCCGAGTGGGTGGATACTTTAACGAGGTGGCGCGGCGTGTGTACGAGAAATACAACGCCATCCTGCGCACCAACAACGCGCTCGACTTTGACGACCTGCTGATGGAATCGGTGCTGCTGTTACAACGCAACCAACCCGTGCGCGAGAAGCTCCAGGAGCGTTATCTGCACGTGTTGGTGGACGAGTTCCAGGACACCAACATCGCGCAGTACACGCTGATCCGGCTGGTCGCTGGTAAGCATCACAACCTGTTCTGTGTCGGGGATCCAGACCAGTCCATTTACAAATGGCGCGGCGCTGACTATCGTAACGTGTTGCGCCTGCAGGAGGACTACCCGGAGTTGGCCGTCATCGCGCTGGATCAGAATTACCGCTCGACACAGACGATCCTGGATTCGGCGATGGCGGTGATCAAGAAGAATCCCAACCGCAAGCACATCAAGCTGTTCACCGAGCGCGGGCAGGGACCGAAGGTGGTTCTGCGCGAGTTGTTCAACGAGGATGAAGAGGCGCAGTACGTGGTCGACACGATCACGGAGTTGACGTCGCAGGAGGCGTCCGAGCCAGGCGATATCGCCATCATGTACCGCACCAACGCGCAGTCGCGCGCGATCGAAGATGCCTTCGTGCGCGCGGGCATGCCGTACAAGCTGGTGGGCGCGACGCGGTTCTACGCGCGCAAGGAAATCAAGGATGTGCTGGCGTACCTATA
>JAMDDR010000487.1 GCA_023488685.1 Chloroflexota bacterium | reverse complement strand
TGTTTAGGATTTTGGGAATGAAGGCGGTAAGACGTAAAGCGTAAAACGTAAACAGTCTGTTTACGTTTTACGCTTTACTGACAGGCTGTGTCGAGATGCGAACCAAATTTCCCTTGTTCATTCTTGTTCTTGCGGCGCTGGTGTTCGCCGTCTGGTTTTTGTTACCCTCAACGGCGCAACAGTTGGTCATGGTCACTGGGGAGGAAGCACGGCCGGCGCAACTGCGCGCGCTGTGGAACCTGCTCCTGGAGCAGGCGCGGCCTCCCCTGCAATTGGCGCCGGAGGCCGAGATCGCGCACGTAAAGGATGTCAGCCCCTTTGGCGTGAATACCTTCCTGGAACAGGAGGTAGAAGAGGTGAAGCGCGATCGCGCGCTGCAAATGATCAAAGAGGCTGGGTTCACCTGGGTGCGGCAAGAGTTTCCCTGGGCGGATATCGAGATCCACGAGAAAGGCGACTATACCGATCGGCGTAATTCATCCGAGCGCAGCGCGTGGGATAAGTACGACAATATCGTCTCGCTCGCAGAGAAGCATGGCTTGCAGTTGATCGTGCGGCTCAGCTCCCCACCCGCGTGGGCGCACGCCGGGCGCCCGGAACTGGGTAATTTTGGCCCACCGGCCGCCCAGAACGATTTTGCTGATTATGTAGAGACGGTCGTCCATCGCTACCAGGGCCGCATCCGTTATTTCCAGGTTTGGAACGAGCCTAATATCTACCCTGAGTGGGGCGATCAGCAAGTGAATCCTGAGGATTACACGGCCTTGTTATGCTCGGCCTACCAGCGCGCCAAGCAAGTGGACCCGGAGGTGGTCATCATTAGCGCGGCGCTGGCGCCGACAGTGGCGCAGGATGGGCGCGATCTGAGCGACCTGGTTTTCCTGCAACGCATGTATAACGCCGGTGCGAGCAAGTGTTTTGATATCCTGTCGGCGCAGGGATATGGGTTGTTTTCCGGCCCAAATGACCATCGCACCAGCCCGTTGACCACCAATGTGGCGCGGCACGTGCTGCTGCGCGATATCATGGTGCGCAATGGCGACGCCGCGAAACCCATCTGGTTATCTGAGTTAAACTGGGACGCGGTGCCCGACACGCCGGACAAGATCAAGGATTGGGGCAAATATGGCGTGGTTACCGAACAGGAGCAGGCTCGTTATGTGCCGATGACCTATGAGCGCGCCAAAAAAGAGTGGCCGTGGGTTGGCGTTATGGCAATCTGGTTCTTCAAACGGGCGTCAGATAGCGAACGAGACCAGGCGATGTACTATTTCAGGATGGTGGAGCCGGATTTCAGCCCGACCCCATTGTACGAGGCGATGAAACAGTACATCCAAAGCCAACCGTGAATTCTGCCGCGACGCAAGGCGTTTTACTGCAACCTTAAATGCTTTTCATAAGCTCAGGCGCCTCTTTTTAGAACCTTAAAGAAAACGTTGACAAGAACAAAAGCCATTGGTACACTAAGGGCAGTTAAAACTTCTGGCATATAGATAGACGAAGAGTGGGCGATGAACCCACTCTTCCTTTTCTACGGCGCAGGAGTCCGTACGATGAAAAGCGAGTTTACGTTAGCCTTAAACCAAATCTGTTCCGAGCGCAACTTGCCGCGTGAGATCATCACGCAGGTGTTGGAGAGTGCGCTAGTCACGTCATATCGCAAGAATGCGAACATCATGACCAGCCAGAATGTCGCCGTCAAAGTCGATATTGAGAACGGCGATATGCGCGTGTTTGTGGAGAAGGAAGTCGTCGACGAGGTCATGGACGACCGCACCGAAGTTTCGCTCGAGGAAGCCCGGCTGGAGAAGTCGGATGCAGAAATAGGTGACTGCATCATGGTGGACGTCACGCTGAAGGACTTCGGGCGCATCGCGGCACAAAATGTCAAGCAGATGATTGTGCAGAAGCTGCGTGAGGCCGAACGCGATTTCCAATACAACACGTTCGCAGAGCGCGAAGGGGAAATCGTGCACGGTGTCGTGCACAACATCACCCCGGCGGGTTTGGTGCTGAACCTGGGCAGGGCCGAAGGCATCCTTCCGCGCAAAGAGCAGATTCCTGGCGAACGGCTGGAGATGCAGCAGCGGTTGCGCGCTTATGTGACCGAAGTCAAGCGCACAAACCGCGGGCCGCAGATTATGCTATCGCGCGCACACAAGAACATGCTGCGACGCCTGCTGGAGATTGAGGTGCCGGAGATTCAGAAAGGGCAGGTTGAGATCAAGGCAATCGCGCGCGAGCCAGGCTCGCGTTCGAAGGTGGCCGTGGCAGCCTTGCTGGCGGGGATAGACCCGGTAGGCGCTTGTGTAGGCCAACGCGGCACCCGCGTACAAAA
This sequence comes from Chloroflexota bacterium, assembly GCA_023488685.1. Classification (GTDB taxonomy): domain Bacteria; phylum Chloroflexota; class Anaerolineae; order J036; family Brachytrichaceae; genus CAIXPS01. Next base: position 1,154 of record JAMDDR010000487.1, on the reverse strand, counting down.
TATCGTCAACGAACTGAATGGCGAAAAGATCGATGTGATTGAGTGGAGCGCCGACCCGACGGTGTTCATTACCAAGGCGCTGGGGCCTGCGAAGGTGCTGGCCGTGCACCCAAGCCTGGATGCCAAGGAACAGAAGAGTGGCACGGTGATCGTGCCTGATGATCAACTGTCGCTGGCGATTGGGCGTGAAGGCCAGAATGCCCGGCTGGCAGCCAAGCTCACCGGCTGGCATATCGACATTAAGAGTGGCAGCGAGGCGCTCGGCGAGGCACTGGTCAAGATCGCGGAAAACGAGGCATTGCGCCAGTGGGTGGGCAATGATGTCGTCCAGTCCGTGCCGACGTTGCGTGAGTTGCTGGTGCGGCAACGCGCCATGCCCGTGGCACTGTCACCCGAAGAGTTCCTGCAGGTTAAGCGCGCCCTGGATAGCGCGTATGCCTTTGCCGTGCAGCGCGCCAAGAGTGGCGCGGATAAGGTCGAGGCGGCGAAACTGGACCTGGCCGTGGCCAATGAACGCCGTGAGGCACGGCAGGCGGCGCTGGCGGCGATCCCGCGCCAGACATACACCGTTCCAATTGAACAGTTGGGATTGTCACCCCGCGTGATGCAGCACATTATTGCTGCGGGCGTGCTGTCGGTCGGCCAGTTGTTGGAACGACGCGTGCGCGGTGATGAAGGGTTGCTGTCCATCGAGGGAGTCGGTTCGAAGGCGCTCACCGAGATCAAAGCCTCACTGGATAAGGTGATGGAAGAGTATGCGGTGAGTGCGCCACCTTCCGTCGCTGAGACGGAGCCAGTGGCAGGATCTGAGGCGCCAGCCCTGGTGGAGGAGCAGATGTCGCCCGTGACGGTTGGCGAATCGCGGGTCGCCGAATCGCAGGCTGCCGAATCGCAGGCTGCCGAATCACAGCCTGTAGAAGCTGTTCTGGACGTGGTTGTGACGGATACACCTGCGCCGCCTACCACCGAGGGAGGGGAGGGCGCGCCGGCACCGCTGGGTGAGGAGAAGCCTGTGGCGGTTTCCACGCCTGTGGCCGAACAAGAAGAGGAATTGTCACCCGAACAAATCTTCCTCGAAGCCATGGGGCAGGTGGACGAGGATGCCGAGGTACTCACCACCGGAGCCGCGGGGGCTAAACCGCCCCAGAAGAAGA
>JAMDDR010000567.1 GCA_023488685.1 Chloroflexota bacterium | reverse complement strand
CGATTGACTTTTGCCCGGCCTTACCCTATAATGCGCAGGTCAAGTTGGTACCGCTGGCGATGGCATTGGGCAAGGCGCCTCAGACATCCCGCCGGGTTCATTATACGGAATGCGCACGGTAAGCGCAAGAGGGGGCCGGGCAGCCGGCCCGAGCCAGGGGCGTAGCATACAGGCGAAAGCCGGGGGCGGCAAGTCTGTGCAGACCGGAGGGCTTAACCATGACGTTCTTGCCGGAAGATGCGCTGAGACTGGTCCTGGCAGTGCTGGTGGGTGGGCTCATCGGGTTTGAGCGGGAGTATCGCGACAAGGCGGCGGGGTTCCGCACCTACATCCTCATCTGCACCGGCGCCGCGCTGTTCACGCTGCTGTCATTCCGGCTGGGCGAGGGCGCCGACGTGCGCATCGCCACCGGCATCGTCACCGGCGTCGGCTTTCTGGGGGCGGGCGCCATCATGCGCGAGGGCGGCAAGGTTGCCGGCATCACCACGGCGGCGGGCATCTGGCTGACGGCGGCGCTGGGCATGGGCGTCGGCGGTGGGCAGTACGCCCTGGTGGCGGTGGCGGCCACGCTGGTGCTCATCGTGTTGTGGCTGTTTCCGTACATCAGCCACCGCATCAAGACGCTGACCGACGAGAAGACCTACACAGTCACTTGCGCGGTGAGCAACAAGAAACTGGCCGAGCTGCAGGCGCAATTCGCCAAGTGCGACCTGACGGTGAAGGGCTTCCAGCGGGCGAAGAAGGACGACCAGATGATCTGCACCTGGGACGTCACCGGCAAGCCCGCCTGCCACGAGGCGCTGGTGAAGCGGCTGTTTGACGATCCCCAGGTGAACGAGTTCCACTGCTGAGACCGCGGCGTCGCCAGACCAGCTTCTGCGGCGGCAGTCCGGGTAGTGTCAAGTATTGTGTGTAAGTTCAGGGATAGGGCGATCCTTCCAGCGGCTATTCTGGTAGGTGAAGATGGCATAGATAATCCGCTCACAGCTTGCGCTGTTGTTGAAGCAGCTCATCGGGTTGGTTCTTCTGCGCACTTCGCGGAAACAACGTTCAATGGCGTTGGTGGTGCGGAGTCTGCGCGCCAAGTTAGCTGGCTCAGAGAAGAAGTTGAGGAGTTCCTCCAAGTCCTTTTCCACACAGGCCACGGCAGCCGGGGCTTCATCGCCCCAAGCCTTCGCCCAGGACTGGTACTCCTTTCGGGCCTCGGTGCCATTCTTGGCCTGGTAGACAGTGCGCAGTTGGGCAAGGCAGCCTGCTCGTTGTTTCGCCCGGAGCCGCCCTATGACGTTTCGTAGCTTGTGTACCCAGCACCGTTGGCGTTTGACATGCCCGTAGACCATCTGTAGCGCTGCGTGTAGGCCCGTACCTCCATCGGAGATGATCAGGCGCAACTGGCTTCCTTCCAGGCCCCGCTTGTAGAGGTGGTTCAGGAAGGATTCCCACTGGGCTTCGCTCTCCGAATCGGCCACCCGGAAGTCCAGCAACTCTTTCTCGCCGTTGGTCTTGATGGCATACAGCGTAAGCACGGCCTTTCGGGCGGCCTTTGCACCTCCCTTCGTCGTCATGTACACCGCATCAGCGAAGAGATAGACCACGTCGTCGGGTAGCCTGCGCTGGTGGTACTTTTGTACCTGGCCATCCAGCGCCTTCGTGATCTCGGAAACCGTGCTGGCGCTGACAGAACCACCCATCAATGGCTCCAGAACCTCACCGACGCGACGGGTGCTGACGCCGGCCAGGAAGCTGTCACGTACCAGATCCTCCACACCGGCTTCATACCGCTTGTACCGCGGTAGTATCTGAGATTGATAGGTACCTTCACGGCTACGAGGAACCCGCAGATCCTTGATCAGACCTAGCCGCGTCTGCAGGGAGCGATATCGGTAGCCGTTCCGGTAGTCCACCCGATCCGGGTTGTGCTTCCCCCACGACGACTGAAGCTGCTCCAACAGCTCACACTCGAAGCACTTCTCCAGCGCCGCTTTGATGCCTAGCGCGATCTGTTCCGAAAAGTCCTCCATGAGCCCTTCCATGCTGTTGACTTCCCGCCACGGTTCGGTTAGAATAGGTGTCACCAGGGCCTTGCGTCCTGGCATGGGCGTAGCCTCCTTTGGTGAGTTGCCGCTCTTCGAAGGGTAAGGATACGCCCATTCTTGTTCCCTGTCAACTAGCAAGTTACACACTCTAGTATACACTACCTGCACCTTCTGCCAGTTGCGAACCGGCGGATCGTGTGGTACGATAGAGATACCATCGGGGAAACCGGTGAGTACCGGATTCTGGAGGGCTCAGAATGAGAAACCGCCTTGTACTCAGCATCGTACTGGCAGTAGCGATGCTCGGCACGGTCACGGTCGTGACGATCTTAGCCCAGGGTGGATCGGTGCCATCCAAGATACCCCCCACGAAGGCGCTGCAAGCGGCTCAGATCGCCAACCTGCCTGCTCCCGTCGGCACCGCGGTCACTCGTGCAAGCCTCCCACGTGCGCATGGCCGCCTTCGCATTCTGCCTTCGGACAGTGGCGGTTCTGAATCCTGGAAAGGCATTCCGCTAGGGCCAGGGCGGAGCATAACAAAGGCATACGCGGAGAGCACTTCAAAGGTGGAGACCTGTCGAACCTCGGGCCTATTTGTCGAGCCGAAATACTTGCCCGCCGGCTGGCAATTCCAGGGCTGCTACATGGAGAGATCCCTCTTGGATAACGGGGAGACCATTGATGCCGCATACTCCGCAAGCTATTGGCAACCTGGTTACTTCCCCATCGCCATGCATCGGCTCTTGCTTCGCCCGGATGTTGTGGTGGACCTGGTTAATCCCGCTGATACTTTCGCCCTTACTTTGGGCGATTCACGAGGCGTTCCCATCGTGATAAGGCATGCGGCGCCGGGCATCGCGATTCAGGGGCCCTTTGAGGTGTATTTCGTGACCAACGATCGACTCACAACCGTAGAAGGAGCAGTGATCGAGGTCGGTCAGTTGATCAGGATTGCGGAATCCATTATTACTGAGATTCAAGGAGGCCGGCCATGAGAACGCGTTTCGCCCGTATTACTAAGAGGTTAGCGCGCTTGTGGTGGTGTAGTATTGCAGCTACAGCTTTTGCTGTCCTTGTGATCGCAATGGCGGCAGGACCCGCCCAGGCGGTGGCGTACTCATATGTTTACTACGGGATGGATTCCTCTGTTGATTGCTCCGATTGGACAGGTGACGCACATCACATTAGCGGTTGGGCTTCCTGCTGGCATAATGACGAGAGCTCGACCGACTTCTTTGGCAATTCTGCATTCTACACTGCCGTAGACTACACCAAGTCAGGAGGTGGCACAGCGGGTACCCTGGTGCAACTTTGGTACAACGGAGCCAATATCAGGCCTCAGTTTCGCAACGTGTTCAGTACTCAGTGTACTGGCGTTCGGGTAGACACGTTCAACGGTGTGGGGACTTACTTGGGGGATATTCACTATAAGCACATAGATGTCTATTCAGGCGTGATCGGCAGCAGT
>JAMDDR010000413.1 GCA_023488685.1 Chloroflexota bacterium | reverse complement strand
CACGACACGTAGTTCACAGTCCAGTGGCCCTTCCTCGGCGCTGCACACTTTATTGGGGTCGGTCCAGGAGGTCCAACTGGCGTCGAATGCGGCAGCAGCATTGAAGGCCGGCACAGCGGCCAGGCTCTCATTGACGAACGAATTGGCAAAGCCCGGCCGTGCAGGGATGGAGAAAAAATCGATGGTCGCCTGCAGGTAGCTGTAGGCGCCGAGCGTTTGCTTGTTCAGCCCGAAGCCATACAGGAACTGCTGGTCACGCACGCTGCTGTCGCCGATCTTACTGAACGCACGCGCACGATTGCCCAGTTTTTGGCCCTTCTGGAATATCGCGCGCAGTTTCCCGATGTTGACATTCTCTAGCGGCCCTGCGGGGGAGTGCGCCGGTAGCGGGGCCGGTAACGGGGCCGGTCGCGGCCCTGCCGGCAATCCGGCGCTCATGATGGCCAGGCTCTTGACGTTGGGCAGCAACACTTTGATCTGACTTGCCAGGACCCAACCCGTTGAACTGGTTGCAGTTCTGGCCTGGAACCAGGTGCTGGTTGCATTCCGGCCGGTCAGCGACAGCGGCGTTTTAACCGCCAGCCTGGCGATGACACGATAGCCAGTTCCGGGACCTGTGCGCAACGCGGCACCTGATGGTGTAGACACCAGGGCGTCGGGCCCGCTCTGTGTCTGGGATGCCAACAGCAGCATCCTTGAGGCGGCGCGCGCAATGCCGGTGCTTTGGACTGACGTCGTTACGAGCAGCAGACACACACACACGAGCGAGATGCGAGAACGTCCTTGCATGGTCTCCCCTTGATGATTGCCAGCGTGTCTGCGTGGGCGACGGACCCCTCACGAATCCCCGCGATGTGCGGACACGCTTGCGCTTGGCAATGGTTTAATGCAAGGCTATATTGTAGGTACGTTTCAAAGTTGCTCCAAGCGGAGTTGTTCCATGATGGATGTGCGTTCACATACCCGGTCTTGTACCGGAAGGCTATCGTTCCCACGGCGATCATTGTTGCTGGCGTGCCTGGTGCTATTCCTGGTGGGGTGCACTGCGTCCCAGTCTGAAACCACGGTGCCATCGCAACAAGCCTCACAGGCCATCTATGCCTATTTGGAGGCACGCACCAAGGAGAACGTCGACAAAATGGTGCAGTTGTCGTGCGCGGCCTGGGAGGAACAGGCCCACATCGAAGCGGTGTCGTTCAGAGGCCGTCAGGCCAGGCTGCAAGACGCCACTTGCGCCGACAACGGCAGCGATGGTGAGTTCACGTTAGTTCTATGCCAGGGCAAGATTATGACCAACTATGGCGGTGAGTCGCGCGAACTTGACCTGTCACATCGGCAATTTAAGACAATATTCGACCATGGCGAGTGGCGTATGTGCGGCTATAAGTAACGCCTAAACGGGTCTTTCGAGTTGGTTCGCCTCCACCTTCACATCCTTGCACCCGACCATCTTGACGCCTGCTTCGGGGTTATCGTAGACGCGGTTGTTCTGCACCACGCTGTCGCGCACGCGCTCGAGCTGCACGCCGACGCGATTGTCCGTGATGGTGTTGTCGAGCAGTGTGAAGTGGTGGCAGCGGCGAGCAGACGGCCCGCCATCTGCTCGCTCCGTCCAGACATGAATGGCCTGGTCGTGGCGTGAAAAGTGGTTGCCTGTGATGTTCGTCTCGTAGCTCTCAGCGCACTCGGGGAAGTAGTTGCTGAAGGCAGCGCGGGCACTGACCCACAACTGAACGCCGGTGCGGTTGTATTCGAACTGGTTGTTTTTGATGCTATTGGCGTGGCCGTGCTCGATGGCGACGCCGGCGATACGGTTGTGTTTGATGGTGTTGTTTTCGACCCTGGTGTGGCTGGAATAGCCCAGCCAGAAGCCGTAATTGCAATGGTCGGCCCTGTTGTTGCGAAACGTGTTGTGCTGCGAGAAGGTGGCTTCGAAGGCGATGTTGGGACTGTTGCTGCCGTCATTGGATTCGAACAGGTTGTCGTTGCACGGCACTTTCACGTTGTCCTTGTGGAATCCGCCCAGGAATACGCCGTCGCCGCTGCTGCGCAGCTTGTTGTGCCTGACGACGTTCCTGGACGAGTTGCACATGATCACCAGCGCCGCCGCGTCCGCGCCGTTGTGATACTTCTCGCCATCCGCGCCGTAATGGTAGATGCGGCAGCAGAAGTCCGCCACGTTGGATTCCACCGTGTTCTGCGACGACTCGTACAGCAGGATGCCGTAGCCGCTGTTGTACGAGGCGTTGTTGCCCGCGACCTCGACGTTGTTGCAGCCATACAGCAAAATGCCGTTCTGCTGGTGTTGCACGTCGTTGTTCGACAGACTGGCGTCGATGACGCCGCTGAGAAAGATGCCGCCGCCGTAGGCCTGGCTGCGGTCCAGCCATACGTCCAGGAAGACGTCAGGGCCGCGCACCTCGTAGGTGCGGGTCACGCTGCAGTTGAGCACGTGAGTGTTGGCACTGGCGTTGATCCAGATGCCATGGTAGAAGCGTTCGACGCGCAGATTCTTGATCGTGACGCCGGTCTTCTGGTTCACGCTCACGCCGCGCCCGTGGGTATCATCGCCGATCAACAGGGCGCCGTTGCCGTCCAGTGTGACGTGGTCGGCGCCGATGTCGATCCCGTGGGGCAGGTAATACACACCCGGCGCCAACATGCTGTCGCGTGTAATCGTCATGCCGTCTTCGGGCGTCAACCATTCAGCCATTGAGCACCTCTCGTACATCAATCTTACCCGCCTCATCGGCCTCATCCGCCGGCGGGTACGGTTCGTTGATACAATCGCGGCGATATGAAAACCGTACTCATCACCGGGGGGGCCGGGTTCATTGGCTCCAATTACGTGCGATACGCCTTACAAAATCACAGTGACTGGCGTGTGGTGGTCTTCGACAAGCTCACCTACGCCGGCAACCTTGACAACCTCAAGGATGTCGCGGAGGACTTCAAAGGGCGCTATGCATTCGTGCGCGGTGACATCGCGGACCGCGAGGCTGTGTTCGGCGTGGTGCAGGAGCATGGTGTCAACGTCATCGTGAACTTCGCCGCGGACACACACGTCGACCGCTCGCTGATGGAACCCGGTACGTTCATCATGACCGATGTGTACGGCACCTACATCCTGCTGGAAGCAGCCAAGGAATTCAAGGTGGAGCGATATCATCAAGTGAGCAGCGACGAAGTGTACGGCGATATCCCTGAAGAGCAGCGTAGCACCGAGCGCGACATGGTGCATCCCAGCAGCCCCTACTCGGCCAGCAAGGCCGGCGGCGACGTCATGTGCCTGGCCTACTGCCGCTCGTTCGGCGTGCCGGCAACGGTGACACGCGGCAGCAACAACATCGGCCCGTACCAATACCCTGAGAAGGCCGTGCCGCTGTTCGTCACCAATGCCATCGACGACATCCCGCTGCCGTTGTACGGCGACGGCAGGCAACAGCGCGACTACCAGTACGTGCTCGATCACTGCGAGGGCATCGATATCGTGATCGAGAAGGGCGCGACCGGTGAGATCTACAACGT
>JAMDDR010000472.1 GCA_023488685.1 Chloroflexota bacterium | reverse complement strand
CATCTGCCAAAAGGCGTTCTGGCTCATCGTCGGACCAAACAGGCTGCGAAACAGCCTGCGGTCCACTCACCCGCTTCACCCGCTCCTGTTTACCAGCCGATTCAAAAGTGATTAGCCGAAAGTAAAGTGATAATGACCTTAGGCGTGAGCCTGGACGGGGTCAAGTTCAACGTGCGCGGCGAAGGCTGGAAAGAGGCCAAAGTCGGTTGTGTGTTCACGTTCGCGCCCACCGGGCAGATGCGCCCGACCCAGGACGGTGCGCCCGTCGAGGTCGTCCAGGCCAGTGCCATGTCCTATGTCTTCCAGTTCGGTCCCCCGGAGCCATTCGGACGCTGGGTCTGGGCGCAGGCGGATCGGCGCGGCTGGCTGGCGGCGCGCCAGAGCGTGGTGTTGGGCGATGGGGCGGCCTGGCTCTGGAACCTGGCCGCCCTGCACTTCGGCGGGGCCACCCAGATCGTGGACTGATACCATGCCAAGCAACACCTGTGGGAACTGGCCCATCTGCTGTACGGCCCGGACAGTCCCCAGGCGCAGGCCTTCGTCACGCGCCACGAGACCCACCTATATGAAGGCCAGGTGGAACGCATTGAGCGGGCGGTGCGGCGGGCAGCACGCCCTGCCACACGGGAAGCGCTGGAGCGGCCGTGGCGTACTTCACGGACCATCGCGCGCGTATGACCTACCGGCAGTTCCAGCAGGCGAAGCTGCCGATCGGGAGCGGCACCGTGGAGTCAGGCTGCAAGCAGTTCAAAGCGCGCTTCGCGCAGGCGGGTATGCGCTGGTCACGGGCAGGGGCGACCAACCTCCTGCCCTTTCGGGCTGCTGTCATGGGCCAGCAATTCGATCAGCTATCAGCTGTGGCAAGCTGCTTGCCACTAATTTGAAATACGCCCAAGCGCATCACTAATACTACTTTGTCACAGAGTTAAACTGGCGGCATGAGCCAATCGAAACGACCGGCACGCGACAAACGCCGCGGCCACGCGATGGAACGCTACGTGACTGGCTTGCTGACGGATCATCCGAACAAAAACTGCGACACGTTGGCGGACGTGCTGCCGGGCACGACCGAGCAGCGCTTGCAGGCGCTGCTGACAACGATGGCGTGGGATGAGACGGATGCGAACCGCAAGCGCGTGGCGGTGATGACCCGGCTGAAGACGGAGGGCGATGGGGTGCTAATCATCGACCCGACCGACTTTCCGAAGCAAGGCCAGCATTCGGTGGGAGTGGCGCGGCAGTACTCGGGCAGCTTGGGCAAGGGGGCCAACTGTCAAGTCACGGTGAACTGCCATTATGCCGAGCGCACGATCGCCCGGCCGGTGGTCAGCTGGCTGTACCTGCCGGAAGCGTGGGCGAACGACGCCGCACGGCGCAAGCGGGCGCACGTGCCGACGGACGCGGAGTTCGGGGATAACCCGCTGTTCTTGGATGGGCTGGAGGCCCGACGCGAGCGCTACGTGGTGGACGTCCGCCGCGACTTCCAGGTCAGCCGCGGACACGCCCCCCATGCCGAGGTCTGGCGTGCAGAAGACGTGGCCGCGCGCTTGCCGTCCAACGCCTGGCGGGTCATCCGCTGGCAGGAAGGCACGCCAGGGTGGCTCACAGGCTCGTTCGCCGCGGTGCGGTGCTGGCGGGTCGATGGGCGTGGGAAACGCACGATTGGCTGGTTGATCGCCGAGCGTGAACTGCCCGACGGGTCTGGACGGAACAAGCTGCACTGGTCCAACTTCCCGGCCCGCACCCCCTGCGAACGCATGGTCGAACTGGTACACCGGCGCGTGTTCATCGAGCAGTATCACGAAGAAACCAAGACCCTGCTGGGCTGGGCTCAATTCCAAGCGCCTGCGCGCTGCACTGGACGCGGCGTTGGTCACCTTGCGCAAGCAGGGGCATTTGCGCGTCAGTGTGGCCTGTTACCAACACTTGCAGGTCATCAGCCCCTCCAGCATGGATCGCCTGCGGCGCTTGGCGCCGCGACCCATCCGCCGCCGGGGCGGAACCAAGCCGGGCACCTTGCTCAAGCAACAGATCCCGGTGCGCACCTTCGCCGAGTGGGATGACAAGCGTGTGGGCTGCGAGGAAATCGATTTAGTGCAACACGATGGCGGGAATCCCAGCAGCTTTTTCGGCTACACACTGAACGTCACCAACGTCTCGACGGGCTGGACCAAGATGCGCGCGGTCGAGAACAAAGCCCAGGAACGCGTCTTTGCAGCTCTCAAACATATCCGCCAGCGCTTACCCTTTGTGCTGTTGGGCATTGACTCTGACAATGGTGCCGAGTTCATCAACAACGAGCTATGGCGTTACTGTGAGCAGGAGGCACTCACCTTTACCTGCGGCCGTGTCGGGCGCAAGAACGACACGTAAGCGCCTTCGTCGAACAGAAGAACTGGTCGGTGGTCCGTCGCATGGTGGGCTATGATCGCTACGACACGTCCGGCCAAATCCGCCAACTCAACACCTTGTACGACGTGTGCAGCCTGTACATCAACCATTTCCTGCCCGTCATAAAGCTCGTCGCCAAAGAGCGGGACGGCAGCCGCGTGAAGCGCATCTTCGATAACCCCCAAACGCCCTATCAACGCATCCTGGATTCGCCAAACGTGAGTGCGAAGCAGAAGGCCAAGCTGAGAACGATTCACGCCACGCTGGATGTCGTCAAGCTCAAAGAACAGGTTGACGCGGCGAATGCCGCCATCAAACCCGGCAAGGTGCCACCGCCGAAGCTACGGTAACATTCTTTCGTGACGTGACGGCTTCCTCTGGGTAACATTTTCTCGTGACGCTGCTCTGTGTGGTGCAGAATCCGGGGAGGTCGGGTGGGGTTACATTCACCCTTGCGCCATGTACAATAGATTCGCTGAATCTTGGCTGTTCCAACGTTCTAACGTCTCGACGTCGTAACGCTGGCTCGAGACCAAAATCACAATCACAATCGCAAATCCAAAATCGGAAATCGGTATGCTCACTTTCCAAGACATCATCCTGAAACTGCAAACCTTCTGGGCTTCCAAGGGCTGCCTGATCTGGCAACCGTACAACCAGGTGGTCGGCGCCGGAACGATGAATCCGGCCACGTACCTGCGTGTGTTGGGGCCGGAGCCATGGAACGTCGCCTACGTCGAGCCGTCGGTGCGGCCAGATGATGGATGCATGCCGGCATCTGTCGCTCTCCTCAAGGGATGACACAGTCAGGTGAGACAAGGAAGCGCGCTCATGGCTAAGGCCATTGTTCACAAGTTAACGAATTCCGCGGCCTGTCAAGGGTGAAAGGGCGGGCATAGGCTGGTAGCATAGGCTGGTAGCATAAGCGTGTGGCGAAAGAGACCAAGATCACGAGCAGCAAACGCAAGTCCAGCAGCGTGCGACACACCCGTGCCATCGCGCGGGATCGCATGAAGCGGCCCGGCACGCTGCCGCCAGATGAGCAGATTGAACAACGCCTGACCGAGCTGGTGCACCCGGCGACGTTGGCGCAGGTGGCACACTTCCAGCAGCAAGGGCTGCGGGAGCGCACCTTGACG
>JAMDDR010000364.1 GCA_023488685.1 Chloroflexota bacterium | reverse complement strand
GGAAATCACCAACATGATGTACGCCACACACGGTGATCCGATCAGTACCTGCATCCAGTGTGGCACCTGTTCGGGCACCTGTCCGGTGGTCGAGTTTATGGATCACACGCCGCGCGACTTGATTGGCATGATTCGCGCCGATCTCAAGGACGAGGTGCTCGCCAGCAACACGTACTGGTATTGCGCGTCCTGTTTTCACTGCAACGTGCGCTGCCCCGCGCACATCGACATCGCCGACCTGATGTACACCCTCAAGCGTTATTCCATCTGGAAGAATCAATACCAGGATGGACTGATTGGGCCGACGTTTACCGAGACCTTTGTCAAGATGATCCTGAGCGGCGGTCGATCCTACGAACCTGTGCTGGCGCCGGCTTATATCTTCAACTATGGATTGCAGGGATTCCTCAACGAAGCGCTGACGGCAACCAGCCTGATTCTGAAAGGGAGGATACCGGTGCTCCCGCCGCGCATCAAGCGGCTCGAAAATTTCAGGCGGATGGTGGGGCATATCATTCCGGTGTCTAACCTGGTAGGGGAGGCAGAATGAAAGCCTATGCCTATTTTCCTGGCTGTTCGCTCGAAAAACTGGCGCTGAGTTATCACCAATCCACGCTCGAGAGCGCGCGCCGGCTTGATCTGGAGTTCCAGGAATTGGATGACTGGAACTGCTGCGGCACCACGGCGTACTTTGCGATTGACCAGTTGCTCTCGCACACGCTGTCCGCGCGGAACCTGGCGCTGGCCGAAAAGAAAGGGCTGGATATGGTCGCGCCGTGCGCCGGTTGTTACAAGAACGCCTACTTCACCAATGTCTGTCTCAAGCGCGATGCCGACCTGGCCGAACACGTCAACGAGGCGTTGCAAGAAGACGATCTGCACTATGCAGGAACGATCCAGGTGTATCACCTGCTCGAAGTATTCTGCAATGACGTGGGCGTGCAGGAAATCAAGAAGCGTGTGACGCAGTCGTTGAATGGCCTGCGAGTCGCGCCTTACTATGGCTGCCAGATCGTCAGACCGCGCAAAGATCACGAGGAGGTGGAAAACCCGCGCTACTTTGAAGACCTGATCGCGGCGATGGGCGCAACGCCCATCGAGTATCAACTCAAGATGCGCTGTTGCGGCGGCTCTTTGTTGATTACGAGTCGCAAAGCGGCGTTTAGCATGGTGCGCAACCTGCTGCAGAACGCGGTGGGTAACGGCGCAGCGGTGATTGCGACGGCCTGTCCGATGTGCCAGGTCAACCTGGAGTGTTACCAACAACAAATCAACCAGGAGTTCGGTACCAAATTCGCGGTGCCGATTCTGTATTTCACGCAACTGCTGGGATTGGCGCTGGGAGCTACCCCAAAGGAACTGGGATTGGGGTCTGAACTGGTATCCGCATCAGCCGTGCTTGCTCAGATTCAGAACAAGGAGGCCAGCACGACCAAGTCTCCATAAACACGTCATGCCACCTCATGAAACACGGGAGGTCACTATGAGCGAAAAAGTCGGAGTCTATATCTGCCATTGTGGCAGCAACATTGCCGGCGTCGTGGACGTCGCAGCGCTCTCGCGTTGGGCCGGCGCGTTGCCCAACGTGACCGTGGCCCGCGACTATAAATTCATGTGCTCCAGCCTGGGACAGGAACTCATCGAAAAAGACATCGAGGAACTGGGTTTGACGCGCGTCGTCGTGGCGGCCTGCTCGCCCCACCTGCACGAGACGACGTTCCGCAACTGCTGCAAGCGCGCCGGACTCAACCCCTTCCTGTTCGAGATGGCGTCCATCCGCGAGCAGGTGTCGTGGGTGACTGGCAATAAGACGGTAGCGCTGGAAAAGTCCAAAGCTCTCATCTCGGGCGCGGTGCAGCGCGTCATCCACAACCAATCACTCGAACCCATTATCGTGGACATTAACCCGAACGTGCTGGTCGTGGGAGGCGGTATCACCGGCATCCAGGCTGCGCTCGAAATCGCCGATGCGGGCTATCACGTCTACCTGGTCGAGCGCGAGCCGTCCATCGGCGGGCACATGGCCCAGTTCGACAAGACCTTCCCCACGCTGGACTGCTCGGCCTGCATCCTCACGCCCAAGATGTTCTCGGCGGGCACGCATCCCAACATCACCTTGCTCACCTGGAGCGAAGTCGAAAAGGTGGATGGCTATGTCGGCAACTTCACCGTTAAAGTTCGCCAGAAGGCGCGCAAGGTCAACACCGAGCTGTGCACCGGTTGTGGCATCTGCGAGCAAAAGTGCCCCAAGAAGGTGATTGACACCGTGTTCGAGGCCGGCATGGGCCTTCGTAAAGCCGTCTACACGCCGTTCCCACAGGCGGTGCCCAAGTACCCGGTGATGGACGTTCAAAACTGCACGTTCTTCCTAAAGGGCACCTGCAAGGCGTGCGAAAAATTCTGCCCCACCGGCGCGATCGATTTTAAGCAGGAAGACAAGGTTGTCTCCCTCAACGTGGGCAACATCATCCTGGCGACGGGCTGGGATTTGTTCGACTGCCGCCGCATCCCACAATACGGCTACGGGCGACTGGCAAACGTGTATAACAGCCTGGAGTTCGAACGGCTCTCGAACGCAGCGGGGCCGACCGGCGGCAAGGTCGTCCTGCGTGACGGCGAGACTGTCCCACAGAGCGTTGGCATTATTCACTGTGTGGGCAGCCGCGACAAGAACTATAACCCCTACTGCTCGGCCATTTGCTGCATGCAGAGTTTAAAGTTCGCGCATCTGGTCAAGGAAAAGACCGGTGCGCAGGTCTATAACTTTTACATCGACATCCGCACGCCACTCAAGGCCTACGACGAGTTCTACCAGCACATCCTGGAAACCGATGAGACGCGGTTCGTGCGTGGCAAGGTGGCCGAGGTCACCGATGCGGCTCGCCTGCCTGGCGAAGAAGGCAAGCTCATCATCCAGGTGGAAGACACCCTCATCGGCAAGCAGCGCCGCATCCCGGTGGATATGGTCATCCTGTCGGCGGGGCTGGAGCCGCGCCATGATTCAAAGGAGGTCGCCAAGCTGTTCGGCATCGGTTGTAGCTCGAATAGATGGTTCATCGAGCGCCACCCCAAGCTCGACCCCGTGGCGACTATGACGGAAGGAGTGTTTATTGCCGGCGTCTGCCAGGGGCCCAAGGACATTCCGCTTTCGGTGGTGCAGGGCGCGGCGGCTGCTGCGCGCGTCATCGGCCTGATCAATCAGAAGCAGGTCAGCCTGGAGCCAGTGCGCGCCAGCGTCAACGCAGAGCAGTGCTCGGGCTGCCGCATCTGCAACAGCCTGTGTCCGTTCAACGCGATCAGCTTCCTGGCCGACCGGGGCGTGTCCGAGATTAATCCGGCGCTGTGCCAGGGCTGCGGCACGTGCGTGGCAGCCTGCCCGGCGGGCGCGATCACTGGCTCGCACTTTACCAACACGCAGATCATGTCGCAGATCGAAGGCATCCTGGAGGTTGGGCTGGGACAACTCGAGGCGGTGCCGGCATGATAGCTCATCGCTTATCGCTCGCATTGTTTTATCGAGATCGGAAGAG
>JAMDDR010000418.1 GCA_023488685.1 Chloroflexota bacterium | reverse complement strand
GTCTCGGTCTCGCGCTTGCACGCGCACTGGCGCGACGAGGCTGGACGTTGATCATCAATGCGCGGGGCGCAGCAGCGCTGGAAGCTGCCCGCGCGGAATTGTCCTCACAAACAGTTGTGGTTGCTGGTGATATCGCAACAGCCCAAACCCGCCAGGCGTTGGCGCAGGCCATCCGCGCTGCCGGCGGTCTCGACGTCCTGGTGAATAATGCCTCCCTCCTCGGCCCCAGCCCCCAACCGCACTTGTTGGACTACCCGCTCGACGCGCTGGAAAGCGTGTACCGGGCCAATGTGCTTGCCCCCCTGGCGCTGGCACAGGCCGTACGTGACCAGCTCAAGACCGGCGCGCGCATTCTGAACATCACCAGTGACGCAGGGGTGCAGGTCTACCCAGGCTGGGGCGGGTACGGGTCGAGCAAAGCCGCCCTGGAACACCTGTCGGCGGTGCTGGCGGTCGAAGCGCCGCAACTGCGCGTGTTCTGGATCGACCCTGGCGATATGCGCACCCAGATGCACCAGGAGGCATTTCCGGGTGAAGACATCGGCGACCGGCCGCTGCCGGAAGTCAGTGTGCCGGGCATCCTGGCGCTGATCGAAGGCGAGTATCCGAGTGGGCGCTACGTTGCGCGCGAGGTGATACGGAGCGCAGTACTATGAAAAGCGATCCGGTCGTCGCGGGGCACTCGGGTCGTGCGTTGCGTGACCTGGCCTTGCCTGTATTGGACTTCGTACTGCCGCCGGAGTTGGAGGCAAGCGAACCACCCGAAGCGCGCGGCCTGGCGCGGGATGAGGTGCGCCTGCTGGTTTCCCACCGTGACGACGACCGGATCGAACACGTCCGCTTTCACGACATCGGCCGTTTCCTGACCGCGGGGGATCTGCTGGTCGTCAACACCAGTGGCACGCTGAACGCAGCCCTGCCTGCCTGGCGCGCAGATGGCACGGCACTGGAGCTGCATCTTTCAACGCGCCTGCCGGACAGCCTGTGGAGCGTGGAACTGCGCCTGCCGCATGGCGGGGCGACGGTTCCTTTCCTCACTGCACAGCCGAACGAGACACTGGCATTGCCGGAGGGCGCGCGCGTTCAACTCCACCAACCCTACGCGCCAGGCGTGAGCGCCATTGACGGCGTGCGCTTGTGGCGGGCGACACTGCACCTGCCCTATTCGCTGCACGCGTATCTGGCACAGCACGGCTTCCCCATCCGTTACGGCTATGTCCGCCGGCAGTGGGCGACTGAGTACTATCAGACCATTTTCGTCACCGAGACGGGTAGCGCAGAAATGCCTTCGGCCGGGCGCGCGTTCACACCGGAACTGGTGACGCGCCTGGTGGCGCAGGGCGTACAGTTCGCCCCGTTGCTGCTTCACACCGGCGTCGCCAGCCTTGAAGATCACGAGCCGCCCTATGCGGAGTATTACCGTGTCCCGCAGGAGACGGCGCGAGCAGTTAATGTGGCACGGGCGGCGGGGAAACGGGTCATCGCGGTGGGGACGACGGTGATTCGCGCACTGGAAACGGTGACGGATAGGCACGGCCTGACCCATCCCGGCGCAGGTTGGACAGAGTTGGTCGTGACACCGGAAAGGGGGATTCATTCCGTGAACGGATTGCTCACCGGGTTGCACGAACCGCATGCCACGCACCTGGCGATGCTGGAAGCGCTCACGGATAGGGTTCATCTACGCAACACCTACATGGAAGCACTCCGAGAACGCTATCTGTGGCACGAGTTTGGCGACCTGCACCTGCTGCTGCCTTAAATTCCATCCACATACGCGCAGGCCCCATCCTTCTCATGATCCCCGGCGGGGATGGCGGTGGCAATGGCTTCAACGCTGTCGCCAACCTTCTCGCCGGCCAGTACACGGTCGTGACTTACGACCGCCGTGGAGCCTATCGCAGCACGCTGGACGACACCGCCCAGGATGTGCGCCTGGAGATGCACAGCGACGACGCCCATCACCTGCTGGCGGCACTCACCACTGAACCGGCATATATATTCGGCAGCAGCGCCGGCGCCCTGATCGGGCTCGACCTGGCCATCCGCTACCCGGCGCAGGTGCGCATGCTGGTCACTCACGAGCCACCGGTGGAGGGACTGTTACCCGACTTCGACCAATTCCAGGCCGATTTGCTTGAGACCTATCGTCAGGAGGGGGGTCTGGCTGCCCTGAGGAAGTTCATGACACAGCTCGGCGTGAACTACGCACAACGAGAACCGGGTGTCGAACTCCCTCCGTCGAGTACTGAGAGCGCCACCAAACGCGGCGATGCCCTGA
Source organism: Chloroflexota bacterium (assembly GCA_023488685.1). GTDB lineage: Bacteria > Chloroflexota > Anaerolineae > J036 > Brachytrichaceae > CAIXPS01. Next base: position 1,259 of record JAMDDR010000418.1, on the reverse strand, counting down.
TCGCGTACACCTTCATGGCCGTCCACCGCTACCAGCTTGATCTCGCCGCGCTTGCAACCACACCGGCACGGGTCGTGCTGGCGGCCGGAAGTGCCGGACAATCGTCCCTGGGCTATCGTTGCGCATCCGCAGTGGCAGAACGCCTCGGAACAACCCTGGTGGAGTTTCCCAGCCACCATGCGGGCTACATGAGCCATCCGCAGACATTCGCCGAGAAGTTGCGCGACGTGCTGGGCGATGAACCTGGAACGTAAGGTCCTTTGCAAGACGATCATCGCCGCGTTCAAGTGGTGAGAAAGTCCTGACCGCTGCCGCCGTAAGTGCGCGTACGATAATAAGCCTGTCATTCCGAAGCGGAGCGAGGAATCTTTACCGACATCAGCTCAGATTCCTCACCATCGTTCGGAATGACAAACGTCGGCGTGTGTGTCATACGTCGTCTGTGGATGGGCGCGCGGGACCCCTGGTCGCTGCAGACATTCACCGGCTACGATCGCATTGGCGATGGCTGAGCGCGGGTCATATGGTCAAACTCCTATGATTGGGATTGGGCTGGCCTTGCAAGCAGTTTTTCTATAAAGGGGCCCAACACACCCACGTCGAACCGCAACGCATTCTCCCAGCAATGCAGTTCCGTCATCGCCAGGCCGGGCACTGCCGTGGGGCCTAAGCCATAGAACACGAATGTGCCGGTCTCCTGCGCCAGTTCCATGTGCCGGCGGGTCAACGCTGCGTGATCGCCCCGCACGTACATCTGGAAGAAGTTGACGTGCGGTGGATTGGGGTTGATCGTGATTTCCTCAAAGCCCGACAGGACAGCGGCCACCTCGCCCGCCCTCTCCACCCATTGGTCGATCTGCGGCAGCACGCGCCTGAGGCCGAGCCTGGCTGAGGCCACGAACGGCCCCTGGGTCCTGAGCCGCCCGCCATGTCGCACCTGCCACACGCGTGCCTCTCGAATGAATGCGGTCGAACCCATCAGCATGGCGCCACACAGACCGCCGAGGTCCTTGTAGAACGACACGTACACGCTGTCAAACAGGCTCGCGATCTCGGCGTAGCCCTTCTGGTAGAACGGCTGGCACTGCCAGATCCGCGCGCCATCCAGATGCAGGGGGATCCCGCGCGCCTGTGCCCACGCGTTGATCGCGAGCAGTTCATCCCACGCCGGCAGTTGGCCACCCAACGGCCGATAAGGCAGCTCCAGCAGAATCGCCCCGGGCTCCTGCCCCAGCGTCTCAAAATCCTGAACCGTCAAC
>JAMDDR010000597.1 GCA_023488685.1 Chloroflexota bacterium | reverse complement strand
GCAAGAGGTCAAGGGGGCAGTGGCATTGGACGAAGTGCTGAGCCTGGGCAACCGCCTGGTCGTCACCGGCGGGCCGGGCTGTGGCAAGACCACCGTGTTGTTGCACATTGCCTGGGTGTTGGCTACGGCGATCCTTGACGGCAGCGACCTGGCGAAAGACAAACTGGGACTGCAGCGGCCATTACCCGTGCCCATCTTCATCCCATTGGCGGCCTACGCACGCCGCTGCGAGAATTGAAGCGCCAGCCGGCCGGCTCGACCGATCCGCGCGAACGCACGCTCTCAGCATAAGTCAGCCGCTACCTGATCGGCCGCGAGCACGACTTTGACCTGCCGGTGGACTTCTTCACGCAAGTGTTGAGCGATGGACGCGCAGACCTGCTACTGCTGGACGGCCTGGACGAAGTCTCGAACGAGGATGAACGCGAAGTGGTGCGCCAGGCGGTGGAGGACCTGACCAACGGGCGGCCGGACCTGCGCGTGATCGTCACCTGCCGCGCCGCCGCCTTTAAAGGTCGCACGGCGCTGGGCGGCGGCTTTCGCGAAGTGGTCGTCACGCCCCTGGACGACGACCTGATCCGCGAGATGGTGGCGCGTTTCTACGAGTGCATCTATCCCGACCAGCCCAAGCAAGCCCAGGCCAGCACGGACGAGTTGATGAACGGGGTGGCGCAACTGGAAAAAGTGCGCGGCCGGCAACAGCGCCTGATCGACAGCCCGCTGATGGTGCGGCTGCTGCTGATCGTGCACTACAACGACCGGCGCATGCCCGAGCAGCGCGCCGAGCTGTTCCAGAAAGCCGCCGAGACGATGATCCAGCTCGACTACCTGCCCGACGTGGAGGTGCGGCAGGCGTTGCAAGGCGCGGTGGGCAACAGTTGGACCGACCAGTACGAGATGGTGCAACAGCTCGCCTACCATCTGCATCACCAGGGTGAAAACCAGGGCCGCGATATCGACGAAGACGACCTGCGCAGCGCCTTTGCCGAAACCGACTACGCCGCCTTCGTGGACGCGCTGATCGATTACACACGCAACCGCGGTGGCCTGCTGGAAGAGCGCATGGGGGCCTACCGCTTCATCCACCTGGGTTTCCAGGAGTACCTGGCCGCGCGTTACTTGATTGAGGTCACCACCAGCAACGGTGGGCTGGAAGCAGTCGCCCGTTTTTTCGAGGAGGGGCCGATCCTGGAAAGCTGGTGGCGCGAACCGGCGCTGCTCATCCCCGGCTACTGCGTGGCCAATTCGAAGTCGTTACTGGCGCGCAACTTCCTGCGCCGGCTGGCCGGGATCACCCGCAAGCCTGCACTACCAGCGCTTTCACCCGATGCGCAACTGGCTGCGGCGGAGATCGCCGGCAGTGCGGCCCTGGATCTGCGCGACGCGGACGATAAGTTGCGCGCCGACCTGGCTGCTCGATTGGCAACCCTGTACGAAGATGAGCACGTGATGGCGGAATCACAGCCTGCGCGACGGGCGGCAGCCGGTGTGGCGCTGGGCCGGTTGGGCGACCCGCGCCCCTACGCGACCGATGTGGATGCCATGCATCTGTGCCTCGTTCCTGCCGGGCCGTTCCACATGGGCAGCGCATCGAATGACGAAGTTGCAGATGATGATGAGAAGACACTTTTCCCACAATACAACGTGGACGATGCCTATGCCATCGGCCAGCACCCGGTCACCAATGCGCAGTTCGACGCCTTCATCCGGGAGAACGGCTACACCAACCCAGAATGGTGGAAGGTGGCGATTCAAGACGGCTGCTGGGGCGCGGGCAAGGTCAAGCGCAGCATTCTTTTCTACAAGGATGAGACAGAAAGGAAAGCCAGTGAGCGCTTCGAGGAAGCTACTGCGCCCCATGACTTTGGCTTGCCATTCAGCTCGCCCAACCACCCGGTGGTAGGCATCACCTGGTATGAGGCGCTGGCGTTCTGCGACTGGCTCACCGCAAGATGGCGCGAGCGCGGCTGGCTGCGCGCAAATCAGCGTGTAGAACTGCCCAGCGAACCCGAGTGGGAAAAAGCTGCGCGTGGCGGTCTGTTGCTCCCCGCAGCGTCCATCATCGTTGCTGCCCAAGACCTGTCGCGGCGGGTCTCCGATCCAAAATTAGAAATTCAAAATCCAAAACCAACTCGCCTGTATCCCTGGGGTGATGATGCCGAACCGAACCGTATGAACTTCAGTGGAACGGATATCGACGCAACAACTGCTGTTGGGTGTTTTCCCGGTGGGTGTAGTGTCTACGGCTGCCACGACCTGAGCGGGAACGTGTGGGAGTGGACACGTAGCGCATGGGGTCCGTGGTCATTGGAAAAGGGGCGTTATCGAGCAGAACTCCAGTATCGTTATCCTTACCAGCCTGACGATGACCATGAGGATCTGTTGGCAGGTTTGAGTGTCGCGTGGGTGCTGCGCGGCGGGTCGTGGGACAACAATCTGGACGTCGCGCGCTGCTCGTTCCGCTGCGGGTATCCTCCCGACAATCGTAGCGTCGACATCGGTTTTCGGGTGGTGGTGCGGTTGGCCGCTGTTCCATAGCTCGGCGCTCTGCGAACTCTGGTCTCTGCAACTCTGACGCTCCGTCTCTGGGAGAGAGGGCGCGGGGGAGAGGCAGTGCCGCTCCCCCGGTGAAAAGCGATTTTCGTGGTTTTTGGAACGCGCTATTGCGTGCTGTTCACGGGAACCGGATGATCGCCCAGGATATGCTCGCGCAATCCCCACGTGTCGGCGTAGCGCACGTGGTTGATCCAGCCCTGCACGCTGGCATCCAACTCGGCGAAGCTGATACGTCCAGCCTGATACAGATCGAGGTTGTGCGATAGGCGCCGTGTGAAGTTCACCGCGTTGCGCCGCTTGAGCAGGCGATGCGCCGGATACACCACGAAACCCAGCCAGCGTTTTCCCGGCGCAAGTCATGCTGAGACGGCGCGCGCCAGACAGAATTCTACCCAGTGCACCTCTGCGCGCCGTCTCAGCATCTCTACTTCGGGGTAGAGACACTCCAGTGTTCAGCGCGCGTTGTCCGGGTTGTTGATCCATGACCCACCGCGCACCGCGCCGTAGGGGCGAAGCAGTGCCGCACAGCTCTGCCCGTGCGAATGTCGCTGGCACTGCTTCGCCCCTACCCGTGGGACTACGAAACAGGGGCCAACCGTACTACTACCCGAAAACCGATGTAGTAGGGACGAGCGCCGGGAGGATTCCAGAAGCGGGACGAGCAGCACGCGAGGTCCTGACTGAGGATCCACGACCCGCCGCGCAGCACCCGATTAGCGGTACCGCTAAGCCCAACGTTCGCAGGAGTCTGGTATTCGTTGGCACACCATTCCCACACGTTCCCGCTCATATCCAGCACGCCATACGGCGATTGGCCCTGTGGGTACATGCCCACGACACTCGTCGTCTGCAAGTAGTTAGGTCCGACGTTTCCATCTGTTTCATCGATGTTTGCGTACCCAGTTCTATATTCTTTTCCCCACGGATACGCGCGACCATCTCGACCGCGAGCAGCCGCGTGTTCGCATCGTTCACGGTCTCGCAGCCGGCGCACGCCCGGTTGGGCAG
>JAMDDR010000068.1 GCA_023488685.1 Chloroflexota bacterium | reverse complement strand
CGCAGCGCCAATGCGTACGTCACGCGCTCTTTGCGCGATGCGGGTGCGCGGTTGGCCTTCGGCTCGGATGCGCCGGTGGAGAACTTTGATCCGCTGGTCGGTATCCACGCCGCCGTGACACGCCGGCGCGCCGACGGCACCCCCGGCCCGCAGGGTTGGTATCCCGATCAGCGCGTCACCATCGAGGATGCCATCCAGGCATATACCATGGGCGCCGCGTACGCGGGCGGGCTGGAGCACGAGATCGGCTCGCTCGAAGCCGGCAAGCTGGCCGACCTGGTCGTGCTCTCACGCGACCTGACCGCCACACCGCCGGATGAACTCCTGGGCGTCCAGGTGCAGCGCGTAATGGTGAACGGCGAATGGCGGGTGGCATAAGCCACCTGCTCTTGTCCCCGGCAGGCCGGACAATCATCTCTAAGCGACAGCGTTCTCCACGCGCGAGTAGAAATACCTCTTGGCTAACTCGGTGGCCAGGACGTAGAGCGCCGTCAGCCCGAGCACGGTCAGCATGAGCGGTGCCGGCAAGGGGATGAAGCCAAACACCACATTGGACGGCAGATACGGCAGCACGAGTGTAAGGCCAATGAAGACCAACGTGCTCACGAGTAATAGCGTGCCCGGGCGGCTGCGGAAGAAGGGATGGCGCGTTCGCACGACCAGGGCGATGACCAGCTCCGTCAACAGCGACTCGATGAACCAGCCGGTGCGGAACACCTCCGGCGTAGCGCGGAACAAAAACAACAGCGTCCCGAAGGTCAGGATGTCGAAGATCGAACTGACCAGGCCGAAGAGCACCATGTAGTTGCGGATGAACAGGGTGTTCCAGCGGCGCGGCTTCTCCAGCCATTCCGGGTCCACATTGTCGCCGGCGATGGTTGTGGCGGGAATGTCGGAAAGGAAGTTGTTGAGCAGGATTTGGGAAGCGAGCAGAGGCAGAAAGGGCAGGAGCATCGAAGCCCCGGCCATGCTGAACATGTTGCCGAAGTTGGCGCTGACGGTCGTGAGGATGTACTTGAGCGTGTTGGCGAACGTCTTACGGCCTTCATCAATGCCCTCGCGCAAGATGCCCAAATCCGTTTTGAGCAGGACAAAGTCGGCGGCGTCTTTAGCGACATCTACTGCGGTGTCCACGGACAGGCCCACGTCCGCAGCGTGCAGGGCCGGCGTGTCATTGATGCCATCGCCCATATAGCCCACCACATGCCCGGTCTTCCGCAACGCGAGGATGATGCGCTCCTTCTGGTTGGGATCCACTTCCGCAAAGAGCGTGGTGCGTTCGGCCAGGTGCCAGAGAGCTTCGTCGCGCAGGTCGTCCAGTTCGCTGCCGGTCAACACGCCCATGACCGGGAGGTCCACCGCCTCCGCGATGTGGCGCGCCACCTTCTGGTTATCGCCGGTGATGATCTTGATCTGCACACCGCGTTTCGCCAGATCGACGATGGCTTGCCGCACATCGGCCTTCGGCGGATCGAAGAAGAGCAGGAAGCCGGCAAAGGTGAGCGCGCTTTCATCAGCGCGCGAATACGCTTCAGGCCGCCTGTCCACCGTCTTGGTCGCCACGCCCAGCACGCGGAAGCCTTTGGCGCTCCATTCGCTGTACAGCCGCTCGATCCCTGCCCGGCTTGTCGCATCCAACGGATGGGCGCCCTCCCCAGATTGCGTGCTGTTACAGATGCTCAGAACGTTGTCCAGCGCGCCCTTGGTGATCAGGGTGCGCTCGCCCTGGGCGTTGGCAGTGATGACACTCAGGCGCTTGCGCACAAAGTCGTAGGGGATCTCGTCGACCTTTTGCTCGGCGCTGATGTCTGACCCTGCCCGCTGTGCGTAAGCTTGAATCGCCTCATCCAGTGGATTGTTCAGCCCGGTTTGGAACTGCGCGTTGAGATAGGCATAGCGCAAAACGGCCTGGGAGGGTTGCCCCTGCGTATCGAGCGCACCATCGAGCCGGACGACGCCTTCGGTGAGCGTGCCGGTCTTGTCGGTGCAAAGCACGTCCATGCTGCCGAAGTTCTCGATGGAGTTCAGGCGGCGCACGATCACGCCGCGTTTGGCCATACGCTGCGCGCCGTGCGAGAGCGTGATGCTGATAATGGCGGGCAGGAGTTCGGGCGTCAGACCCACCGCCAGCGCGAGCGCAAAGAGGAGCGAGTCTATGAGCGGCTTGGCGAGAAAGAGGTTGACGGCCAGGACGATGATCACCATCACCAGCATGACTTGCGTGAGCAGATTGCCAAAGCGGTGGATGCCGCGTTCGAACTCCGTCTCCGGCGGGCGCAGGCTCAGCCGTTGCGCAATCTGGCCGAATACAGTGGCCTTACCGGTCTGCACCATCAGCACCTGGGCGGTTCCACTGCTTACACTGGTACCCATGAAGACACAGTTGGTACGTTCTGCCAGACCGGCTTGGGCTGGAACAGTCCCCGGCTGCTTTTCCACCGGGAAGGTTTCGCCGGTAAGCACAGCCTGGTTGACAAAGAAGTCATTGGCCACCAGCACGACACCGTCGGCCGGGATCAGGCTGCCCGCAGACAGCAGCACCACGTCGCCCGGCACCACGTCCTCGGAGGGCAGCCTCAGCGACTGTCCTCCACGCAGCACATTGGACCGGATGGTAACCTGCGAGCGCAGCTTCTGGACGGCGTTGCCGGCACGGTATTCCTGCACGAAGCCGAGCAGGGTGCTGCCGAGCACAACGGCAAGCACGATGACGGCGTCTGTCCACTCCCCCACGATGACGGAGACCATTGCGGCGCCGATGAGGATGAGCACCAGCGGGCTTTTGAACTGGTTCAGGAACAGCCCCAATGCGGTAGCCTGCCGTTGTGCCTGAATGGTGTTCGGTCTGTATCGCTTCAGACGTTGCTCGGCATCTGCTGGTTGGAGGCCGTTGGGGGTGGCGCGCAGCGCGGAAAGGAGTTGCTCGGGCGAGAGGCTCCAGTAAGCCGCCGGAGTGACCTGGGTGTCCTGTTGCCCCACGTGTGGCTGTGTGCGGGCAAAGAAGCGGGCGACGAGTTTCATGCGACCCCTCTGGAACTCATCGTGTTCTCATCTCCCTGAAGCATCGGATGTTTCATACGCCTCAATCCGATCCCCTCCGTGAATCCGCTTTCGCTGTCGCTGCGCCGATTCCTGATGCATTGGTGGGATGCATCTTGGAGGCACGAACCGGCCAACCGGGAAGCCCGGCCTGTTCGACGTTCATGATTGTAACTGCTTCTCCCCACATCCATGTGGGTTCTTCCTCCCGCGCAGCGAAGCCCAAGCCCACAAAGGCCCTACGGCGCGGTCGGAATGACAGGCGGTGGCATCATATTCTGAGCATAGGGTACGCTGACGAGACGCATTTGGATAATCGGGTGATCCTGATCCGAACGCGGCTGGGAGACATGCCCACGTCGGTAAAGTGTATGTATACAGTATCTTGGCCGGCCAGCATGTACATGCCGCCATGCTATATGAAACCAACTAATTTCTGCGGTTGTGCCGCTGATGCAATGGGCTACCGATGGTGCGCAAGGTCGAGCTCTTGTTCCGCGCCCGGCGCCTGAAATAGCCATCGCTATCGCGT
>JAMDDR010000145.1 GCA_023488685.1 Chloroflexota bacterium | reverse complement strand
AGCCATCAGGCGTGCGCCGACCGCTCCTCCCAACGCATCCCGCCCAAGAATAAAGGTACAGACATCGAGGGTGTGTTGTGCGCCGTCGATTACCTCAAGCAGTGCGTGCAGCGATTGAAAACCATCGGCATGAATGCGCAAGGAACGATAAGTCGTGAGAGGCGGCTGCCCTAAGGCGGCAATTAGCTGTGCCGGCCAGGTACTTTTGTCATCCTGGAGATTCGAAACACGAATATTCGGAGAAGAGCAACCTGCATGGGGAAGCTTGCGTGTACCGAACAGCAGATACAGCGGCAGTGCAACGTAAGGTACGAGCAACATGAACAGCACCCATCCAATCGCGGCGGATGGATGCCGGCGTTGCTGCTGTACGTGTGAAGTCACCACATAGACAAGCAGCCCAACAACGATGGCTAACCCATGCAGCGAAAGCCAATGCGACGATACCAGAGCAAAGCTCATGGACAGGCCAAAGGAATCGAAGAAGCCTCAGTCACCTCGCCGCTGGCGTACTGACATCACGGCCAGTTCGGTGCGCGTGTTGGCGTGAAGCTTATCCATGATACGGCTGACGTAGTTCTTGACCGTACCCTCTGCGAGAAACACGGTATTGGCAATCTGCCTGTTGCTCATACCTTCGGCAATGAGCCGCAGTATCTTTTCTTCCTTGTCGTTGAGTGGCTCGGTCATGTCATCCTGAGCATGGGTCATCGGCGGGACAGATTGAATCGGACTCGATGCGGGCGAGTGCGCGGCCACATCAAGTTTCAGACCTTCGGAAACAGACCCAAGCCGGAGAAATTGTTCCATGACCTTGCGCGCTATTTGCGGAGTCAGCCTGGATTCGCCGCGATGCACAGCGCGTACCGTCTCCAGCAATTCATCTTCAGTCACATCCTTCAACAGGTAGGCGTGGGCGCCGGCACGAATGGCCTCGAAGACAGTTTCTTCGGCTTCCAGCGTGGTCAGCACCAGCACATGCGTCTGCGGCAGCGACAGCGTAATTTCGCGCGTGGCGGCCACGCCGCCCTTGCGCGGCATGTGCAAATCCATCAACACCACGTCTGGAAGCAACTGCTGCGCCATCTCGACGGCTTCCACACCGTCGCACGCCTGACCCACCACCTCCATGTCCGGCTCAACCGACAGCATCAACGCCATTCCCCGGCGGATTAGAGCCTGGTCGTCGACGATAAGGACCCGGATGCGAGGAAACTTGTCAGGGACTTCCACAGTCACTGAACACCGCCTTGGCCGTAATCAGGGTTGCGAGATGGCAGCGCATCAGTCAATTGCTCACGGACGCGCCCAACCGCAGGGGGAGGCAACCGTGCGGTGAGGTAGTTCAATATCGCCGAGATGGCAAGCGCCGCCTGTGCAGGAGAAATGTCTGCCTGTTGTGCTACAAGTTGAATTAATTTATCCACCTTGTTGTATCCGTATCATTGCAGCGTTGCGCAAAAATGAGTAATAACTTTTTCGTGAGAATGAATCTACCGGATTCCTTACCTGATTGCGAGGGCCGCTGGTCATGAGTTTGCAGTGACTTTCGTCACTTGCTACCATACCACTATAGATGCCTTGCGCGACTGGAGCCGGATGAGAAGTTTTTTGCGGAATTTGGACCCGCGCCGTAGCATGGCCGCGGCAATAGCCTGGCTCGTCATCGCGCTGGCCGCATGTTTCGCGACTGTGGCTGCTATCTGGGTCGGGGGAATGGCACGGGCGAACATCCTGCAACAACATGTTCAGCAGTTTACGCTGGAAACCGATGCGCTGGCATCCGACATTAATCGGGCGCTCGTGTCTCGGCTGAATGCAGTCAAGGCTTCCGCAGCCATGCTGCGGACTGATGCGGGTTCTGACACCCCGCGCGCGTTGCATACCGTGTTCGACGAGCTTCAATCGATATACCCTGAATTCGAATGGATTGGCCTGGCGGATGCAACCGGCAAAGTGGTGGCGGCTAATGCCGGCCTGCGCGAAGGGAGTAACGTTGCCGAACAACCTTGGCTATTGCAGGGCTTGAAGGGCCCATGGATAGGCAACGTGAAAAGCGAAGCGTCGCTCAACGAGAAGCCGCACCCCGTTCGGGAGGACGAGCCGCGTCGATTTGTCGACATGGCTGCTCCCGTTCGAAACTCTAAAGGCCGGGTAGTAGGTGTTGTAACTGCGCACTTGAGTTGGCGCTGGGCAAGCGCCTACGCACAGCGACTAAGCGAGACCTTGTACCCGGAAAATCCCGTCCATGCAATGGTATTGAACCGTGAAGGGGTTGTTCTCGTCGGCCCGGATACCTTTCAAGGAAAACGCTGGAGCGGAGTCGCCGTCAATGACAAGGTATTGGCCGATGCAAAACCAGCCACTTTGAAAGATGGAACACCAGGCTTTGTATCTGCTTTTGAGCGTCTTCCAGGCGGACAGGTGGTATTGGTGGCTCGCGCAGGGATGGATGTGAACAACGAGTTGAAAGCCCTGGGGTGGCGCGTTCAGTTTATCGAGCCAGCGACACGGGCATATCGACGAGCTAACGCTTTGTGGATGCATATCCTGTTGGTTTCGTTGGGCACGGGAGGATTCATAGCGTTGCTCGGCGTGCTGGTGGCGCGCCGTCTGGCACGTAGATTGACGGATCTCACTCGCTCAGTAGAAGCCGTGGGCAAGGATGATACTTCGCATATTGAGGTGGCCAGCGGGTCGGACGAGGTTGTGCGGCTGGGCGTTGCCTTCGCTGATGTGCTGGGAGCTTTGCAAGTTGAGCGGAGTAAGTTGCGCACGCTCAGTGCCGAGCTCGAACAGCGAGTCGCCATCCGCACCCGCGAGGTAGAACGGCTCGCCGAAGAGTCGCGTTACGCCGCGATAGTGCGCGAACGCCTCAAGATTGCACGAGACCTGCACGATACGCTCGCTCATTCGATGATGGCCATGCTTGCCGAAGTTCGCCTGCTGCGCAAACTGCACGTCCACGACCCTGGAGCGTTAAGCGACGAATTGGCGCACGCCGAACAGGTTGCCCATCAGGGTCTGAAAGCAGCGCGCGCCGCCATCACACAGATGCGCTTCAACGCCGTACGTGACGTTGGACTGGGCGCAGCGCTGGCCGATGCCATCAAGCTGTTCTCGGAACGCACCGGCCTGGCCGTCGATTTCATCAGTGAACCCAGAGCTGCAAGCTTTGCCGACGAACGTGCCGAAACAGTATTCCGCATCGCTGAGGAGGCACTGCGTAATGTGGAGCGCCACGCCATGGCCAGTCGAGTGAGGGTAGGTCTGCGCGATGTGGGCGAAGGCGCTCTGGAGCTGAGCATCGACGATGATGGCGTGGGTTTCGACCCATATACCTCTCACTCCGGGCACTATGGCCTGGTGGGCATGCAAGAGCAGGCGCAGCTGATCGGGGCAGAACTGACCATCAAAAGTACCCCTAACGAAGGCACGAACTTGCGGCTCGCAAAACCAGCCACTTTGAAAGATGGAACACCAGGCTTTGTATCTGCTTTTGAGCGTCTTCCAGGCGGACAGGTGGTATTGGTGGCTCGCGCAGGGATGGATGTGAACAACGAGTTGAAAGCCCTGG
>JAMDDR010000350.1 GCA_023488685.1 Chloroflexota bacterium | reverse complement strand
CAACAGGCCAGGGGGAAATAATCGTTTGTCTGTATTCGTGCCGGTCGTGCTTCTATCACTCATATCTTTGTCCTCCTTCAGATTCATTCATTCGCTGAAATCGAGATGCCCTAATCCGTTCAATCCGTTCCAAAAAATCCGTTGACAGCGCCCCACCTCGTTAGGTCGCCGTCATTCATATGTCACCTCGAATAGCACCAGTTCAGAGCATCGGTCGGGGCCTGCGCGGATTTCAAATCCACTGCGCATCAAGTCCCAACCACTGGCCGTCTCGACCCTGCCTGTGTTATCAAACGTCACCGCATACTCGCGCGAGCCATCCAGCCCGCGCGGCTTGAACCGGTAGGTGCCATCCGTTTGCGCCAGGTGAACGATGGTCGCCCACCCCTGACCTCGGTCGGGCGCCATGAATTCCATCGCCAGCCAATCCCCCGACTCGACGCTGCCGGTCGCGTTGACCGGCGCGTGATGATAGACCCTGGACGTCGCCAGCAGTGGTCTGATGAATGATTTGTACAGATGCGCATGGTGCAGATAACGCTGTTGGATCTCAGCCGTCAACTCGTCGGCGCTCTTGGGCAGCATGGCGGTGAAGAACATCGGCGTGGCGCCCAGCGCGTAGGCGCCGCGCAGCGTGGTGTCGAGATCGGGCAGGTGTGCCGGGTCGCATAGGCCGAAGGCGTTCACCAGGATTTCGGGGGGCAGGAAGACACTCAGCCCACTCAGCATGCGATAGGCCCAGGGATAGCCACCCCGGTCGGTCGCAAAGTGTTCGTGGAACGCGCCTGCCGAGGCAAGGTCGAGACGGAAGTTGCCGGCGGCAGCCTGTTGAAGAATGACATTGGGATACCGGGCGTGCACGCGTTCGAAGACTGCGTACAGCGCCTCATAGTAGCGCCAGTAATCACTTTCGGTAAATCTGCCCTGACGCAGTGTTTGTCCCGCGCCCGGCCCTGGCGGATAGAAGACAATGCCATTCGCATCGTGCCGGTAGAGATCGAGCCGGTAATGCTCGATAATGCGGCCCAACTCAGCTTCGAGATAGTCCGCTGCGCCGGGAGCAGTCAGATCCAGGTTGGCTCGTATGAACCATTCCGGGTGCTGGCGGAATATAGTGGTATCCGCCCAGCAACCGATGCGCGAGCCGGCATCCCACGTTGCGCTGGTATCGCCGTCTCGTCCCCCCTCGGTCTCAAAGTAAGCGCCGAACAACAATCCCCTTTGGTGCGCGTGCTCGACCAGCGGCGCCAATCCGCGTGGAAATCGTGCCGGGTGCGGCGTCAACCAGTTGCCGTACCCCGATACCCAGGTGGGACCATCGAGAATGAAAACCTCCAGCCCCACCGCGGCGGCGAGATCGATGCAACGTTTCATGTTTGCTTCGTTGAACGCGTCACCGCGGTAATGGCAGAAGATCCAATCCTCTGGGACCAGGTATTCGCTGCGAAAGGCCCGTTCGGGGGTGTGGGTGGGTAAGACCGTTCGGCGAATGTGGTCGTGCATGGATTGCACGGCCGTGTCGAAGCCGCCCTTGACGTAGCCCAGATGAACCGCCGGTGTCCGGATCGTCTCGCCACTTGTCAACACACGCAGCGCCTTTGGCGCCACCGGCTCGACGCTGCAGGCCAATCCGTCCTGGCGGTTGAACGTCATGCTGTAGTTCGCCGGCCACGCCAACTGGCCGATGAAGTATTCGTCGCTGGCTTCGTCGTGCAGCACGAAATAAGGATCGTCCCATAGCCGGTCCGTGTCGTTGCGGAAGACGTTGATGCCTGGGGCGAGCGCCGTCCAACCGAACCATCCTTCCCAGGGCACTTCCTTGCGTAGCGCATGCCCCAGGCGAACGCGATCCGAAGGATCGACCGCGCTTGTTCTTGCCCATAATCGCCCTGCCCATGGCGCTACACCAGTGAGCGCAATGGGCTTCCGGCAATGGCTCGTGATTTCCAGCCAGCGTGTCAACACCGCTGTGCCGTCCAGCAGCGTGTGCACGGCGACGGCTAGTCCGCCGTCCGGTGCGATCGCGCGGGATAATTCGACGATGATGTGGCGCGCGCCGCGATCCGTTCGCTCGATCTCGCGCGTCGATCGCCATTGCCAATCGTCATCTGCCACAAGCTCCGCTGCCTCGACGGATGGCGTGAGCCTGAGACGAAGCTCGAAGGCCGCGGTCTGCCAGTACTGGCCGGGATCGACATGCTGGCCGGCCGACCAATAGCGCCCACACCAGCGGCCCGCGCAGAGCGACTCGACATACGTGATTGGGCCCGTGCTGTAGCGAACCTCGTGTTCAGAGGTGTCGCCGGTCACACTGTCGCCGTTGTACCCAACGCCATGACTCTCCCAGGTCATCGCTTCCCCGCCTGGATGATGCGATTGATCAGGCCACCCGGCGCGCACGGCGCATGGAGCGCCTGCCCTTCGATCGCCGCCGGCAGCGACCACAGCATCATGTTCTGGTAATAGTCGTTGCCGAAATCGCGTTCGCCGCTGTCCAGCCCGCCGCGGAAGAAGTTGGGTTGATCCCAGGTGAGGCGTTGTTTGCAGACGATGTTCTCCCAGCAGCGTTGCGCCAGCCACAGCCCGAAATCGCGCTCGCCGTGATACATATAGGTCATCGCCAGCATCAGCAACTCAGGGGGGAAGTACGAGTACGTGCCGTAGCCGCCGACTGCCGCCGGGCTGCCATCGGCGTTGGCATAGTTGACCGCGCCACTCGCGCTCAACGCGATGTTACAGCGCTTGATCGTGTCCAGTGTCGTGCGCACATGCGGTTCCGGCATGACGGCGGGATCGCCGTGAAACCTGGCGATCCACTGCCCATCGAGTTGATAGCCGAAGACCAGGTCCGACTTCTTGCCGGTCTCTGGCTCAAGGAAGTTCAGGTAATAGGTGCCGGACCACAGGTGAGTTTCCAGTGCCCTCGACCCGGCATCCAGCCAGCGCTGGCATTGCGCGGCAAACGCGTCATCCCCCACGTGCACTGCCATCCGCTTCATCATCAGCACGTGCGCCAGGCGGATGCCGCCCAGGTGTGTCGCCATGCCGGCCCAACCCGGCTCCGGTGCCTCGAACCACTCCGTGCCGGCGTTCCCCTTCGGCATGCTAATCACTTGCTCATCGCCGTAGTCGGGCCGCAGTGTCAGTGTGTAGAGCGTTGCGCGTTTGCACAGGTCGTACATCTCGCGCAGCAGCTCCTCGTCGCCGGTGCGCAGCCACAATTTGTCCACCATCTCCACCACACAGCAACCATTCAACGATTGCTGATACCCTTGATGGGGTTGCGCCATCTCGTAGAAACCATTCGCAGTGGCGGTGACGCCGCCAAACACCCATGCCGGACGGCCATCCTCGAACTGGTAGGCCCTGTACCCTCTCAAGGTGGACAGGGCCGCTTCGGGAAAGAAGTACACCACCGGCAGGTTGCCGTAGAAGCTGCACGGCAGGCACTCGATCTGCGGGCAGCCGCGCGGGCATTCGTTCAGGCCAAACAGGCCATCCGCCGGTTTGCACCAGTCGCCGATGGGCGGCTGGGCTTGTGCCCACACGCTGTCCTCGGGGATGAGGTGCAGGATGTTGCTC
>JAMDDR010000159.1 GCA_023488685.1 Chloroflexota bacterium | reverse complement strand
TTGAGAAGGGGGGAGAACGGGGGCGGCTTCTCCTGCTGGCGAGGAGGGGAGATGGGCGCGGCGGCGCTTCGTCTTGGGAATGGCCGACTTTGACTGGCACGGGCGGGTGAGGTTGACGCAACTGCGCAGGGTGATCAGGTAGTAGGCGCCGTAGACCGCCAGGAACAGGGCGAGTGACCCCAATAGCGCCCACGGGCTGAGGGCGACGAAGCTGCCGAAGGTCTTCTCGAACGCGCCCAGCGCAAACAGGCTGTGCAGGATGGCCAGCCCGGCCGGCGCGAAGAAGTAAAAGGTCACCTGCTGCGAGATCGAGCGGCGAAGGGTGGATTCGCCGGCGCCCAGGTGGCGCAGGGTCTGGTAGTGCTGCGCGCTTTCGACGGTCTCGATGAGCTGTTGCAACCCCAGGACCGTCGCGCAGGCCATCAGCAGGATCATCTCCAGGTACAACCCGGCGAACATGATGATGGTCTGCCTGACCAATTCGGAAGCCCGCCGCTCCGACAGCGATTCCCAATAACCGTGCCCGATGGCGTAGATGGTCTGCTCCAGATTGCGCTCCACCAGGGTGTCTTTCGGGTTGGCGTAGTCGTACAGCAACGTCGTGACAGCCCCAGCCCTGGGCAGCTCGCCGGCGAGCGCATCGGGGATGACGAGGGTGCAGGCAGATGGCAGCAGCAGGCTGTTGATGGGTTGCGCTAGCACCTGTCGTATGGCATAGCTGGCGCCCTGGAAAGGGACGCGCAGGCCTTGCTGCAGCGAGCGGTTGAGTTGGTCCGTGAACGCGGCCGACCAACTGCCGGTCTGGATGGCGAGTTCGCCGTCCGCCAGCGCCACCGGCGACAACGATTTGGCCGCGCGCAGCGCGTTGTAGGCGCTCAGCGCCATGGCGGCGCAGGTGCCTTTCGACGGCCACAGCGCGCTTTCATTGGCGGCCTGGTCCGCGGGCAGCAGCAGGGTCTTGACCTCCACGTCTGACGCAAAGCGGGTGAAGGCCATCTGCCGCAACGGCGGGTTCTGAGGATTGCTGCGCGCCGCCTGGTCGAACCTGTCCAGGGGATCGTCGGGGCTCAGATACAGGACCACGTAGGTGTAGGGCATGGCCTGATCAGCCGCCCGGTTGAAGAGCGTCTTGAAGAACACCAGCATGACGACCGAGGTGAGGGTCATGGCCAGCAGCAGATTGGTGGCGGTCAGGACCAGGGTGTTCGAGTTGACCTTCTTCATGATCTGGCCCATGGTGAACGCGTTCAACCCGCGCCAGTGGATGCGGTTCACGCGGCGCAGCAGTCCCATCAGCAGGCCGATGGCGGCGTAGAAGAAGCCCAGACAGGCTCCATGGCCATACGCTCACTCTCCGTCATTGGTATTGATATCTTTTACGCGGCTTTACGGTAGCAGGTGACGGTCTCAGGCTGACCTCGTTTGTGTCGTAAAATTGTAATAGGCAGTTGGGGAAATGTAAGGTGAGCGCAAGACTACGGATATACTTTGGCTCGCTTTCCTTGCTGCCGGGCAAGAATAGCTGTATAATGTGCTATTAATTGATACATTCCTGGTCGATCTGCGGGGAGGTCCATGGAACATTTCAAGACGGCACTTTATGAGGCGGTTTTGGTTGCTTTTGGTAAAGTTCTTGCGAAATACAATGTATTCGCACAGGGGTACATTCTCAGCGATGTTGGCAAGGAGATCATCGAATACCTTGCCGAGCAGGGGCTGGGATTCGAGGAGCACGGCAGCCTTGAAGATCTGTCCGCGCTGATCGACCTCTTTGTCAGGAATGGGTTCGCCGACGGATTGGAGGTTGAGCCGGCCGAGAAAGGCCAGAACTACATCTGGAAAAACCTGTACGGTCTGGATGCCTACAAGAAGCTTTACGACAGCGGCGAGAACCCCTTTTTGGCCTGTCCGCTGAATCTGTGCCTGTACTATATGGCCGACAAGTACAACAAGACGCTGCGGCTGCATCGAAAAGTCTTCGACATGAATAATAGGATCACCGTATCACAGTACGAGGTTGTCGATAAGACGATGCCCTCAAATGCCGGTTTTGATCCGCTGGTGCTGGAGTCGGTCAGGTTTTTTGAAGCGGCACGCGAACGGGAGAGGCAGTATCTCAGTCAGGCCCTGACGGATGCTTTGACCAATGTGGGCAATCGCCGCTACCTGATTGAAGAGGGGAAGAAGGCGATTCAGCATGCCCAGTGCTATCACCTGCCGCTGTCGGTCCTGATGCTCGATGTTGACCACTTTAAAAACATCAACGATACCTACGGCCATGGTGTGGGAGATGTAGCCCTCCGCACGGTGGCTGATATTTGCCGCAAATCCGTGCGTGAAACGGATATCGTGTGCCGGTTCGGGGGTGATGAGTTCGTTTTCGTCCTGCCCAATACAGCCCTCGGCAGCGCCGCCGATCTGGCCGAGCGATTGCGGACCGCCCTGGGCCATTCGAAGATCTGCGCCGGCGATGGTTCATCCTTCACCGTCACCGCCAGTATTGGCGTCACGACCAACTGTGATGGTTCGAGCGACATCATCGACATGCTGTCTCGAGCTGACACAGCCCTTTTCAAGGCCAAGGATTCCGGGCGTGACAGAGTGGTCATTTCCACTTTTGCGTAAGCGTTCAGCCCGCATCTGAGGATGCGGACTGAGTGTTAGGACGGCCACACGTGTGATGGTCATCAGCGCCGATAATGAGAGGGGATGATCCCCTTGCGGTGGGTGGCCTGGTATGGATATAAAAGTGTTTATCTCCACAAACGACGTGTCTTGCAGTGAGTGTGGCGAAGATCTTGGTCGGGGCGCATGGATTACATTGGTCGAGAAAAAAGGCGCTGTCTGCCTGGCATGTGCCGACCTGGATCACCTGGTTTTTCTCCCGCCTGGCGACGCGGCACTGACCCGGCGCGCGCACAAGCACTCGACTTTATCCGCTGTCGTTCTGAAGTGGAGCCGCGCCCGAAAACGGTATGAACGACAGGGGCTGCTGGTCGAAGTGCCGGCGCTGGAGCAGGCCGAGCAGGAATGCCTGGCCGATAGCGAGGTGCGGGCGCGCCGCAGAGAGCGTGAAGCAGAGCGCAGAGAGGAGTTAGACAGCCAGTATGTCGACCAGTTTGCGCGCCGCGTGTGCGAGCTCTTTCCAGGCTGTCCCGCAGAGAGGGCAACGGCGATCGCGGAACACGCCTGCCTGAAATACAGCGGGCGCGTGGGGCGTTCGGCGGCGGCGAAGAGCCTGGACGAAGCCGCGGTGCGCCTGGCGGTGATCGCGCATATCCGGCACGCCGAAACCGGGTACGATGAACTGCTGGCGCAAGGCTACGAGCGACGGGAAGCGCGGGAGCAGGTGCGAGATGAGATCGAGCGCGTGTTGGACCAATGGGGAATGACGGCTTGATCTCAAAATGATCGGCATGCCAGCCTGCAGATGTCAGACATTTCCAAAAATGACATCTGCAGTCCCTAACCCGGCAGAGCCGGAACCAAACAGGATATGAACGACGAAAGGGTGCCCCTAACGAAAGTGCGCACCTGTTGTATACCTAGCTCAGCCCAGTTCGGAGTTGAGCGATGACGACAGAACCCAAG
>JAMDDR010000178.1 GCA_023488685.1 Chloroflexota bacterium | reverse complement strand
ATGTTCATCGTTGGACTCAACGCCCTCGCCAGCGCCGGTATCGCGCGGCGTTGGTCGAGTTGGCGACGCGGTGCCGGCCGTCCCCCAGTCACTGCCGCCTACCCTCCCGCCCTCGCCGGCGCCACAGCCATCACCCACACCGCGCGGCGGCGGTGTCGAGGTGGATTTCTACGATCTAAACCTGCCGGAATCTGACGTCGAGAATTTCGACAAGCGCCTGCAGGAGCTGACCGATCCCGTGGTCGCCCTGGACAATACCGTCCCACGCACGGTGTTGATTGATGCGTACAAGGAACTGGCCAGATACAAGCCGGTGGGCGGCAAATGGCGGGGGATTGGCCCCGCACCAATTGAATCGGTCAACCTGCCACAGGGGCAAATCTCCAGCGGGGGCAAGGTCAACGGCTTCGCCATCGACCCGCGCAACACCAGCGTGGTCTACGCCGCTGCATCCTTCGGCGGCATCTGGAAAACCACCGACGGCGGCAAGAGCTGGAAGTGCTTGACCGACTTCCAGGTGCCGATGGTGTATGGCGGCATCGAGATGGACCCCAGGAACCCCGATGTGCTCTATGGGCTGTTGGGCGAGTTTGCCCCTTCGTTGATCCGCCAGTATGGCTACCTGGCAAACGGCATCATGCGCACGCGCGACGGCGGCAAGACGTGGCAGCTCATCGGCGCAGATGTGTTCAATGGCGCCGCGGTATCGGCGCTGGCCTTCGACAGCAAAGGGACCCTGTACGCCGGAACCGGCCTGGAGGCGCCTATAGCAGGGCCTTCCGACCGACCCGATTTCGGGGTTTTCAAGTCCACCAACGGCGGCGATACGTGGCAGCGCGTGCTGGCATGCGACAGCCGCTGCGCACCCCCAAAGGACAGCGGGTGGCAGGACATCGCGGGTGGCGTGATGGACCTCGATGGTGGCAGCGACGATTCCATCCACGTTTCGTTGTGCTATTTCCTCTGCCAGGGCAACGTACTCCTGCGCAGTCGCGACGGCGGCAAGAGCTGGAAAGAGCTCAACTTCCGCAACGTGCTCAAGGACTGGGAGAAGGAAAACGGCACGGCGATCATGCCGGGCGCCGTCCCCAGCGTTCCATCTGTTGAGGGCATCGAACTCGCCATCGCCAAAACCAACCCGAAGGTGTTGCTGGCCGGCGGCGGCATCGAGTTCCAGAAGATACAAGCGGGTGGCAAAAAGACGAACGTCTCGATCAGGTCGTGGTCGTTCGCCATGCGCAGCCGTGACGGCGGCGACACGTGGGAGTGGCTGCCCGAGGCCGGCGACTACTGCACCGGCACGGGCGGCAACATGCAGTGCCCCTACGACAACATCGTCGAGATCGACCCAACGAACGAACAGATCATGTACCTGGGCGGGTCATTCTCGCGCGATCCGGACACCTACGAGTGGGTCAAGATCATCCAGCGCAGCGCGGATGGCGGCGACACGTGGGTGGACACGAATCCCTCCGATAACGAGGAGAGCTGGATGCACCCCGATTCACACGGCCTGGCGATTGACCCCAAGAATCCCAAAGTGGTGTGGGTGGGGGGCGACGGCGGGATCTACCGCACCAGCGATGCCAGCCAGGACCCGCCGGTGTGGCAGCATATGAGCAAGGGCATCGACACGCTGCTGTTCATCGACATCGGCCTGCACCCAACCAACCGCAACTACATCATCGGCGGTTTGCAGGACAACGGGGTGACCTTCACCACCGACGGCGGCAAGAGCTGGCCCGGCGCGTCGCAGGGTGACGCGGGCTATTCAGCAGTCGATCCATTTGAACCGGATATTGTGTACAGCACCTGGCCGCTGGGTGGCTTCAAGCGCAACATCCAGCGCGGCGAAGGTGGGTACATGACCGGGTGGTATGAATATATCGACGGGCTGGACCTGATCGTGGACGAGTGGCAATTCTATCCACCCTTCGTGGTGGACCCAAAGAATGAGGGCGTGATCTATTTCGCCTCCAACCGCGTCTATAAGACCGAGAATCGCGGCGAGAAATGGGTGCCCATCAGCGATTACTTCCACACCGGGTCCCGCCAATCCGTGCGCACGTTGGCGCTCGGCTATAACGATAGCAGGGTACTGTACGCAGGCACGACGGAAGGCCGGATATGGGTCAGCACCGACGGTGGCAAAAAGTGGGCTGATGTGACCAGCAGCAAGTTCCCACAGTCACCGCCGCGCATGGTCAACCGCATCGCGGTGGACCCGAACGACGCCACGATTGCCTATGCCATCTTTGGCGGCTTCAACAGAGTGACGCCGGAGAAACCCGGTCACGTCTTCCGCACCACTGACGCAGGCCAGACGTGGGAGGATATTTCGTACAATCTGCCGGATGCCCCGCTGGGCGCGGCGGTGGTGGATGTGCGGCCCCAGTACAACGGTGTGTACGTCGGCGGATCGCTGGGGGTATGGGTGTTGCAGAAAGGCTCCAAGCAGTGGCTGCCTTACGGCACAGGCATGCCCTATTCGCTCATCACCGATATAGAGTTGAATACCCAGACGGGTATCATGGCAGTAGCTACCTACGGGCGCAGCATCTGGGTGATCGATATGCCGTAACAGACGCCATAACAGACCCTTCGGAAGGGTCCTGCCAAGGGTGCAACCGTCTGCACGTAGAATGACCTTAGCACTATCAAGGAGGACGTATGAACGTATCACGAGATCGACAGAGCCTATGGCGTAGCGGGATCATTGAATTGATCGGGCTACTCGCCTACGTGGTCATCGTCGAAGCTGTCGTCGCCCTTGCCAAACCGTCGTTTGGTGAGGAGGTGCTGGCACCGCTTGGCATCTCCCTGGCACTGATCCCGGCCGTGTTGTGGCTGGCATTCTTCTACGCCCAGGACCGTGCCGAACCGGAGCCGCGCACCTACGTGATCGCCGTCGCCATCCTGGGGGCGCTGCTGGCGGCGGCAGTGGGGCAGCCACTCATCAACGACTTCTTCCGCGCGCCGGGCTGGATCGGGCGTGACACCGTCACCGAGATTCTCGGCTCCATCCTGGTCATCGGTTTCATCCAGGAGTTTCTCAAATACGCCACCGTGCGCTTCAGCATTTATTATTCGAACGAGTTCGATCAGCGTGTGGACGGAGTCATCTATGGCACTGCCGCCGGCGTCGGCTATGCCACGATGCTCAACATCATGACCGTCATCAACAGCGGTGGCATTGCCGGCGATGAACTGAGCGCCGGTGTCATCCGCATCGTGGTGACGGCACTGGCCCAGGGCGCGCTGGGCGGTCTGCTCGGCTATTTCATCGCGCGTACCAAGTTCGACGACGAACCCGTGTGGTGGATGCCGCTCGGCCTGACCCTGGCAGCGACCATCAACGGCCTGTTCTCGTGGGTGAGCGGCGAAATCACGCGCGCCCCAATCACCATAGACGCTTCCGGCCTGGGAAGCGGCGGCTACAACCCGTGGCCTGCTCTGGTGCTCGCCACTGTGATCGCCATTCTGCTGTTCGGCGCGGTCTTCGTTCTGATCCGCCGCGCCAACCGGCTCACGCTCGCCGGCGCCGACACGGATGAGCGGTAAGACCGAGCGGAAGACCTCTGCCTTCTCCCTGGCCAGGGGGGATTCGTGT
>JAMDDR010000601.1 GCA_023488685.1 Chloroflexota bacterium | reverse complement strand
CTCGCGTATGGCATTCTCGCCTCGCTCAACGCCATTGCCGCGGATACTGAGCAGAACTCACGCTTCTACACGAACCTGACGCCGACGCCCACCCCCACGCCGACACCCATGCCGGAAGGGACATACTCATCTGCTGTCATCGTCCTGCTCACCGATGGCGAGAACAACGTGCCCCCGGACCCACTCACCACAGCACAATTCGCCGCAGACAGCGGTGTGCGCATTTACACAATCGGGATCGGCACTGCGGCAGGGACGACCTTGAACGTCGAGGGCTTCACCGTTCACACACAGCTCGACGAGGCGATGCTCCAACAGATCTCGCAGCTCACCCATGGCGCCTACTTCAACGCCGAGAACCAAGAAGACCTGCGCGCGATTTACGAGAACGTCGGCGCGCAGTTGGTGATCAAACCGGAAGAGACGGAAGTCACTTCCATTTTTGCGGGTGCCAGCATTCTCGTCTTGCTGATCGGCGCAGCATGCTCGCTCCTGTAGTTCAGCCGCTTGCCGTGATCGTGTTGGCACATGTGTAATGGCTTGATGGGCTTGGAGGTGGTTGGTGGACTTGCTTTGGCCGGGATTTCTTCTCCTGCTGGGACTAATCCCTCTGCTGATCGCGGTATACATTTGGATACTGCGACGGCGGCGACGTTTTGCGGTGCGCTATTCCAGCCTCTCCCTGGTGCGCGAGGCGCTGCCTCGCCAATCGCGCTGGCGGCGCCACCTTCCGGCGGCCCTGTTCCTGCTCGGGTTGGTCAGCCTGGTGATCGCCCTGGGGCGCCCGGTGTCCATCGTGAGCGTGCCCACCAACCAGACGACCATCATGCTCTCCATCGATGTCTCGCGCAGCATGTGCTCGACAGATATCCAGCCCAGCCGGCTGGAAGCGGCCGAGGCAGCCGCGCTGTCATTCATTCAAAGCCAAAAGTCCAGTACACAAATCGGCATCGTCGCATTCTCCGGTTTTGCGGAAGTGATCCAGCCACCCACCACGGACCCGGAAGCATTGGAAGACGCCGTCGAGAGTCTGCTCACGGGGCGCCGCACGGCGATTGGCAGCGGCATCCTTAAAGCACTGGATGCGATTGCCGAGATAGACCCCAACGTCGCGCCGAGTGTGAGCGATGCAGATGCATCATCCGCGGTCCAGCCGACACCCGTGCCCAAAGGAGCGTACGTGCCGGAGATCATCGTCGTCCTCACCGATGGCGTGAGCAATGCTGGTCCAACGCCGTTGGAGGCCGCACAGCAGGCCGCTGACCGCGGTGTCCGCGTCTACACCATCGGGTTTGGCACTGCGAATGGATCATCATTCCCGAATTGCAACCGGCGCTTCGTGGGCAGCGAGCCATTCGGCGGCGGGTCCGGGGGCGGGCAGTTTGGCGGTGGCGGCGGAGGCGGCAGGTTTCGCCGCGGCATCGACGAGGAGACGCTGAAGCAAGTCGCGGACATGACCGGTGGTTCCTATTACCCGGCTGAGAGCGCGAACGAGCTACAGAATGTTTTCAAGGATCTCCCGGTGCACCTGATCACCAAGACTGAGACCACAGAGATCAGCTTCGCGTTTACCGCCGCCGGTGCGCTCCTGGCCGCCCTCGCCATTGTCCTTTCGCTGCTCTGGCACCCACTGCCTTGAATTGTAATAATCTGGCTCACTCGATCAAACGCAGCAGCAACGGGTAATCCTTGACCAGGACGCCTGGGACGTGTGTTTTACCGTCCCGGTATTCGAACATCAATTCCTGCTCTACACCATTCAGCGGATCGTATCCGACCACACGCTGCGCGGCTCCCGCCACGACCACATGGACCGGAACGCCGGCACAGTCATCCGCGGCGCGGCCTGTTTGCCACAAGGTCACCACCCGCTCGCCTGTGCGCGCCATGGCGAAGCGCTCGCAGTCCGCCGGCTGGCCCTCCACATGCCACTCGAAGGCCGCGGGTTGCAGGTCCTCCAGCGCGGTCGCCAGGTTGCGCATGACGTAGTAGGCTGCCTGGGGCTGTTGGGGTGAGATCGGGTCGGCGCCGAACGTGCGCCGCATCAGGGTGAGATCCATCGGATAATAGTTGTTGCCCCACGTTTCACAGAAGAAGGAATCGCACGCTAGCGCAGTATGCTGCACGGAAAGGCGTGCCACGTACTTCGCCTTGGCACACTCACTACAGGTGAAGTCACCCCACCAGTTCGGCGGTGTTGGCTCTGGGTAACTGGCGCCGTAACTCCACTCGGAGGCGCAGAACTCGCCCCGGAAGCCGCGCTCCCGGCACCACGCCTGGAACGCCCGAACATCAGCGCTGTAGGTACGCACCATGGGCTTGTCAGGGTCGGTCTGATAGAACGGGTGCCAGCCGATGATGTCCACGTCGCGCGCCAGTTCACGAATGGCCCCCAGCAACATGGACTCGCCTTCCTGCCTGGCCAGTTCCTCCGGCGACCATGTGCTCATGCCAGGGAAATAACCCGCGTAGGACCCCAGCATGACCCTGGCCTGCGGGCATTCGCGCCGCAGGATCGGAATGGTGCTGCGGGCGATCGCCAGGTACTGCTCCAGGTTCGGCTGAGCGCCCCAGTACACACCGATGTTCCACTCGTTCCATATTTCGAACACCTTGACGCGACCGCGGTACTTGCGGGCCATGTAGCGCACGTAACGCGCCCAGGCCTTCAGCGCCGCCGGCGTGATCGGCGGTCGCGGGTTCTCGTAGTACCACTCCCACAGTTGCGGGAGTTTCCTGACCGGATCGTCCTGGGTATACAGGCGGTTGCCGAATCCCAGCGCGAGCACGATATCCACGCCACGCTCGACCAGGTAGTCGATGGCGGCGTCGGCTTCGGGATCGATCGCGAGCTTCCCGCGCTCCTGTTCGACCCAATGCCAGTTGACCGGGTCGTCGTGGTAACCGATACGGATCCATTTCACACCGATGTCGGTGGCCAACGGCCACAGCCAGTGGTGGTCCTCGCGCGTCTGCCCCATGGAATGCTGGGTGGAGCTGACGGTAACCCCGGTCCCACGGGTAGCCAGCGCCACATTATTGCCGGCGTTGTCGATGACGTCCACCCCGGCAATCGAAAACGAATACAGCCAGTTCTCCACCCGCCGTAATTGCCGGCCGATGATCCAAATCTGCTTGGCGGGCCGCGCCGTAAAATCGCAGACAAATTCGCGATGATCCGGTGTATCGCCGCTCTGCCCCTCGAACACGGTCTCCCATGTGCGGGCGTCGCGGCTGATCTTGATCGTGAGTTCCGCCGGCATAGCCATGCCAACCTCGACGGCGCCGGGATCCAACGGCATGCTGCTGTTGTCGGTCAGGCGCCCCGCGCCCGGGGCGCGCTTGTGCAGCACGATACGGGTCAACAGCCGTTCCACCGGCAGATCCAGGCGGATCCACACCGGTTCGGCGTCCGGCTGCGGCTGGCTCTTGCTGGACCAGCAGGTCTGTGGGTCACCGTCAATCAGGTGGATACACTCCAACGGCAGGTAGTCGTTGGAAACAGTGCGTGGCATGCGCGGCGCGGTGCCACCCAGGCGGTTGTAGCGTATCTCTGCGCTTTTCCTTGGCGCCACCTTCACACAGGGCGCCGTGTTCCCAACCTGCACGCG
>JAMDDR010000281.1 GCA_023488685.1 Chloroflexota bacterium | reverse complement strand
TGCTCCTGGCGCTCGCCGCCGCGTACGCATTTGTCTTGTCCTCGCTCAAAATGCCGCTGGTCACCGGCTCCAGCTCGCACCCTACCGGCACCGGGCTTGGTGCGATGCTATTCGGGCCGTGGGCGATGAGCATCATCGGCGCCATTGTGTTGCTGTTCCAAGCCCTGCTGCTCGCCCACGGCGGATTGACCACACTCGGTGCCAACACATTTTCAATGGCCATCACAGGGCCAGTCATCGGCTACACGGTCTTCAGGTTGGCGCGACGCGTGGGACTGTCGATGGCGATTGCAGTTTTCCTGTGTGCAATGCTGGCCGACCTATCCACGTATGCGATGACATCGCTACAGCTCGCGCTGGCGTTCCCCAGCACGCCCGGCGGCGTCATCGCGTCATTCGTGCGGTTCTGTGCGCTCTTTGCAATAACGCAGATTCCCATAGCCATCAGCGAGGGGATGCTAACCGTCATCATTGTGAGAGCCCTGAAAGCGCAAAGTCCGCAAGACTTCAGCTACACGCTATTCGGCGGCAGGGAGGCGGCTTAACATGTCGCGAATTCCCACATGGCTTGTAATTGTGGCTGTGGTAGCGTGGATCGCCGCGCCGATTCTATTCACCCGCAGTTTCAAAGGTGGAACTGACGACCAGGCGAAAACGATTGTCGCCGAGGTCTCGCCTGGTTATCGCCCGTGGTTCACCCCCCTTTGGGCTCCAAACAAGGACACGGAAACCCTGCTGTTCTCCGTGCAGACCGGCATCGGTTCTGCCGTACTCGGTTATTACTTCGGCCTTAAGCACGGCCGTCGTAAAAACACAGCGCCACCGGTCGTGCCGGAGCCGGAGGCGCAAGAGCATGTATCAGATTGATCAATCGACCAACACCAACCGTCTTGCGACGACACGCGCCGAACACAAGGTAGTTGCTGCACTGATCATGCTGGTCGCCTGCCTGGCGTTCGACCGTATTAGCACCAGCATGGTCGCATTGATTGTCGTCGGCGGGCTGGTGATGGGCGTCGCGCGGGTGAAAGTAAGGCTGTGGGTCCGGATCACCTCCACGGAACTATTTTTCTTGTTGTTAAGCGTAGGCAGTGTTGTCATCGTCATCTCACCGGCAGCGCTTCCGCAGGGAGTGGGCATGGGCTTCGGTGGGAATTGGATCGGCATGACACCGCAGTCGACTCAGACCGCAGCCAGACTGCTCGCGCGCACTCTGGCTGCCGTGAGTTGCCTGTCGCTCATCGCGCTCACAACACCCTTGCACGATCTTGTCCGGCTGAGCCGGCGCCTGCACCTGCCAGCATTACTAATCGACCTTACGCTGCTGACCTATCGGTTCCTGTGGGTCACAACGGTAATGCTGGAGCAGATGCAAGCCGCGCAAGCGGCGCGGCTGGGCAACGCGACATGGCGCACTGCGCTACGGTCGGCAGGCATCACTGCTGCGCGTCTGTTCATCCGTTCCTACCAACGGCTCGGACGTTTAAGCGACGCGTGGGCGGCTCGGAACTTTGAGGGAGATATGCCAAGACTTGAGCAATCCAGTCGTGAGCACGCACCAATGCTGCTCTTGGTGAGCCTGTTCGCCGTACTGGCGATGACCTTCTTGCGGTGGTTGGGAGTTCCTTGAGATGGCACTGATAGAAGTAGAAGCCTTAAGTTATAGCTACCCCGCCGAGAGCGAGGCGTTGCATGAGCTGTCCCTAAGCATTTCCGCTGGTTCGCGGGTGGCGCTGGTTGGGCCGAACGGATCCGGTAAATCCACGCTGCTGCGACATCTCAACGGCTTACTTCAACCCACTCGCGGCCGGATTCGGTTCCGCGGCGAGGCGCTGCACTATGACCGGCTGGCGCTGCGCGCGTTGCGCCAACAGGTCGGATTGATCTTCCAGGATCCCGAAGATCAACTCTTCGCCGCGACCGTGGGCGAGGATATTGGCTTCGGCCCGCTCAACCTCGGCCTTGCTCCCTCGGAAGTCAAGCGGCGCATCGCCAGCGCCGCCGCAGCTACCGATATTGTCGACTTGCTTGACCGCCCCTTGCACGCGCTGAGCGCCGGGCAGAAAGCGCGTGCGGCCGTGGCAGGAGTGCTAGCTATGACACCCACAGTCATCCTGGCTGACGAACCGCTGGCGAGCCTCGACCCGCCAACCCAGACACGCCTGCTGAGCCTGTTCGACCATCTCGCCAACAGCGGCTGCACCATCCTGCTGGCCACACATGACTTGGAGCAGGCCTACGGTTGGGCCGATCGCGTCATCGCATTAAAGGAAGGGCGGTTACTGGCGCAGGGCTCCGTGTACGAGGTGTTTGGGAATGTCGCCCTGTTAGAGAGCTGCGGATGGCAGCAGCCCTGGCCGCTCGCGATTTGCCAGGCTATGTGTCTCCCCGGTGAACCACCGCGCCAGCGTAGCGAATTACTGGCCCACATCAAGTCGCACCTGCATGGTACGTCTCACAATGATGGCACAGTGAGAGCGACAGAATCATGTGAGCCTAAACTGCTTAAAAACAGATCGGCGCCTTTCGTTATGCCTGTTGTGGAGCCAGGGAGTTGTTAGCCATGGTCTCTCTCAAAGTGGATTGGGCAAACCCACTTTACGAGAGAGGCCGGACTTTCACTCCATATGAAGCGCACGAATATCATAAACAAGGAGGTGATTAAGATGGCGAGGAAGAAGACAGTGAAGAAGGACGTGATTGCATACCGCAAGGCCTGCAAAGCCAATGGTACCGGCTTGTCCCACTACATCCTGATGGACAAGAAATCCAAGTAGGAAAGTGCCCTGGTGCAGGACGCCAAACACTCGCGTTGGGCGCCCTGCATTATTGTTGAAAGATACTTCAGATGAACACAAGTCGCGTTTCAAGTAAACCAACGGAATGAAGGAAATCCAGAAGCAGTTCCAGTCTGCGACGCAATCGGGAGAACTCTTGCGCCGGCATCCGGCGCATCTCCTTTCCTTTGTGCACTGGTCAGATGTGTGGGAGTCCGTATCATGGCTCCACGATCGTAAAGTGACTATAGTTAAACTGAGTAATCATTCATTGAGAGAGGAACAATATTCATGCTAGAAAACAGTGCTTTCGCTTCGTCACGCGGGCTTCGTCTGAATACAGGAAATGGCCCCACGCTTCAACCAATCGACATCGGGCATCCGGACTACGTCGGATTGGTAGATCCAGATACTGCCTTCTGGGCCCTTGTGAAAAAAGATAAGCTCCCTGATGCGCTCACCGATGGCTCATTTCTGCAGCAATACCGCGAGAAACAGGAAACCTGTTCAGCAGAAATGACGGCGCTGCGGTTTGAGTTGAAACCTTCCGCAGTTTACTTTAACCCGACCGAACGTTGTAACCTCAACTGTAACTATTGCTACATCCCGGAGGAGCTACGCAGAGACGGCATCCACATGTCCAAGTCGAAATTGATCGAGGCGCTGGGCATTCTGAAAGAGTACTTCAAAGAGACCTTACCCAGCGGATCGCAACCGCAAATCATCTTCCACGGGTCAGAACCGATGCTCAACCGCGAAGCCGTTTTCGACGCGATTGACACATATAAGGATGATTTCACTTTCGGCGTACAGACCAACGGGACGTTGTTGAATGACGAAGCACTCG
>JAMDDR010000162.1 GCA_023488685.1 Chloroflexota bacterium | reverse complement strand
ACAGCAAGGGCAGCACAAACAGCTCGATCACCACGCCGCGGTTCTTCAAGAGGACCCGCACGTCTTTGAACGCGACACTCAATGCTTTCATCGCTTTCGCCCCTCCGGGCGTTCCTCACTCCCTCAGCTTCTTGCCCGTCAGGTGCAGAAAGACGCTCTCCAGGTTGGGCTCCAGGATCTGCAACGAGGTCAGGGCGATGGCCCGCTCGTTGAGGAAGCTGATGACGTTGACGATGGCTTGCTGGCTATGTTCGGCCTTGATCTGGACAACAGGGCCGGCGGGAATCGGCGGACTTTCCTTCGCCTTGGCCTCCTCACCCACGGCCGCAGGTGGCGCGACGGGTGGCGGCAGGAGTTGCGCCTCCTTGACCGCCGGGAGCGCCGCAAGCTGCGCCAGGAGCGCGGCGTCCACGCGCTCCAGCCCGACGTGAATCACCCCACCACCCAGCATGGCGATCAGGTTCTGGATCGTGTCCATCGCCACGATGCAGCCCTGATCCATGATGGCAACGCGGTGGCACAGCAACTCGACCTCCTCCATGTAGTGGCTGGTATAGACGATGCTCATGCCGCGCTCGCGGTTCAGGCGCAGCACGCTCTCGAAGATGTGGTTGCGGCTCTGCGGGTCCACGCCCACGGTCGGCTCGTCAAGGAACAGGAGGCGGGGCTGATGCACCAGGCCGGCGGCGATGTTGACACGGCGCTTCATACCGCCGGAATACTTGTCCACCACCTGGTCGGCGCGGTCAGTCAGCGCGACGACCCGCAGCACATCTTCCACACGCTCCTTGAGCTGCGCGCCCCGCAGGCCATAGATGCGCCCGAAGAAATCGAGGTTGGCGCGGGCACTGAGGGTGGGATAGAGGGCCAGGTCCTGGGGCACCAGTCCGTTGATCTTCTTGACCTGGGTGAGGTTCTTGACGATGTCGTAGCCGCCGATCCGCGCCGTGCCCGCCGTGGGCTTGATCACGCTGGTCAGCATGGAGATGGTCTGCGTCTTGCCGGCACCGTTAGGGCCCAGCAAGCCGAAGACCTCCCCCTCTTCGACCGAGAAGCTGACGCCTTTGACGGCCGCAAAGTCGCCGTACTTTTTGACCAGATGGTCGACCTCGAGAATAGCAGCCATAGCTTCGCTCCTACTTCTTCTCGAACAACGGCTTGAGGATGATGTTGGCCCCGATCAGGATGAGCAGGATGGGGAACACCGGCAGGTCCACACCGGCGAGATCAGCCACCCCGGTGATCAGGGCCAGGATGCCCAAGCCAATCGTGAAGGTGCTCATCTTGATCTTGTAATAGTAACGGGCAGCGTTGAGGCCCAGCATGATCAGCCCGACTCCGATGGACCACACGCCGTCCGGGACCTGCTCCTTGGGCACCAACCCAATTCCACCAATCATGATCAGAAACAGGGCCCAGCCGATCGTTTCCAGGCGTTTGTTCAGAACCTGCTTGTCCGACGTTTGAAGATCCTGGGGACTAACCTCATGTGTGCTCACAGTCTTATTCCTCCTGGGCAGTGTCCAACAGCCCGTTCCAGGTATAGCGCCCGAGGAGGGGCCCGTCATCACCCGCTGCGGGTAGTGCGGGGGTGATTGGTGAGTGGGGAGCACGAGTTACGACAGAGCGCCGGGCTGATGGCCATTATCAAAGCGTCCAACGTCTGTCAGGGGAGAAGATCCAATTGCCTGGCCTTTATAACCGCCTGGCGGCGTGAACTCACGTCGAGTTTGCCGTAGATGTGCTTGAGGTGTGCCTTGACCGTGTTATCCGTGATATGCAGCGCCCGGGCGATCTCCTGGTTGCTCTGGCCATCGACCAGCCGGCACAAGACCTCGCGCTCGCGGTCGCTGAGTGGGTCGACCAGCGGCTGGACCTGAGCAGCGTGACCCTCGTCCAGGCGCTTGGTCGACCTGAACGCGGCCATCAATCTACCGGCGTACGCCCGCGCGATGCCCTGCGACGCAACCTCGCGCAGCAACGCTGCCATCGGCTCGCCCAGGTCCACGAACGTGCGCACATAACCCTCCGGCTCGGCCAGCGCCAGCGCTTCGGCCAGGAATGCAGATGCTGTTCCAGGCGTGGGCGCGGACAACGCCTGCAACGCGCGCGTCCCCACGACATCGGCCTGAAAACCGGCGCGCGCAGCCTTCTCGTAACGCACGCCCAATAACGTGGCCGCCGCCGCCCACTGCTGTTGCGCGAGCAGCCAGCGTGTCCGGACCAGGCTCAGGATGAGGTAGTCGGGGAGCGTGTCAATTGTCTCCAGCGCAGGAAATTGCTCGATCGACTGGGATGCCCCGCCCCACTCACCTGACGCCAGCATACTCAGGGCGCGGTAGGCCAGCGCGTGCCAGCGCCCGGATGGGGAGACGCCAGGCTGTTGAATCAAGCGATCGCATTCCTGGAGCGCAACCTGCGCCCCAGAGGTATCGCCCTGTGTTTGCCTGATCAGCGCCAGCATCCTGTACCCGGCCAGTTGGAGTTCCACACCACGGCTGCGCCGGCTCAGATCCAGGGCACGCAGCGCCCAAACAGCCGCCGCGTCCAGATCGTTCCACTCGTAAAACAATCTGGCCAGATCGGTGCGCGCGAGGGCCACGATGGGGATTTCCCCGCCCTCCTCGATGACCCGCTGGTAAGCGGTCGCAGCCTGGCGCAGTCGCCCCCGCGCGGCCTCGATGCGGCACAAGAAGACCTGGGCGGTTGCCTGGCTATAGGCATTCCCCGATTGCCGGCTAGCCTCGCGCGCCTCTGTGAAAACCTGGCTCGCTTCATCGAGACGGCCGGCGTACCAGCACGCCATCCCCACAATGACGGTCACGACGCTGCGCGACGCCCAATCCTCCTGTGGCAGCAGCGCCAGGGCTTTTTGCGACAGTTCGACCGCGCGCCGGCCGTCGCCCCTGGCTTGCGCGGCATAAGCTCGTGCGGTGGCGATCTCGCCCAGGAAGGCGGTATCGCCCTCGGTAGCCTGCTCCGCCAGCCCCAGGTAGTACTCGGCAGCGTCGATTTGTTCAGTCAGAAGCAACGGCCAGACATACTCGTAACAGAACCTGGGGTGGCTGCGCAGAAAGGCTGCCGGGATGGCCTGGCACCAGGACAACAAGGTGACGATACGCCCCTGTTTCAGCAGATCGGCGCGGACGCTCGTAATGAAGCCGGCTGCCCTCTCCCAATCGGAAGCCGCCAACGCGTGCCGGATCGCGTCGGCGCGAAAGCCATTCTCTGCATACCACCGGCTGGCCTGCCCGTGTAACTGGCGCACGTCGTAACGGTGGTCAATTTGCAGTCGATGGCGCAACAGGTCGGCGAAGAGGTGATGGTAGCGATACCACTCGCGCGACTGATCGAGCGGCATGATGAAGACGTTCGCTCGATCCAGGTAATCGAGCATGGCCCGCGCAGGTGTATTTCGATTTTCGATTTTGGATTTCCGATTTTGGATGGAGGCTTCATCCCCATGGTTCATTTCGAGGATCGACGCGGGACGTTCAAAATCAGCCATCAGGCTTTCGCAAAGCTGGGCTGTGAAGCGGTCGAGAATGGACGTCTTAAGCAGAAACTCCTGCACACTCTCAGGCTGGCGCTGGAACACCTCGTCTATCAGATAGTCCAGGACATAGCGCTGGCTGCCGGTGAACGACTCCACAATCTGCCCGACATCGCCGTGACCTTGCAGAGACAGGGCAAGAAGCTGCAGGCCGACCACCCACCCCTCGGTACGCTGCTGGATAGCGGTGAGGTCGTCCGGGGAGAGTTCCGCCTGTGCGATCCGCCGCAGAAAGCCCGCCGTCTCTTCGATGGTGAACTGCAGGTCAGCCTGCCGAATCTCCTCCACCTGCCCACACGCCCGCAGGCGGGACAGGGGCCACGGTGGATCTTCGCGGGTGATGACCACCAGGTGCATTCGGGGTGGTGGGTGTTCCAGCAATAAAGTCACTTGTTGGTGAACCGGCACCGCACTGATCAGGTGGTAGTCGTCGAGCACGAGAATGCAGGGGAAAGATAGTGAGGCGATCACATTGATGAGGCCGGTGAGAAGCGCTTCGGGTGGCGGGGATTGCGCGCTCTGTGACACAATCTGGGCGCACTGGCTGATGGCGGGGTGAATTTGTTGCAGCGCTGCGAAGAGGTAATTGAAGAAGCGAGCCGGATCGTTATCACCTTCATCAAGGGACAGCCAGGCAACCCGCAGGGGAGGGTCGCGCATCGCCTCTAGCGTGTGGACCCACTCGCTTACCAGCGTCGTTTTGCCAAATCCGGCCGGGGCAGAGATGAGGGTTAATGGAACGCTCAAGCCCGCATTCAAGCGCACAATCAGACGCGGGCGCGAGACGAGTGTCGGGCGCACGGGTGGGATGTAGAGCTTCGTGCTGAGGAGAGTTATAGGGATGGACATGGCATGTCCTCGTCAACAATTATAGACGAGGAAGCGTGCATGTTCTTGCAGTTCCTAAATCAAAAAAGCAGGACCTATCGGTTCCTGCTTTTATACTGCACTGGCGGACGCGACGGGCATCGAAGCTGCGCGAGACGTGAAGGTGGGGATCGGACCCTTGGATGGCGAAAACGAGAAACGTTCAGCCTCGCGGGAATCCCTGCCAGATCAGCCCAGGCGCTGCGGTAGACGCGCTGCCACAAAGCCAAGTTCGGCCTGGATAGAACTCACGTCATATACGGAGTCATACTCGTGTCCAGGTTGCTCGAAATACGAAACGTCCACCCCATCGCCCCACCAGTTGCGCAGGATGGGGGCAACCGGTTCGGCCACCCACGCCAGCGGCCCCGTGGCGTTCATGATGCGCACACCCGGCTTGTAGGGCGCCTCTGCGGCCAGAGCGAAAGCGCGCACGGCATCGCTCAGCGCCATGAGCGTGATGCTCCCCAGGCACCACTCTCCCAGCGGCCGCACGCCGGCTGGCGCAGGTATGCGCTCGTCGGGCGCGACGCTGGACAAGCGTAGGTTGATCACGTCGAGCGTCTCGTCCTGGCGCTGGTAATACTTCGTGATCTCCTCCATCAGGAACTTGGACAGGCCGTAGCCATCGCGGTCCAGGCAGGGGTGCTCATCGGGTATGGGTAATCGCAATGGGCGAAAGCGAGTGCTCTGGAAACCTACCGCGGCAATCGAACTAGCCATGACGAACTTGCGGCAGCCGTGCTCCATCAGGTACTTCATGAGGCAACGGGTGCCTTCGACGTTGACGAGAATGCCATCGCGCTCCTGGCAGCCACCCGTCACGGCAGCCAGGTGCACGACCGCGTCAATGTGGTAGCGATCCAGTTGGCGCAGGTCCTCATAGTGAGAGAATTCGCCGCGCACCCACGGCAGTGCCAGCCCAGGGTTCCTGCGGCTGATGCACACGACGTCATGCCGCGCAGCCATATCTGACGCGAGCGCCTTACCGATGAAGCCGCTGGCGCCGGTGATCATGATCGTGCTCATCATTCCTCCCGCAGGCTCAATCCGCCCAATGAATGACGACGCCGGCGATATCCTTGTCCGTTCCAGCGTTGATGCGCGCGAACATTTCCGGCGCCTGGCTGTACTCGATGCGGTGCGTAATCACCTTGTCCCATTTCAACGCGCCCATCGCCATATTCTTCACCACAGCGCGCCGGCACATCTGCCAGCCGTCGTCGCAGGGAAAGAACATACGCAACCGCTTGCCATGCGGTGGGAGGAAGTGCAGCGATACGGGCGCAGCGCCGTAGTTGCCCTGCCACACGAACGAGCCGTGCATGCGACACAGCTCGATGGCTGGGTCGATGCAGGCCGGGATGCCAGTCGCCTCGAACACCACGTCGGCCCCGCCCGGGGAAATCTTCTCGACCTCGCCACGGACATCCTGCGTCGCACCGTTGATCAGGTAGTCGGCGCCCATCTGTCGGGCCATTTCCAACTGGCCCGCGTTGATGTCAACGGCTACAACCACGCAACCGCGGTGAACGCACGCCGCCACCACACCCAACCCGATGAGGCCGGCGCCATAGACCACGACGACCTGCCCCATGCGCGGGTTCGCCATATCCACGCCGTACAGCCCGACCGCTGGCATCACGAACATCGCCGCGAGGTCCATGCTGGCGCCAGGAATGACGTGGTCCGCGCCGTGCGTGGTGTTGGGCCGGATGACCACACGCGAGCAGTGCGCGCCGGACACGCAACTCACCTTGCGCCCGTCGGGGAACTCCATAGCATCGTTGCCGCGGAAGTAGACCGCGTCACCTACCTTAAAGTTGGTGATGTCAGCGCCGGCAGCTTCAACGATGCCGGTGCCCATGTAGCCGGTGCACAGCGGGTACGGCCCCCACGAAATCTTATTGCGAATCAGGGCGAACTCGGTGCCGATACTGACGCCGGTGTAGTGCGTCTTAATTGCAATCTGGTCAGGTGCGGGGTCTTTGAGCACCACAGGCTCAAGGCTGAAGCGCTGTTTCTCGTCACAGATCAGAGCAGTCGCGTTCATGGCGTGTTCCTCCTGGTTAGTCTCATACAACGTGCGATAGATGAGCTCGCCCGGTTGCAGTGATTCCCTATTGTGACTCAGAACCCTCGTCTTCGCTAATTTCGAACTGCGGCGCGTGGCAGCGGATGGCGCGCAGAATGAAAGCCCGTGGGAAGCAGAGCAGACCCAGGCACCAGATTCCTGGGCGAGTCTTCCCGTTATGACTTAATGACCGGCTGAACTCATTCACATCAGGCATATACTGTGCCCAGGTGAGTAAACAACTGTGTAATGGAGTAGATTCTTATGACTCGAGATTGGATTGATGCGGCTGAAAAGGACGAATATCTCGCTGACTATTTGTTCGATCTGAATGGATACATCATCCTGAAGAACGCGATTGCCCCAGAAGATCTCAAGGAAATGAACCAGTGGGTCGAAGACCATTGGGATTATGTGGACTCAAAGCGGCGCAGCCTCACCCAGGAATCTGGCGCCTGGATCGGCAATGTGGAGACGCACACCTACAGTGGAGCGGATGGATGTAACTTTCAAAACATTATCGAGGCCGGTCCGGTATTTCGGCGGTTGATCACCTATCCAGCCTGGATTCAACGTTGCCGGCGTTGGATTAATCCGGACAATAGGTTGTCCATCCATGAAAACTTTCTAAATGTCAGGGGATCGGGCGGGTACATCGGCATCCACAGTGGCGGCGCGGTGCCGATCTGTTACATGACGTTTCGCCAGGCAAACACAGGTGAATGGATGGTCGGGCAGATCAATATCATCATGGCGTTGCAGGATATCGGTCCTGGCGACGGCCCCACGACCGTCATTCCAGGCAGCCACAAATCGGCTCTGCGGCATCCCAAGCTGCTGGAAGGCGTCTATCGCAGCGATGCAGCCGCCGGCGAACAGGTTGGCATGGTCGAGTTATACCTGAAGGCAGGCGATGTGCTCATGTTCACGGATTCGATCACGCATGGATCAGCAGCGCGCACCAACCCGGGCCATCGACGCATCGTGTTGTATCGCTATTCGCCGGCGTTGTTGCGCACGCGTTTTGAATATGTGCCGAGCGAAGAGCTGCTGTCCAACCTGACCGAAGAGCAGCGCAACATCATCCAGCCCATCCCGCCCCGGTTCGCGCCTGGCCAGGCCTACGGGCCGCTGGCCGTCAGAGCTGTGCAACCCGGATAATACCTTCAATCCAACTGGCTCGCACTCCCGCATCTCTATAACTGATCATCCAGCTTCACCCGGCACGGGTGCTGTTGCTGCCAGGCATGACGGCCTGGCAGCAACACCAAACGCCCGTGACAACTCGCCGGGGTCTTTCTATTCGTCGAACCAGAACTGCACGGCCTGGAAGGTGTTGGCAATGGCGTAACCGGCGCTCGCGATGTTGCGCAGATTCTTCCTGGCGATCGTCGGGTACTTGACGTGTTCGACGAAGTTGATGTAAGGAAGGTTCTCGCGCTCCCACGCGTAACCCTCCTCCTTCAACCGGTTGTACTCGTCTGAGCCGGATACCGACTGCCAGCGGGCCTTGTCCATCTCGTAGGCCTTCTTGACCCAGGCCGGCGGTTCGATACCTTGCTTGCCATTGGTGGAGCGCCATAGCTCCCACATTCGGCCGGCGCGGGCCGCGTCACCCTGGGTCCAGTCGCTATCCCAACCCTGGTCATGGCTCCAGGCGACGTAAGCCTGCAACTCGTTCGCGCTGGCCTTACTGCCGAAAGTGTTCGGCTCGAGTTTCTTGACCGTGGTCTTGATGCCCACCGCATTCAGATATTGGGCCGCCAGTTCGGCTGCCGGGCCGATATCCGATTCCGGGGCTTGGTGCTCGATGATGATCTCGATTGGCTTGCCGTCCGGGTACGTGCGGAAACCGTCCGCGCCCTTCTTCAGGCTCAGTTCGTCCAACAGTTGGTTGGACAGATCCACATCGTAGCTCATGTTCTCCTCGCCAACGGTGACCGCGGGCAGAGATGCCTGGCTGTAGTACAGCGTGTCGATGATTTCCTGGCGGTCGATCGCGTGGCTGACGGCCTTGCGGAACTTGATGTCCTGGGAGACCTGCTGCCAGTTGGTGTCTGAGTAGGTCTGATTCAGGCTCAGGCCTGACGAGTCAACGTGTGTGTCCAGCAAGACGACTCTGATGTTGGCGGTATCCTCCGCCTGCTTGAACATCGGCACGGACACCATGGCTGTCCTGAGCAGGTAGTCGATCTCGCCGTTGACGACTTTCAGGTTGACCAACTCGACGTCGCCCACCTCTGTGGAGATGAGTTCGTCGATGTAGGGCAGTTGCTTGCCCTCGGTGTCGACCATGTGGAAGTAGGGGTTCCGCCTAAACCTGAGAATGCCCTGCTCAGCCTTTACGCCGATCCAGGGGTTCAGCGCGGGGTAGTCCGCGCAACGCGGGTTGGTCATGTCCCAGTTCTGGCAACGCTTCTGGTTGAACAGGTTCCACCACTCGTCCTTCAGCTTGGCCTCATCCAGCAGCGGCTGCAGCTTTTCCATGTCCGTGTAATCGGGGTGGAACTGCTTCAGGTATTTGGATGGGTTGATCAGCTCGGTATAGCCGTTCCAGCCTTCGATGGTGAGTGAGCGCACGAAACCGCCGTAGGGTTCGGGGAAACTCACCTTGAAAGTGAAATCGTCAATGATCTGCAGCTTGCCAGGCGCCCCATCCGGCGTGAAGCCGACGTGGAAGCGTGCGGGCAGACCACTGGGGTACAGCTTCTCGTTGCCGTAGATGTTCTCCCAGGTGAAGCGCACATCTTCGGATGTGACGGGGTCGCCCGTGGACCATTTCAGGCCCTTGCGCATGTAGAAGGTGAAGTCCTGGTTGTTGTTATCGATTTTGAAGTCCTGGACGATGTTCCCCTTTACGCCTTGCACGGTCAGGTCAGGCGCTTTCAG
The DNA here is from genome assembly GCA_023488685.1 of Chloroflexota bacterium. Lineage (GTDB taxonomy): Bacteria > Chloroflexota > Anaerolineae > J036 > Brachytrichaceae > CAIXPS01. Next base: position 8,735 of record JAMDDR010000162.1, on the reverse strand, counting down.
GATCGGCTGGTTCAGCATGACGAAGAAGTCGGCATTCCAGTTGGCGACGGCGCTCGCCCCATGCAGCGTGCCGCCATACTTACCAGGCACCCAGTCGGGCAAGTTGGTCAACGACTGTAACACGCCGGGCCCAACCACAAAGGGTTCGAGCGGGAGGCGTTCTTCAATGGGCGGAAGCGTGCCGGCTTTTACCATCTCAGCCCACATGGGGGCTTCCTGGTACTTGCCGGGAGTGGCAGCCGGCGCTTCCGTAGCGGCCGGCGCTTCCGTGGCAGCGGGCGCTTCTGTGGCGGCCGGCGCTTCCGTGACAACGGGCGCAGGTGTCGGTCCCGCAGGCGGGGACACAGCAGTACAGGCTGCGAGCACTGATACGGATGCCAAAAGCACGAAATACCTCATGCGGCGCAATAGCTTATTCATGGTGAACTCACTCCTTTTATCCATTAACTAGACCTGATGGAATTGAGCGGATTTCCATATGCTCGCCGAGAGCACTACGCTACTGATGGCTGTAACGGTTAGCTGTAACGGACCTCGCTGTCAATTTGGAATACTTTCGATAATCCTCCTTTGATGTCAGTGACATGAATCCCTCTTAAAGGCATGGTATCACAGCTACTCCTTCCCAGCTTACGGAGCAAGCGGATTATGTCGGGCACGCGCTCGGCGTCCTGCGAAACAATCAGTGTGCCCGGTCACTGGAGGCTGCTGCGCAAATCATGAATGATTGGGCGATAAAGAGAATGGATTTTCTGGCTAATTGGTGGATAAAAGTGTGTCGCTCAGTTGATGAAGCGCATTATCGCATAGCGCGCCACTCGCATCTGGCGCAACGCCGCTATACTCGACTCGCACGTCATAGAACCGCACGCCGTCAGAAGGAGAAACCCACGATGGAATGGAGACTACTGGGCAGGTCCGGCTTTAAGGTGCCCGTGCTGTGCCTGGGCACCGCGACGTTTGGCGCAGGGAACGAGTTCTTCCGGGCCTTTGGCGCCACCGACGTGACCGAAGCCCGGCGACTGGTGGATATTTGTCTGGACGCGGGTCTGAACATGTTTGACTCCGCCGATGGCTATTCCAACGGCGCGTCGGAAGAGATTCTGGGACAAGCGATCAAGGGTCGCCGGGATCAGGTCATCCTTTCGACGAAGGCCACGTTCGGGACCGGGCCGGGGCCCAACGACGTTGGCTCGTCGCGTTTCCACCTGACCCGCGCGGTCGAGGGCAGTCTGCGCCGCTTGGGCACCGACCACATTGACCTGTTCCAGTTGCACGGCTTTGATGCGCTGACGCCGGTGGAGGAGACCCTGAGCACGCTGGAGGACCTGGTGCGGGCGGGGAAGATGCTGTATACAGGGTGCTCGAATTTCTCCGGCTGGCACCTGATGAAGTCCCTGGCCGTCTCCGACCGCTATGGCTGGACGCGGTATGTGGCGCACCAAGCCTACTACTCCCTGGTCGGGCGAGAATACGAGTGGGAGTTAATGCCGCTCGCGCTGGATCAGCAGGTGGGCACGGTGGTCTGGAGCCCGCTGGGTTGGGGGCGCCTGACGGGCAAGATCCGCCGGGGCCAGCCACTGCCCGAAACAAGCCGGCTTCGCAGCAAGATCGCCGTGGACGGCGGCCCCCCGATCCCCGATGGCCATCTCTTCAACGTGGTGGATGCGCTCGACGCTGTTGCAGCCGAAACAGGCAAGACGGTTCCGCAGGTTGCGCTCAACTGGGTCCTCCAGCGCCCGACAGTAGCGACGGTGATCATCGGCGCTCGGAATGAGGGGCAACTGCGAGAGAACCTGGGCGCGGTGGGGTGGTCGCTCACCGCCGGGCAGATGGCGCGATTGGATCAGGCCAGCGAAATCCAGAAGGTCTATCCGTACTGGCATCAGGCAGGCTTTGATCGCAACCCATCCCCGCTGGTCCGCGCCGGGATCATGCCATTGTTCCTTGGTGATGATGGGAGGTAGGGGCTCACCGCGGTGATAGATACCGGCGTCCTCCAACTGGCGCAATAGTGTCTGGAGCCGCTCATCGAGATCAGCTAGGCTGAACATGGTGCCGGTCTCCTACACTGCGGGCCAGCAAATACGAGTTGGCCGCGACGCGTGTCCTGGTCGGCCCGGCGCCGGGCTTTCCAGATCTCCTCCGACGGCCACTGGTGCGCCCATTGCGAGGTGACGAAGGGGTAGCGTGTCGTCCCCGCTTCCGGCGCCTGGACTTCGATCAGGTCCTCAATCTCGAATCCACTGCGCCGAAGCAATCTGATCCAGTCACCGTGAGACAGGTGAAACTCGACGCCCAAATCGCCCAGCCACTCGATCCGATACATCCCGAACGCCGGCCGCAGCAATCGGTCGCTGGCGGCGAGGTCGTCTTGCTCCGGCATGCACAGCGTGAGGAGAGCCGAGTTCACGAGGAAGATGAGCGCTCCACCAGGGCGCACGATACGAGCCGCTTCCGGGACCCAGCGATGCGGGTCCGCCCACAAGCACGCGCCATACTCGGAGATCGCGAGGTCGAAGCTCGCGTCGGGATATGGCACCCGTTCGGCATTGCCGTGGATCAACGTCAACTCGAGGCCATGCTCCCGCTGCAGCCGGCGGGCCGTCGCCAGCTGGACGACAGAGTTGTCGATCCCCACCACCCGCGCCCCGCGACGGGCGAGCCAGGCTGAAATGTAGGCCGTGCCGCATCCCAGTTCGATTGCGTCCTTGCCGGCCAGGTCTTCCGGGAACACGCAGAGCTCGGCATCCGGCACGCCCCAGATGCCCCAGGTCGGTTCGTTGCGAGCCCACGCCCGTTCGCCTGGTCCGACGTACTCCGGGGCGTTCGCGTCCCAGAGGACGCGGTTGCGACGCACGTGCTCAGGCAACTCGGTCTCATCATTTACCATTCGCATCCTCCATATAAAAAGAAGGCAAGCGCTATGTTAGCAACGCGTTAAGCTTCATGACTTCCTCTCCATCACAACATCGCCTCTAGCGATGCTCGCTGTCCGGATAGACTGGTGTCATCTCCCAAGGGCAGACAATCAGCCAGTGTCCGCCGGTGTTGCATCAAAGCGGCGGCGAACGCCATACAGGTTGCTTCGCCGCATTGTGTGCAGTTTATCTTCGGCAATAACGACCAGACATCCAGTAGTCGCGCTGCGCGGCGCGGGGTGTTTACCGGCATCAGTTCATGCCGGTGCGCCCAGGTCGCATTAATGGCATCAACCAAACTCGACAGGAGTCCCAAACCCTCTTCAATGTCGACCACCTGCGTGATATACACCCGGTGTGCGTACATGGCGAGGAAACCAGATCGACGGTGGAAGGTGAGGGTACAGGCTTCCGGGTTATAGCTGATGACACCTGGCAGCGTTGCCAGATAGGGCAATACATCATCCAATGAACGAGATGGTTTTCCCACGACAGTAATTCTGCCTGGCTCGGATAGACATGGCAGCGTCTCGATCAGCTCGATGGAGTGCAGAAACATCGCATTACCTACCAGGCCGTTAACAGCTCTGCGATCTCATCCTCAATGGATACCACCCCAACTCCTTGGCCGCATCATACATCGCGACGGCGTTCTCCGTCGGCGTGTTGTCCTGGATGGCGTGGGTGGGCGACAGCATGTAACTGCGCGTGGGCATCATGACGTCGAGTGTGTCCTGCACGTATTGGCGCACCTGCGCCGGCGTGCCGTAAGCCACCGGCCCGGCCGTGGAGATGCAGCCGTGGAACGACAGCCGCCCGCCGAAGTGCTGCACCAGGTACTCGGGCGACATGTGGGTGGCCTCGGGCTGCAGCGTGTCCACCGCGTCGATGCCCATGGCGATGAAGTCCTCGTAGGCCCAGCTCGACGAGCCGCAGGTGTGGATCATGGTCTTCGCGCCGTAGGCCTTTGCCAGGTCCACCAGCTTCTGATAACGCGGGCGCACGTGCTTCTTGAACACCCGCATCGAGATCATGGGCGACTTCTGCGTGCCCAGGTCCTCGCCCAGCCAGAAAATGTCGATGCGCCCCCCGGCCGCGGCGAGGATGCGCTCGGCGACGGCGGCCTGTGCGGCGAAGCGTCGGTCGGCCAGCAGCAGCCCGGCCGGCTCGTCCGTCTGCAGGTCGACCAGGGTCTGCTCCATGCCGCGCAGAAAGCCGTTGCCGTTGATCAGGTCGCCGAAGCAGTGCACGCACAGCGCGTAGTGGTCGTAGCGCCGGCACGCATCGGCCACGCCCGCGTAGTCAAAGTCGTCGGGGTTCGGCATCGGCCAGCGCGCCACCTGCTCCTCGTCGGCGTCCCTGAGCGGGAAGTCGCAGTAATCCCAGTAGCCGCCGGATGGGTGCTCAATCCAGCGCGTGTGGATGCCCCACAGCGGGTCCACGTGGATGCCGGGCTGCTCCGCGTGCAGTCGTGGCCCGCGGTAGGGCGCGCCGATGCTGCGCAGGTCCACCCACAGCGCCTGGCGTAGCCCCTCGTCGTCGTCGAGCGCCAGGCCGTAGTGCTGCTTGAGCCGCGCGTCGATGCCGGGGTTGCACAGGTAATCGATCGGGACACGGTCGGCCGGGACGCGGTGGAAGGCCCGCCGCACCCGCTCGCGCGACGTCATGGTTTCCTTGTCATGAAGCATGTGGCACCGTCCTTGAATGGTTGTCCTTGATTGGTTGTCCGCACTCCCGCGGTCGACGAACAACGCCGGCGTTCCGGGAGTGCAAGCGTTAGCTTGCGTTTTAGCACAGTCTGTGTCGCTATCACCTGCCGCCCTCCCCTACCGGCACCCGCAGCGTTTCCTGCGGTCGCGCCAGGTGATAGCAGACCAGCGACCAGTGTAGAGGATGACTCACTCCTTGCGACTCGCACCAGACACGGTGTTGACCTTAGCCAACTGCTCGGTCACCCGTTTGGCGAGTTTACCCGTGCCGCAGATATGTTGAACTTGACTTACGCAACAACGCCACATATAGCGTCAAAGGCATCAAAACTCGTCGTTTCACCGCCAGTCAGGCATGGTGACCGGAGTCGTTTTCACTGGCCAGGTTGCGCGATAAGCATCGTCATACAGCCCGATTTCATCAACGGGTATCGGCTTGAAACCGACAGTCTCGAAGAGCAGTGCATCTGGTGGCAGTTCGAAGTTGCCGTTGGCCGCGTTTACAAAGCCCGGATCCACATCGCTGAACACGCCGTTTTCGTTCATATCGAACTTCTCCCTGTCTCTGGTAATGACGCGTCCACACCGATAGAAAACATTGCGCCAGATAGCGTTGATGCCAGGTGCATCCATCATGTGAGCGATGGCGGGGTACCGTGAAAGGTAAACCGCATCACGGTAGAAATCCGCAGGTTCCCTTCCATCTCGTATCATCTGCCAAACCGTATTCCCTGGATGCCATTGACCGCTGACGCCCTGCTTACAGTCTGCGAAAATATTGTTATCCAACACATTGTCGCGCCCGCTATTGATCTGAATGGCGCCAAAATTTCCATTCGCACTGCGATAGAAGATATTCCCATATACCAGCATGCCGCTGATGGCATCGTCGAAGCGTATCGCCGCTTGCCCGTGGACCGCGCCTTCATGTCCTGTTTTTCCATTGTGGTGGAAGTGGTTGTATCGAATGATGATGCCTCGATACGTGGGATTGAGGAATATATCAATTGCGCCCTGATCATCAGATTCGCGCACCGAACTGTGCACCTCGTTGTATTCCACGAAGTGATCATTGCCCTCGATGCGCATGACGCTACTCGGGCAGTCGTAAATCAGGTTATGCGCCACGCGATTGCCAACGCCCTCAAGTTGTATTCCTGGCGTGTAGGTGCGGTCGATCCGCCCAAAATCATGGATCTGGCAGTTTTCCACAAAGTGCCTGCCAGGCTCAAGCGTCTTTCTGTCACCGCCTATGACTTCGGTCGCGCGGCGTCCCAGCATGGAGATGTCGCAGCCCAGAATACCGCATCCCTTTCCGCCGCGGATGGTAATGCCATTGCCGGCGAATCGCTTGATGGTGCTGGCGGCGACGAGACAACTGTCGCTGTCCTGGATCGTCATGCAGTTGTAACGCGCAAGATCAAAAACAATGCCCTCGATCCGTACATGCGAAACGTTCTCCATTGTGATCATCGGCGCAGACAAGAGGCCGATTTCGATTGTCGCCTGTGATGGATCAGACGGAGGCCAGAAGTAGAGCATACCGTTCGCACGGTTCAGATACCACTCGCCGGGCATGTCAAGTTCCTCAAGCAGGTTGAATGCGTAGTAGGTGATTCCCTGCGTCGTGTCCATCCCTCCGCCATAGTCGTACGCTTCAGCCGTGGTTAGCGTTTTTGCCACGGGATCAATCGCGCCGATCTTAATCGTGGCATCTGCCCACAGATACTTGAAGTAGCCGAACAACCACGCATCTTCCGCCCTTGTCCAACGCTCATGGCGTTCCGAGTCGTACGCCAGCACCGACGGCCGGCTACCCTTAACACCAGAATCAATGAGTTTGCTGATGCCTACAAATCCTTCATTCGGCCAGCGTGCCAGCGTCATGGGCTTGTCGTTGAAATAGAGTTCAAGCGTGGGCGGCGATGGCGGTTGGTTGAAACCCCGCACCTTCAGTTCACCATAATCAGTGATGCCCTGCTCTTTCAGGGAGCACTGGAACACCTTGCCACGCGACTCAGCGGGCAAACGCTCAAGGATGACGGGGTCAGTAACAGGCTGAAAGCCCGTGAGACGAGTACCGCCATACAGAACGGCCGCGCCCTTTGTTTCGGCGCGATAGACGATGGGCGATTGCGCCGTACCGCTATCGTCTGTGGTGAGTACAAACGTTTCAGTGACTTTGTACACACCGGCCTTGATCGTCACGACAATGCCGCCTGCGGGAAGTTCATTTGTCTTCAGCGCACGGATCGCCATGCGTGCTCTCTCTAGCGTCGCGAATGGTTGTGCCGCCGTGCCCGGATTGGCATCGTTTCCGCTAGAGGCAACAAAGTATTCCATCCCTGGATGGGTGGCGGTCATTTTCGTACGGGAGGAAAGTGGATCACGCGCGGGCAGCCCCTGTTGTGTACGCTTGATCTCCTTGATGCATACCTCAGCCTCATAACGATGCACATCGGGGTATTCCGCGTTCGCGCTGATTTGTTCATATTCCGCAATTGCGGCTGTGCCATTTTGCTCAGCAAGGTAGCTTTGCGCAATGCGAAGATGCGCATAGCTTCTGTGCTGCGCGGGAACAGGCGCAGAGAGCACTTTGGCACATTCGATCCGAACAGCGGAGAAATCCTTCCGTGCCCATGCTGTATTCGCTGCCTGCAATGCATCCGATGGCATTGAGGCTTGAGCAATATCGAGTCTGTCGTTTTTCATAGATTACCTCGCACCAACGGGTGGGTGGCGATACGGTATGTGGTTATTATGTCCCGTTTTCGATTATAGACAACGGCTACGGCACCTTTGCGCTGCGCGCTGTCTCGACGGATGACCTCCGGCACTGGATACGCCATTGCGGCTATGCCTTGCGTTAACGCACGAGCCACTTTAGTCCATATCCATGATTGAGCCGCAGGTCAGGTTCGCGATGGTTCCGGTCATCGCGCTGGCCCGATCGGAGGCCATGAAGACCACTGCATTGGCAACCTCCTCCAGTGTGGGGAGACGCCCAAGTGCGGTCCCGTTTTGCATGTACGTCCTCACTTCAGTGGGGTCCGCAGCCCACGTCTCCGGAATGGCATCGGGTCGCAAGCAGACGACGCGGATCCCCTGCGGACCCAACTCACCCGCCAAGCTGCGAGAGAGTGCTTCGATGGCAGCACAGGCTGTGCTGAAGCCTCCCGTCAAATGGAATCTGCGGTCACGCCCGGACAGTCCGGCCGAGGACGAAGAGAGGGTGAGGATGACACCCGAACGCTGTCGCACCATGTGCCGGGCCACCGCCGTCGCTGTAAGGAAGTGCGTTTTCGCGCCTGTCAGGATCGGGAGAGTAAAGTCTTCCCATGGCATCTGAATGAGCGGGGTTCCTTGCAGGTCTCCACGAATCCAAATCGCGTTGAAAGAGATATCTATCCTGCCTGCCTTCTGTACGATCGCATCGAGATGCTGCTCGACGGCCTGTGGATCGAGGGCATCGACGGGCGCTGCCTCGGCTGCTCCTCCGGCGACGGATATCGCTTCAGCCAAGGCTTCGAGCTTTGGCAGTGTGCGGCCAGCCAGGAAGACTTTTGCCCCGTCTCGGGCAAAGGCACGAGCAACCGCACTGCCGATGTTCCCCCCTGCCCCATAGATGACAGCGTTCTTGTCCTTGAGTAGCATATGTTCTCCTTCTCGATTCAGTGCGGATAATGAGGAGCAACCGCCCGCGTTCCGAGACCAGGATTGTAATGCCGAAGCCCGTCAATCCATGATCGCGTTCATGGATCGCGATCACGCGAAGCGTTCGCCATGCTTCGCGTCAGGCCAATGGCCCCCGCAGAGGGATGATCGCTTCCTTGTGTTATTACACGAGCCACTCTAAGTGTGAGTGAGGATCAGTCCGAGGAGTCGCGCCCGGCGCCAGTGCTGAAACTGTGGCCGTAAGGTGGCCGCTGTGGCCAGGTGCCCAACTTGTACAATGTGCGCACTTAGGCTACATTTAGCCGCTGCCTCGGCTGCTCCTCCGGCGACGGATATCGCTTCAGCCAAGGCTTCGAGCTTTGGCAGTGTGCGGCCAGCCAGGAAGACTTTTGCCCCGTCTCGGGCAAAGGCACGAGCAACCGCACTGCCG